>WHSP01000001.1 GCA_009380025.1 Gemmatimonas sp. | reverse complement strand
CGAGACACGGGCGGCGTACGGGGAACCGATCGGCAACGCCAACGTGCGTTTCGCTATGCCCGCGCCGCCGGAAGGGATCGAGGTGGCAGAGCTGGCGGTGCTCCCCCGTGAGGAGGCCATCGACCGATTCCACGAGAACCTCAACGCAACCGTTCGCGAAGCGACGAACGTGATCGACGTCACGTATACCGACCCGGATCAGGGGTGGGCGCAGCGAATCGTGAACACGACGGTAGACGTGTTCCGGGAAACGAGCGCCAGCACCGCTCAGCAGCAGGCACGCCGACGGCGGATCTTCCTCGAAGAGCAACTCACCCAGACCGATTCCGCGCTCGCCCTCGCGCAGCTCGCCTTGACTGAGTTCCAGCGCCGGGAGGGGGTGGCCAGCTCGCAGGAGAAGCTGGCCGCACAGCAGGTCGGACTGATGGAGCTGGATGTACGACGGGAGGAGCTGGATGCCGACCGCCGCGTGCTCCGCTCACTTCTGACCGGGCTGCTGAATCAGGATTGGGCGGGAAGCCGGTTGGGGTCGCTGATCTCGAATCCGGGCGTGGCACAGAACCCCGTAGTAGCCGCGCTGTTTGCGCAGGTCGCCCGCCTCGAGATCTCACGCGACTCGTTGACCACCGGCGACTGGGGGAACGCACCGAGCAATCCCGATGTCCAGCGTCTGAACCTGATGATCGACTCGACGCGGACACGGCTGGTCGCGGCGGTCGAGAGCCATGCCGAGGTGCTGGACGCGCGGGTCGCGGCGCTCGATGACTTGCGAGCCCGCAACCTGGCGGAGCTGCAGGCCCTTCCAGTCAGCGGTGCGGAAGAGGTGCGGCTGGTACAGCAGGTCGAGGGGATCAGCAAGGTGACTGACCAACTACGAGAGGAGTATCAGCGGGCTCGTATCGCGGAAGCCGTCGAGGCCGGGCAGGTGGAAGTGATGGACCTCGCCACGATTCCGAGGGACCCCCTCCCAGGTAGGCGGGCGAGCATGCTGGCGCTTGCCCTCGTGCTCGGGCTGATGCTCGGGAGCGGCGGCGCCTTCCTGATCGAAAACCTGAACACTTCGATTCGGGGCAAGCAGGATCTCGAGGGACTGCATATCACAAACCTGGCCGTGATCCCCAGCTTCGCGTCTCGCACGCAACTCGAGCGGCGATTGCGGCTCCCTACCTGGATACTTCCACCCACCGGGAATGGCCACACCCCGGTGACGGGAGAGCTCCGAGAGCTCATTACGGTGAGCGAGCTCAAGTCCTCCGCCTCAGAGGCCTATCGGACGTTGCGCACCAACCTGATCTTTTCGCAGGCGGTGCAAACACTTCACAGGGTGGTCGTGACGAGCTCCGCGCCCGCGGAAGGGAAGACAACCACCGTCGCCAATCTGGGGGTGGCGTTCGCGCAGCAGGGGCTGCGGGTGCTCATCGTCGATTGCGATTTGCGGAAAGCTCGGCTTCATGAACTCTTCGACCTGGCGCGAGAGCCCGGGCTAACCCAACTCGTCCTGGGGCACGCAGACATCGAGGGCGTACTGCACGACACCACGGTCCCGGGGCTGAAGATCGTGACCGCCGGCACCCTTCCTCCCAACCCGGTTGAACTGCTGGGTGGCAAGCGGATGCAGGAGGTCCTCGAGGAGCTCGGCAGGGATTTCGACATGGTCCTCCTGGACACCCCCCCGCTGCTGGTCGCCGCCGACTCGCTCGTCGTCAGCCGAGGGGCAGACGGGGTGTTGCTCGTCGTGCGCGCCGGCTTCACCGACCGCGATCAAGCACAGTTCGCGCTCCAGCAGCTCCATGCCGTAGACGCACGAGTGGTGGGTGCGGTGCTCAACGACCCCGACTCGAAGGTCGAAAGACACGGAGGCCACTACTATGCCGACTACTATAAGGCATAGGTCGGCCGACATCGTCAAACTTTTTTCGATATGGTATTTCTTCGGTTTTTTCGGAACGGGAACGGGCTCGCGCCTTCCAGAAGGTGGACCCGGCTGCGCCGCAGGCGCCCCAACTTCCGGACGAGTCCCGAAAGTTGCGTAGGGCATAGGTCGGCCTTCGGCCGACGTTTCCTCCGGCGTTCTTCCTTGTTTGCCCACCTCTACGTCGTCCTTCATTGCGGTCCTCTGCGCTCTCTGAGCCTCTGTGGTAGATTTTGTAGTTGTAGTTCCGACGATCCCCGGGCCAGTGGCAGAGCGTACATAGTTCTGGCAGAAGGCGCACCGCCCACCGGATTCCCCGCGAGACCCACGGCCGGCGCCGTGCTCGGAGTCCGCAACAACCCTCCTTGGCCCCTCGTGGGGCAGCAGAACTGGCCTTCTCGGCTCGGGCTTCAACGTAGTTCCGGGTGGGCTGAGGGGGACGGTGAACCTCGTTACATGTATTAGCTACAACCCATTAGCGACGCTCGCTTTCTTGATCGAGCCGATCGACATACTGCCGCGGCGAAACGACCGCAACCGAATGCGAGCCGTGTGTCGGGATATAGTGTGACGTATTGCCGGTAACGAGGTAGTCCGCCGCGCCGGCTGCTGCCACTTCGAGAAACGGCAGGTCGGTCGAATCCGGCAACATGACACCCGGCAACCGGCGTGCGGTCGTCGCGATGCCGCTCAGCCGAATGTTCTCCATGACAGCCGCAACGACTGCCTCGGTGAAACGGAAACGCGGCCGACACAGCACTGTCTCGTATTCCGCGAGGATCCGGCTGTCGTAGAGCGGAACGAGAGCTCCGTCGTTCAGAAGATCGACGATCCGCCCCGGCGGGCCGAGGCGCGACAAGTTGCCCGATACCAGCACGTTGGTGTCCAGCACTAGCACTAGCCGCCGCATGCTTGCCGAAGTCAGCGCAACCGGGCGCGCGCTATTCGTCCTCCGCGCCCTCGCGCAGCGCACGCCGAGCTTCCCGGACCTCCTGGTCGATCTCTTCCAGAGTCAGGCGATCCGTGCCCCGCTCCCTGCTGATCCGCCGAGCGGCCTCCGTCGCCTGCTGGGCCCGCACACGCGTCGCGAGCTTCACCACGGTCTCGAGATCGCCGTCCGGAACACTCAGGACTACCGCCTTCGGGACACCGTTGACGGCCAGCACCACCGCCCCCTCCCGCTTCAATGTCTTCCAGAAGCGACCGGGGGTGTTCCGCAGATCGCGCATAGAGACCATTCGGAGCATTCGATCCTCCGCGAAGGTGCTACAATATATCTACAATAGCGCTACACCAATCCCGCAGTCAATACGTTGAGACTCTTCGCCATCGCCTTTCCGACGCGCCTGTGGTGGGCCAATCGTTTTGCGTCGATCCGCGGGCGACGACTCGGGTAGACGCATGAAATCCGAGTCCATCGCACGGAGTCCCAATAGCGTCTTGTGCGGATTGCGGTTATGATTGGGCAGATTGCCAAACCACGGAAGCAAGCTATGGGCGGAATCGAGACGGCCGAGGCGCTGGGCGGGGCGGCGGTGTTGGGCAAGGAAGTCGAGAGTGAGATCGACTTCGTCCACCTCGTACAGCAGGGTCTGCCCGCATCAGCGATCGACCGGCTAGTCGACCTCGGCGACTTGAGTCCGGCCGAGTTGGACGAGATCATACCCCGTCGCACCGTCTCGCATGCGCGAGGGCGGTCGCGGCTCTCCTCCGAGCTATCGGACCGGGTGGCGCGTGCGGCTGGGACGATCGCATTTGCGCATGAAGTCTTCGGTGAACGCGTGAAGGCGAACCGCTGGCTGCGCAGGTCGAATCGCGTTCTGGATGATGCAACGCCACTCTCGCTGCTCAGGAGCGGGAGCGGCGCACAGCTTGTCGAGACGATTCTGACGCGGATCGCCTACGGCGTTTATAGCTAAGGCATGCGCGTCTGGCGGCTGGCGACGTCGCTTCACCCGCCGCTGACGGGCGAGGGGGCGGCACTCCGTGGCGGCCGCTGGAACTCGATTGGGCTGTCCGTAGTCTACGCCTCCACTCACTTGTCGTTGGCGCTAGTCGAACTGTTGGTTCATCTCGATTCGCTCGATCTCCCACGCAACCTCGTTGCATGCGCCGTCGAGTTTCCTAATGCGTCGCTCGAGAAGCTGGAGCCGAACGACCTTCCGGGTGGCTGGCGCGATGATCTCCGTGTCACCCGAGCCATCGGCGACGAATGGATCGAGAGCGAACGAAGCCTCGCCCTCGCGGTGCCGTCGGTAATTGTGCCGCAGGAAGCCAACGTCTTACTGAATCCTGCGCATGTGCGTTTCGCACAGGTACAGGTTCTCAGCCAAGAGTCGTTCCAGCTCGACCCACGCCTCCTAGCGAATCCAACTCCCGATTAAATGTCGCGGATCACGCTGTCGGAACCACCATAGCCCACCTCTACGTCGTCCTTCACGGCGGGCCTCTGCGCTCTCTGAGCCTGGGGAGAAAGTCAAGCCAATGTCGTTCCGAGCGGAGCGAGGAATCCGCAGTTCTCTGCGCGTGGGCCAACTGCGGATCCCTCACGGAGCCTGCCCCGAGCGTAGCCGAGGGGTTCGGGATGACAAGTCCTTTCACCAGTTCCGACGATCCCCGGGCAGTGGAAGAGCGTACATAGTTCTCGTTGCTCGCGTGGGATTCGGTCGCTGGCGGTAAGAAGAACGATATGTCGAGGATGTGCATGCAGATGAGAGACGCCGGTTTCTATGATCGATATACATAACCATTTGATCCCGGGAGTCGATGACGGTGCCGCCGGCCTGGAAGAGGCCCGTGCGGCCCTCGAGACGATGCATGCCCAGGGGGTGCGAGGCGTGATCACGACACCTCACGGCAATGGCGCACACACAACCTCGAGCGACGAGCTCGACGCATTTCTCGGGAGGATCGACCCGGCGTGGGAGAAGTTGAAGGGGATGGCGGCAGTCAATTTTCCCGAGCTGCGAGTGGAGCGCGGGCTCGAGCTGATGTTGGACATTCCGACGCCGGATTTGTCGGACCCGCGGACCCGCCTGGCCGGCACCGCCTTCGTTCTGATCGAGTTCTCGCATTCGGGGATTCCTCCGAACAGCGTTGACGCGATTTTCCGATTGAAGATGAATGGTTGGATCCCCGTGATCGCTCATCCCGAGCGGTACGCCGAGGTGGACGAGCTGCGTCTGGTGGAGGGGTGGCGGCGCGCAGGAGCGTTCCTTCAGTTGAATTGCGGCTCCATCGTGGGCCGCTACGGCCCGCAGGCGTGCGCCAGGGCATGGCGGCTGCTGGGGGAGGGCTGCGCTGACTTTCTTTCCAGCGACTATCATGCGCGGGGGCGATGCTCGATCACGGAGGCACGGGTGAAGCTGGAGGAGAGCGGGGGTGAGGAGCAGGCGCACCTCCTGATGGAGGCGAACCCCGGACGTCTTCTCGAGGGCGAGCTGCCGGTGCCGGTCACGCCCCTCAAGAGAACGGAGAGGTCCCCGTGGTACCGTAACCTCCTCCGTCGCGGCCGGTGAGTCGGTGGCCCCGCGATGCTTGCGCTCGCCTACCGCCAGGCTCCAGAGGTGGCGAACCGCCATGGTTGGCAATACTATCCGTCGGCGGGGTCCGTCGATCGATCGGATGAAGCTCGCTGCGTCGGCGTGTCGCCGTTCGGCGGCCGTCCGGCACCCCTCAGTCGTGTTCCATGGACTTCGATGCGTAAGAGTCACAGCTCGACTCGCCGTCTCCTGTCTCGTGCGAAGTCGTGGTTGCTGGCAGTAGCCCTTGCCGGTACCGGGACGGGCGTCGCCGGTGGTGCCACAGCTCAGGTTCCTGACCAGCTTCCTGAGCAGCTTCCCCCCGAGGCCGCGGCGATCGTCGGGCAGAGCCCCACCCACCAGGACATCGTGGACGCGTTGCTCGAGTCCGGGCTCACGCGGTCGCAGGTACGGTCCCGCCTCCAGGCGCTCGGGTACGACCCTGGGCTCGTCGATCAGTACTATGACATCGTCGAGAGCGGCGGTCAGGCGATCCCTCCTGGACAGGCGCCCACCGAGCTGACCGCAACGCTGTCGGAGATCGGCGTTGTGCTGCGGTCAGCGAGACCCGGCGGCTTCATGATGTCGGATACTCTGCCGATGGACTCCTTGGCGCTTGATTCGCTCGCGCTTGATTCCGTCGCGGTCGACTCCCTGGCTCCCGGTGAGCTTCCGATCTTCGGCCGGGAGTTGTTCTTCCGTGTGACGACCCAGTTTCAACCGGTCACCACCGGTCCCGTCGATCCGGGCTACAGGTTGGGCCCCGGAGACCAGTTGTTCTTGATCCTGAGCGGCGATGTGGAGGCCGCCCACACCCTCGAGGTTACCCGAGAGGGGTACATCTTCATCCCCGACGTCGGCCCGGTGGCGGTGAATGGGCTCACTTTGAGGGATCTGGAGGATCGGCTCTACGACCGACTCGGCGACGTCTATTCCGGCGTTCGGCCCGGTCCGTCGGCGACGACGCAATTCCAGGCGACCCTCGGGCAGCTTCGGTCGAATCAGGTCTTCGTGGTTGGTGAAGTCGAACGGCCGGGTGCCTACCAGGTTCCCGGAACGGCCACGGTGTTCAGCGCGTTGTACGCGGCTCGCGGTCCCAATCCGAACGGGTCGTTCCGCCACATCGAAGTACGGCGCGGCGGCGAGGTGATGCGTGAAGTCGATCTGTACGACTACTTGATTCGGGGCGACAGCAAGGCCGATATCCGTCTCGAGCAGGGGGACATCGTCTTCGTCCCGGTCATCGGTCCGCAGGTCGGGATCCGGGGTGCCGTCCGCCGGTCGGCGCTCTTCGAACTGCAGGAGCAGGAGGGGCTACGAGACCTGCTCGGCTTCGCGGGACGGATGGAAGCACAGGCACTGCTCCGGAGGGTTCAGATCGATCGGATCGTTCCACCCGGCGCCCTGGGTGGCGGTGTAGACCGGGTGCTCGTCGACGTCGACGTCCAACAGGTCTTCGACCCAGGCGGTGACCCCATCCCGCTCCGTGATGGTGATATTGTCGAGGTGTTCAGCGTGTCGGAGGAACGTCGGAATCGGCTCATTGTGACCGGCGGGATACGGCGTCCCGGGGTCTACGAGTGGACTCCGGGAATGACGATCTGGGACCTGATCGAACGCGCCGAGGGTCTCGACGACGAGGCCTACACGCCGCGCGCCCACATCCACAGGCTCAGCACAGACGACAACACCCGGACGCTGGTACGCACTCCGCTGCTCGCGGATGCGACGGGCAATCCCTTGGGGGACGTGACGCTGGCGGATCGGGACTCGGTGGTGATCTTCACCCGGGAGGAGCTGGTCAACGCGAGCACGGTCACGATCGAGGGGTTCGTCCGGAATCCCGGCCAGTATGCGCTCCCTGCGGGGATGACGGTTCGGGACCTGGTCCTTGCGTCCGGGGGGTTCGTCCGGGGGGCGAATATCGTCGAGGCCGAGGTTTCGCGACGGGTCGACAGCTCCCAGCGCACGGACACGACGTCGTACTCGATCCGGGTCGCCCTCGGTTCCGACAGCGCCGACGATCTGAACGGATTCACTGGCGCCAGACTCCCGCCTCCCCCTCAGAACGACCAGCAGCAGATTCCCGTGTGGGTGCCCCACGCCGATGAGGTCGTCCTGCAGCACGATGATCGGGTCTTCATCCGGAAGGCCGCCGGATACGAGGCATTGAACCTCGTCCAGGTGAGTGGGCAAGTGCTGGGTCCGGGGGGCTACGTCCTGCAAACCCGGCAGGAGCATCTGACCGACGTTCTCGAACGAGCCGGAGGGGTGACCCCTCAGGCCAACTTGGCGGGTGCGAGGCTGACTCGAGAGGGCAACCTGGTCGCGACCGATGCTCGTCTCGCGATTCAGGATCCTGACAGTCGTTTCAACATCGTGCTCGAGGCGGGCGACAGCATTCACGTGCCCGCGTACGATCCTACCGTGCTCGTTACGGGTGCGATCGGCTTCGAAACGCGGGTGCTGTACGTTCCGGGCGAGGATCTCGACTACTACATCCGTCGTGCGGGAGGCTACCTTCCCGATGCGGATCCGGGTCGGGCCACGGTGACCCATCAGAACGGAGCGCGTGAGTTGGTTCGCCGAACCTTGGTGTTCCGGCGCGAACCGACGCCCAGCCCCGGCAGCAATGTCCACGTGCCCGCTAAGCCCGCGAACGCCGCAGGATTCAACGTGAACCAGTTCCTGACGCGCTCACTGTCCGTCATCGGCACCACGTTAACGATCCTGCTTGCGATCGACCGACTCTGAAACTGATCGAAGCGTCGCATCCCCTTCAACGAGATGGATTTTCGATCAGACGCCCAGGTCGCCATCCAGACAGAAGTGTCTGCCTGATGACGTTCGAAGCCTGGCTCACACTCTTCACGGTCATCGTCACGATCGTCATCCTCGTCCGCGATATCGTCCCTCCCGCCGTTGCCGTTCTGGGTGCCAACGTCCTGCTGCTGATTCTCGGGATCACGACCACCGGGGAGGCCCTTTCGGGATTCGCCAACCCCGCCCCGATTACGGTCGCAGCGCTGTTCATCGTGGCCCGGGGGGTGGAGAAGACGGGAGCGTTGCAGCCGCTCATCCGGGGATCACTCGGGAATGGGAAGTCAGTCCGGGGTGGCCTGGGTCGGCTGCTCCTGCCGACGGCCGCGGCGTCGGCGGTCCTCAACAACACGCCGATCGTGGCGATGCTCGCGCCACAGGTTGCCGACTGGGCGGAGAAGCGTGACCGGTCGCCGTCGTGGTACCTGATCCCGCTGTCGTTCGCCACGATCCTCGGCGGAACGATCACCGTGATCGGCACGTCGACCAACCTGGTCGTCTCGGGCCTGCTCGAGGCGCACGGAATGGCGCCGATTGGGATGTTCGAGATCTCCTTGATTGGCATCCCCGTGACCCTGCTCGGGATCGGCATCCTGGTCCTCGCTGCTCCGAACCTCCTCCCCGACCGCCGCCGGGCACGTCGGCACCTCCAGGAGGAGATCCGCGAGTTCGCCTACCAGGCGATCGTCGAGGAAGGGGGTTCGCTGGACGGCGTCTCCGTCGAGGAGGGCGGCCTCCGACATCTGCAGGGCGTCTTCCTCGTCGAAATCGATCGTCGCGGGGAGACCATCGCCCCCGCGACCCCGACGACCCTGTTGCGTGGGAACGATCGGCTCACCTTCGCCGGCCGCCTCGACATGATCCGCGACCTCCAGACGATGCCGGGGCTCGCTTCGACGGAGGAGAAACATACGACCGCCTTCAACGGCACCGAGCACGCGTTCTTCGAGGCCGCGGTGAGCGGGGCGTCAGGGCTGGTCGGACGGACACTCAAGGAATCGGATTTTCGACAGCGCTACCAGGCCGCGGTGCTGGCGATCCACCGCGCCGGTGTCCGTGTCAACGAGAAGCTCGGGTCGGTCAAGCTGAAGGAGGGGGACACGCTGCTCCTCATCAGCGATCGCGGCTTCGCCGACCGGTGGCGAGATCACCGCGACTTCCTGCTCGTCTCCCGATCTGGTGGGACGCCGCCTGCACATCCGAGACAGGCCGTCGTGGCGATGGTCGTGACGATCGGCATGGTGGCGATCGCTGGACTCGGCATCATGCCGATCCTCCATGCCGCGCTCATCGGCGCCCTTCTGATGGTCCTGACCGGGGTGATTGGTGCGGCGGAGGCTCGTTCGGCGGTCGATATGGACGTGATCATCCTGATCGCGGCCGCGTTCGGAATCGGCGCCGCAATCGAGAGCTCGGGGCTCGCCGGCCTGATCGGCCTGGGGATGGTGACCGGCGTCTCCAACCTGGGCCCGTTTGCCGTTCTCCTCGCGGTGACTCTCGCGACCGTCGCGCTGACCGAGCTCATCACGAACAACGCCGCGGCCGTGCTCATTTTCCCGATCGCGATCGCCAGCGCACAGGCGGTTGGCGCCGATCCGCGCCCCTTCGCGATCGCCGTCGCCGTCGCCGCCTCCGCCAGCTTCCTCACTCCGATCGGCTACCAGACCAACACCATGGTGTACGGCCTGGGTGGGTACCGTTTCGGCGACTACGCCCGCCTAGGGTTGCCTCTCACCCTCCTGGTGATTCTCACGATCCTTCTCGTGGTGCCGCGGGTATGGCCCTTCTGATCGGCCGCTGGCACGGCAACTACTTTCTACCGCGGAGCCGCAGAGATCGCAGAGTACGACTCGTTTTGTCCCGAATCGTTCGTGGACGTGGATCGACATCCGCCGGAGCCACTGCTCGCATGACCGGCATGACGGCGGGCTGGGCGAACCGACCGTGGACGGTCGAAGGTCCTGGCAGCATGGCTCCTGCCGAATCGTAGATTCGAACTGACCAGCTGGCGAGGAGCGCGTGTATTTGGCGAATCCGCCCACCCCTGGTAATTTCCAGGGCTATCGCTGTCATCCTTCAGCTGTACAACCGTTCGATATGGCCACACCAGCAACCGCTTACGATCCTTCGCCGATGCAGGAATCCGAGACGAAGGGTCCGTCATACTTGCAGAGCCACCTCTCACAGCTCGAGAGTGAGGCGATCTACGTGATGCGCGAGGCCGCTGCCCAGTTCGAGCGGCCGGCGCTGCTCTTTTCGGGGGGGAAGGACTCGATCGTCATGGTCCACCTGGCGCGAAAGGCGTTTCGCCCGGCGCGCTTTCCGTTCCCACTCCTGCACATCGACACCGGTCACAACTTCCCGGAGACGATCGAGTACCGGGACTGGCTGGTGGACGAAGTCGGCTGTGAGCTGCTCGTCCGGCACGTCCAGGACTCGATCGACCAGGGGCGCGTTCAGGAGGAGCCCGGACCGAACCCTAGCCGCAACACACTCCAGACGACGACGCTACTCGACGCCCTCAGGGAGCTCAAGGTCGACGCCGCGTTCGGCGGAGGGCGCCGCGACGAGGAAAAGGCTCGGGCAAAGGAGCGATTCTTCAGCCATCGAGACCCCTTCGGTCAGTGGGATCCGAAACAGCAGCGGCCCGAGCTCTGGAACCTCTTCAACGGCCGAAAGGCGGTCGGCGAGCACTTCCGCGTCTTCCCGCTCAGCAACTGGACGGAGATGGACGTCTGGCAGTATATCGCCCAGGAGGAGATCCCACTGCCCTCGCTGTACTTCGCCCATCGGCGGGAGGTCGTCGATCGGGATGGCGTGCTGCTGGCCACGGGAGATCACAACCGCGCGCTCGACGGCGAGCCCGTGGGCGTCCGCCTCGTCCGCTGCCGTACGATCGGGGATATGACGTGCACCGGCGTATGGGAATCCGACGCGCGTAGCCTCGACGACATCATCAAGGAAGTCGCCGCCGCCCGCGTCACCGAGCGCGGTGGCCGTAGCGACGACAAGCGATCCGAGGCGGCCATGGAGGATCGTAAGCGGCAGGGATATTTTTGAGAACTTCGGTTGCCAGTTTCCGGTTGCCGGTTACCGGTAACTACTGGCAACTGGTAACTGGCAACTGGTAACCTTTCGCAAGAATGACCCCGACATCCGCTCCTAGCATCGCTCACATCGAAGAGCCTCACGACCTCTTCCCCACGATGGACCTGTTGAGGCTCTCGACCGCCGGATCCGTCGACGATGGGAAGTCGACGTTGATCGGGAGGCTGCTTTACGATACGAAAAGCATTTTCGAGGATCAGCTGGAGGCGATCGAGCGGGCGAGCCGGCAGCGGGGCGAAGGCTACGTCAACCTCGCCCTGCTGACCGACGGGCTGCGGGCCGAGCGGGAACAGAACATCACGATCGACGTGGCCTATCGCTATTTCGCGACGCCGCGCCGGAAGTTCATCATCGCTGATACCCCCGGGCACGTCCAGTACACGCGCAACATGGTGACCGGGGCATCCACGGCCGAGCTGGCGATCGTGCTGGTCGACGCCCGGAAGGGAGTGCTGACCCAGAGTCGGCGTCACGGCTTCATCGCGTCGCTACTCGGGATCCCGCACCTCGTGATCTGCGTCAACAAGATGGATCTGGTGGACTACTCGGAGGAGGTCTTCGAGGAGATCCGCGACGAGTACACGGGCTTCGCGAGCAAGCTGGGCGTGAAGGATCTGACTTTCCTGCCGATCAGTGCCCTCCGCGGTGATAACGTCGCCGCCAAGAGCGAGAACACGCCGTGGTACGACGGCTCGACGCTCCTGCACCATCTCGAGACGGTCCCCGTCGGGTCCAGCCGCAACCTGGTCGACTTCCGCTTCCCCGTGCAGTACGTGATCCGGCCGGATCAGGACTATCGGGGATACGCCGGTCGGGTTGCGAGCGGCACGATCCAGCCGGGGGAGGAAGTCGTCGTCCTGCCGGGCGGCGGCCAGACGCGGGTTGTGGCGGTCGAGGGGGTCAATGGGGAGATGCCGGAGGCGTCCGCGGGCGAGTCGATTGTTCTGCGTGTCGAGGACGAATTGGACATCAGCCGCGGTGACATGATCGTCCGCAGCCGCAACCTCCCGCTGGTCGGCACACGCCTCGAGGCGATTCTCTGCTGGATGAGCGACAGGCCGCTCGATCGCTCGACGCACTACTTCCTCCGCCACACGACCCGCGAGGTGCAGGCGGTTGTCTCCGAGCTGCTCTACCGGATCGACATCGATACCCTCCATCGGGCTCCGGCGGACACGCTCGAGCTGAACGACATCGGCCGGATCGCCTTGACCACGTCCGCACCGATTTTCTTCGACCCGTACGAGCGGAACCGTGAAACGGGTGGCTTCGTTCTGGTCGATCCCCACACGAACGTCACTGTGGCGGCAGGCATGATCCGCCACGAGGTGCGCACCGCGGACGAGGTCCTCGGGAGTCGGCCGGAGCGGGCGATCAAGAGTGAGAATGCGGTCTGGGAGGAGTGGAACATCGGTCTGGAAGAGCGGGAGCACCGCAACGGGCATCGGGCGGCCGTGGTGTGGTTCACGGGGTTGTCTGGTTCAGGGAAGAGCACGATTGCCCGCGGTCTGGAGCGCGCGCTGTTCGACGCTGGCGTTCATACGATGCTCCTCGACGGCGATCAGGTCCGCCACGGGCTCTGCTCCGATCTCGGCTTCTCCCCAGCCGACCGGGAGGAGAACATCCGCCGCATCGGCGAGGTGGCGAGGCTCTTCTACCAGCAGGGGAACGTCGTGCTGTGCACGTTCGTCTCTCCCTACCGGGCCGATCGGGAGAGCGCCCGCGCATTGATCCCCGCGGGTCGATTCGTCGAAGTTCATGTTGCCGCCGACCTCCAGACGTGCATCGATCGAGACCCCAAGGGTCTCTACCGCCGCGCCTTGGCCGGCGAGATCGCCGAGTTCACCGGCGTTTCGAGCCCGTACGAGCCACCCGAGTCGCCCGAAATGCACCTCAACACGAGCACAACGGGCCCCGACGAGCTGATCGAACATCTGCTCGAGGAACTAAGAGTCCGGCGAATCATCCCTCCACGAAAGTTTTAACGCAGACGCAGAGTAAAGTCATCGAGTGCTCTGCGACCTCGGCGTCCTCTGCGGTAAAATCCCAAGGAGCTAGCCATGAAGAGATTCACGATTGCAGCTGCGTGGCTCGTGCTGGTGATGGGTTCATCGGGTCGACTCCTGGCCCAACAGCCCACCGCCGCCGAAGCTGTTTACGAGCAGCGAGCGCCGACGCCGGATGGGACGGGCAAGTACTACATGGGTAGGGAGATCTCGCTCGTCATGGGGCACCTGGGCGCGGATTGGCTGGAGCGCCCGACGCGCGAGCAGGAGGAACGAACCGACCTCTTCATCGAGGGGCTTCCAGTCGATTCGGACGACGTCGTCGCGGACATCGGGGCCGGAACCGGGTACTTCGCCTTCCCGATCGCGGAACGGGTTCCCGAGGGGCGGGTGCTCGCGGTCGACATCCAGCCCGAGATGCTGGACGTCATCCGACAGCGGCAGGAGGCGCTCGGCTCCACCAACGTCGAGGCGGTCGAGGGCACGATCACCGATCCTGGACTCCCGGCCGGGGCCGTCGACCTGATTTACATCGTCGATGCGTACCACGAGTTCTCCCACCCTCGTGAGATGGGTGTGGCGATGCTCGACGCGCTGAGGCCGGGGGGCACCCTGGTGCTGCTCGAGTACCGAGGCGAGGACCCGACCGTCCCCATCAAGCTCCTCCACAAGATGACCGAAGCCCAGGCCCGACGAGAGCTCGAGTCCATCGGCTTCGAGTGGGTGCGGACCGAGGATTTCCTGCCCCAGCAGCACTTTCTCGTCTTCACGAAACCCTGAAACGAACAGAAGACCTCACGCGGAGGCGCGGAGGGAGTTCACGCGAAGCCGCGAAGCAGCGAAGCCGCGAAGGGGTTGCTCCGGCCAGCCAGCACGGTAGTTTGGCTTTTTTTGTTTTCGTCATTTGCCTTCTTTTGTCTTTTTTCCTTCGTGCCTTCGCGTCTTCGTGTGAGCCCCGTTGTACTCAATGACGACATTGCATCGAGAACTCGCGACCGCCACCGATCTCGCCCGTCGGGCCGGCCAGGCGGTCCTGGATTTTTATGGCAGCACCGATTCCGTCGCGAAGGCAGGAGGTTCTCCGGTCACTGAGGCGGATTACGCTGCCAACCGGATCATCGTCGAGGGTTTGACCTCTGCCTTTGCTGGCGACGGGATCCTCTCCGAGGAGTCGGCGGACTCTCCAGATCGGCTTGAGCGGTCCAGGGTCTGGATCGTCGATCCCCTGGACGGTACCAAGGAGTTCCTCGCTCAGAACGGGGAGTTCTCGGTGATGATCGGGTTGGCGATCCAGGGGAGACCCGTCCTCGGCGTCGTCTATCTTCCGGCCCTGGACGTTATGTATGGGGCCATCGCCGGCGAAGGGGCGTGGGTCGAGCGATCCGGAACCCGTGAAGTGCTCCGTCGCGATGGGCTCAAGGGCTCGGCGCCGAGGCTCGTCGGGTCCCGGTCGCACCCCGATCCCCTGATCGAGGAGATCGTCGCCGCACTCGGGATCAGTGACGTCGTGCCGTGCGGCTCCGTGGGTGTCAAGTGCTCGCGCATCGCCGAGGACCAGCGCGACCTGTACGTGCACCCGGTTCCGTACCTCAAGGAGTGGGACACGTGCGCCCCTGAGGTCATCGCCCGGGAAGCCGGGGCGACGGTCACGGATTGCCGCGGCGAACCGCTCCGATACAACAAGGTCGAGCCGGTCCAGCCGCATGGGATTCTCGTCCGGGCCCCAGGGTGCGATGGCGAGGTCGAGCAGACCGTGCGACGCGTCTATGAAAGCGCGCTTCGGAGCGTGTAGGGCGTTCTGAAGCCGATAACCAAACAAAAGATGACCCCCAATCGCCCTCCGGTCTCCGAGCCTACCATCGTCCCCAAACCCTGGGGCCGCGAGATCTGGTATGCCCACGAGGACCGCTACGCGGGGAAAATCCTCGAGGTGGACAAAGGCCACGCCCTGAGCCTCCAGAAGCACGAGAGGAAACAGGAGACGATGTACCTCCAGAGCGGCCGCCTGCTCTATCACTTCAACGGGGAGGACTTCGAGATGCGTCCCGGCCAGTGCATCACCGTCCGGCCGGGCGACGTCCACCGGATTGAAGCCCTCGAGGATGCCACGATCCTGGAAGTGAGCACACCGGAGCTCGACGACGTGATCCGTCTGGAAGACAGGTACGGGAGATCGACGGGGCAGTAGCCGGTTTTCGGCGCAGGTCCTGCGGACCCGGTCGTTGTTCGCGCAGTTCCACGGAACTTGCGCACCCTGGGGATGTACCCTTGGCACCTGGAGATGGCTGCCTCAGAAACCACCCCGCGAACGGCGGGTAGAACGGGATGATGACACTGCGACACCGAGCTCACTATCGGCATCCGATCCTGCTGGCCTTGCTCCTTCTCCTGCTCGCCGGCTGCGGTTCACGGCAGCCGAACCTAGCGACCCTTTCGCCCGACGATCTCTACGCGCAGGCGGTCACGGCCTACGAAAACGGAAACTGGGACCCCGCCATCTCTATGCTCGAGTACTTCATCGCCCAGAACCTCGGCGATACTCGAGCTCCAGATGCCCGGATGATGCTGGCGGACGCCCACATGACCAAGCGCGATTACGCGACGGCGGCTACCCACTTCCAGCGGCTGGTGATCGATTATCCCACCCATCCGCGAGCGCTCGAGGCCCGCTATCGCACGTGCGAGGCGTACGACCTGCTCTCGCCGCGTCCGGCGCTCGACCAGGAGTACACCGTTTCGGCATTGCTCCACTGCGAATCCGTCGCCGAGAACTTCGCCGGCACGACGGAAGGGGATCAGGCGCAGGCGAAGGTCGACGCACTGCGGGTCAAGCTCGCCACGAAGATCTACGAAAACGGGGTCTTCTACTTCCGTCGCCGGGCGTTCGATTCGGCGGTCGTGTACTTTGAGGCGGTCCTCGACCAGTACGGGGACACCCCCCTCGCACCGGCCGCCCTCGAGCAACTCGTCGAGACGTACACCCGCCTCGGATACGTGGAAGACGCGGAGGAAGCGGAGCAGCGCCTCCTCGACCAGTATCCACAGAGCGACGAGGCACAGGCTCTGCGAGCGTCCCTCTGAGGTGGCGGCACGGCGTCTCGGCGTCTTCGGGGGGACGTTCGATCCGCCCCATCACGGCCACCTGATCGCCGCAACCGGGGCGCACGAGGCACTGCGACTGGACCGGCTCATCCTCGTTCCAGCCGCCGATCCGCCCCACAAGCAAGGCAGGGTAGGAGCGACGGCCGAACAGCGCCTGAGCATGATCCGCGCGGCGGTTGCTGGGGATCCCCGTCTCGAGGTCGACGATCGGGAGCTCCGCCGGCAGGGGCCCTCCTACACGGTCGATACGCTGCGAGAGCTACGCGCCAACCTGCCCGAGGACGAAATCTTCTTTCTTCTCGGTAGCGATCAGTTCGCTGCTTTGGATCACTGGCACGAGCCGCAGGAGGTCGTTCGCCTGGCTACCCTGGGAGTGTTCGCCCGAGGCGAAGAAACTTCGCCGCTCGATGGTCCGTATCCCGGGATGCACGTCCCGATCCGTCGGATCGACATTTCAGGCACGGAGATCCGCCGGCGATGCGCCGCCGGGTTATCGATTCGGTATTATGTGCCGGAGGCCGTCCGGGAGATCATCGAGGGGGAGCGGATCTACTGAGATGGAGGCCGGCGAACTGGCCCAACCCCCGTCGTCATTCCTGCGGAAGCAGCCCTCGAATGATGACGTTTTGAAGCAGGCAAGGACATGCTAAAGGAACTGGTACGAGGCGTCTTCGGCACACGGCACGACCGCGAAGTGAAGCGGATGATGCCGATCGTCGACGAGATCAACGAGCACTGGTCGCGGCTGCGGGACGTCCCGGAGGACGAGCTCAAGGGCCAGACCCTGAAGTTCCGGGGGATCCTCCGGGAGCGAACCGAGGCCCTCGAGTCGGAGATCGAGGAGTTGCGGGAGCGCAGGAGGAACGCCGAGAGCGCAGGCGAGCGCGAAGAGATCTCGAGTCGGCTCGGCGACCTCGAGAAGGATCTCTACGGAGTCGTGCAGGACACGCTGAACGAGGTCCTCCCAGAGGCCTACGCCACCGTGAAGGAGGCCGCCCGGCGGTTGCTCGATACTGAGGTCCCCGTCACCGGCCAGACGTTGACCTGGGACATGGTACCGTACGATGTCCAGCTCATCGGGGGTATCGCGCTCCACGAGGGGAAGGTCGCCGAGATGGCGACCGGTGAAGGGAAGACGCTGGTCGCGACGATGCCGTTGTACCTCAACGCCCTCACGGGCCGCGGCGCGCACCTGGTGACGGTCAACTCCTACCTCGCCCAGCGCGACTCGGAGTGGATGGGCCATCTCTACACGTACCTCGGCCTGACCGTCGATTGCATCGACCTTCACGATCCCGGCTCGCTCGCCCGACGCGAGGCCTACCTCGCCGACATCACCTACGGCACGAATAACGAGTTCGGTTTCGACTACCTTCGTGACAACATGGTCCATACGCTGGAGCAGCGGGTCCAGCGAAGGCACTACTATGCGATCCTCGATGAGGTCGACTCCGTTCTCATCGACGAAGCGCGGACGCCCCTGATCATCTCCGGGCCGGTCGGGTCGGAGACAAACCAGGCGTACGGCCGATACAACACGCAGGTGGCCGACCTGTCGCGCCGCCAGTCCCGCATCATCGGTGATCTGATCGCTCAGGCCGAGAAGGCCATCGCGGAGGGCGACGAGTTCGCCGTCGGTGAAAAGCTGCTTCTCGCCAAGCGCGGAGGCCCGAAGAACCGCCGGTTGGCCAAGCTCTTCGCTGACGATCCAGGCCTGCAGAAGATGGTGCAGAAGGTCGAGGCGTCGTACATGCGGGAGAAGCGCCTCCACGAGCTGGACGAACAGCTCCTCTTCGCGATGGACGAGAAGGGGCACAACGTCCACCTCACCGATCAGGGCCTGGAGGTCCTCGCCCCCGACGATCCCGAGGGCTTCATCGTTCCCGACCTCTCGGAGGTCGTCCATCAGGTGGAGGAGGACCCGGACCTGTCGATCGAGGAGAGACGGCAGCGACGGGAGCAGCTCGAACGCGAGTACGCCGAGAAGAGCGAGATGATTCACGTCATCCATCAACTCCTCAAGGCCTACAGCCTGTTCCACAAGGACGGGCAGTACGTCGTCCAGGACGGGCAGATCGTCATCGTCGATGAATTCACCGGTCGGATGATGCCGGGTCGCCGCTGGTCCGACGGGCTGCATCAGGCTGTCGAAGCCAAGGAAAACGTGACCGTCAAGGGCGAGACACAGACGCTCGCGACGGTCACGATCCAGAACTACTTCCGGATGTACGACAAGCTGGCGGGAATGACCGGCACCGCCGAGACCGAGGAGGGCGAGTTCCACCAGATCTACGGTCTCGACGTGATGGTGATCCCGACGAACCAACCGGTCATCCGTGACGACCGTCACGACCTGGTCTTCCGCACCAAGCGCGAGAAGTACAACGCCATCATCGACGAGATTCAGCGCCTCAACGAGGCGGGTCTGCCAGTCCTCGTCGGGACGGTGAGCGTGGACGTATCGGAAACCCTGTCGCGGATGCTGAAGCGGTCAGGGATCCCACACGAGGTGCTGAACGCGAAGTACCACGGGCGGGAGGCGCAGATCGTCGCCAATGCGGGTCAGCCCGGTGCAGTCACGATCGCCACGAACATGGCGGGCCGAGGGACGGACATCAAACTCGGCCCCGGCGTGACGGAAACGCGTAGCTTCGAGGAAGATGGCGAGCCGCACGAGATCATGGGCGGCCTGCACATCATCGGCTCCGAGCGCCACGAATCGCGCCGGATCGATCGACAGCTTCGGGGCCGCGCCGGTCGTCAGGGTGATCCTGGGGCCTCGCAGTTCTTCCTCTCATTGGAAGACGATCTGATGCGCCTCTTCGGTTCGGAGCGCATCGCCGGTGTCATGACGAGGATGGGCGCCGAGGAGGGCGAGGTCATCACCCACTCGCTGATCACCCGCTCGATCGGGAACGCGCAGCAGCGGGTCGAGATGCAGAACTTCGAGGCCCGCAAGCGGCTGCTGGACTACGACGATGTGATGAACCAGCAGCGCGAGGTCATTTACGACCTGCGCACCTTCGCACTCGAGGGCGGCGAGGACCTCAAGGGCGAAGCGTGGGACATGATCGAGAAGACGCTCGATCGCCTGATCGAGGAGCAAGCCCCCGAGGGTTCCCACCCCGAAGACTGGGAGCTCGTCGAGCTCCGGAATCGCCTCCAGCTCGACTTCTTTCTCGCGGCCGACAAGCTTTCGACCGAGGAAGGAGCCGCGCACAGCATCGACTCCGTCGACGCGCTGCACGAATACCTCTTCCAGCTCGCTCGAGCGAAGTTCGGCACGCAGGTCCGACAGTTTGGGGAGCACGCCGAATCGCTGTTGCGCTACATCACCCTCAGTACGATCGACGAGCGCTGGAAAGACCACCTCTACGACCTCGACCACCTCAAGGCATCCATCGGCTTCCGCGGCTGGGGCCAGAAGGATCCGCTCATCGAGTACAAGCGGGAAGCGTACGACATGTTCGTCGACCTCATGACGGACATCCAAGCGTCGATCGCGAGGTTGGTCTTCCGCGCACGGTTGGAGGTGGGGCCGCCGCCTCAGCAGCCACCAACCCAGTTCGGTACGCCCGTCCGGCCCGGGCTGGACGGTCAGACGGTCGATGGCTCGACGGGCCCGGCCCGCCGACCGGCCAAGCCCCCCGCCGAACGGCCGGCGGAGGTCGACGCCGCCCTATCGCTCGGCATCAATCCGCGCACCGCCGTGCGCCAGCCGAGGGTCGACCAGCTGACGACGAACCGGGCTGAGGAGGGACGGAAGCCACAGCCGGTCGCCGTGGCTGAAGAGGTCGGCCGCAACGATCCCTGCCCCTGCGGCAGCGGGAAGAAGTACAAGAAGTGCCACGGTAGATAAGAGAGGGTCTCACGCGGAAGTCGCAAAGGAACGCTGAGGATGGTGAGTCGTCCTCCGCGGCTCCGCGTGAGCCAATCAGCGGCGATCTCGCCCACGCACTGGATGTGTCCACGACGCCGAGATCCGTCTGTCGAAGGCAGAGGAGGGAAGCCCGTCGACGTTTAGATTGGGAGGCGGCCAACGCCATGCGGCGCTCGGATCACTCTCGCCCCTCCTCTCCGTCCCGTGCCCACATCAATCCGGGAATGGCCCGCGCTCGAGCGGCCGCGTGAACGGTTGCAAGTCGTCGGGGCGCGGTCGCTGCCCGCTCGCGAGCTGATTGCCATCCTCATCGAGACCGGGCGGTCGGCGTCCGGAGACCAGCCGGCGCGATCGGCAGTCGATGTCGCGGGCGAGCTGATCGGCCACTTCGCCCGGACCTCGGGCGCTCCTCTGCGGCGGATGATGAACGGTTCGATGGCGGAGCTGTGCCGGGTACCGGGGATCGGCCCCGCCAAGGCGGCGAGGATCCTCGCCGCGCTCGATCTCGGACGTCGCGCGGTGGAGGAGGAACGCAACGGCCGCGAGCGCATCCGATGTGCAGCGGACGTCTACGCGCTCATGCATGTCGCGCTGCGCGACCTTCCCCACGAGGAGTTCCACGTCCTCCTCCTCAGCACGCAGAACGAGGTGCTCCGCAACCTTCAGGTGACCCGCGGAACCCTCGACGCGTCGCTGGTGCATCCCCGCGAAGTTTTCCGCGAGGCGATCGCCGAGGCGGCCGCGACCGTGATCCTCGTCCACAATCACCCGAGCGGCGACCCGACCCCTTCCGCTGAGGATCGCGCCGTCACCCACCAACTCAGGCGCGCCGGTACGATCATCGGCATAGAAGTCCTGGATCACGTCATCGTCGGAGAGGGGAGATACGTGTCCATGGCCGAGGGTGGGATGATGGAGTAGTCGATATCCGATAACTACTTGTAGTATAATCTCTTACAGTCTAGCATCGAGATGCGCGCGGAGTACCACAAAGAGGCGATCGGCCTGGCTAAGCTGTGGTCTACCTTCGCGGTGGCGGCGACCTCTGCCCTGATTGCGTGGATCATTCAGGAGCGCCCCGGTGCCGTTCTGCTTATCTTTGCTACTGTGGGCGCTGTGGTCGGATTCGTCGTCGTCGCAGGAGCTACTGGCTGGGCTATGCACAACCTGAACGCACTCAAGGGAGAGACCAGTGGACGCACTTGAAGTGGGGGTTTTTCTCATGTTTGCTGGGATGGTCTTGATGCTTGGCCTGGCCATCTGGGGCTACTTCTATCTCCGTGATCCGAAGCCGAAGAGGAAACCGAAGCAGTAAGGGGTAAGGCCACTCAAATCACGTGCGCGGGCTAGTCCTTCTCACAATTACGGCGGCATGTTCTTGATCATCTCGGTTCGTCATTCCCGCGGAAAGCGGGAATCCACGACGCCGTAGCCGACGGAGCAACTGGATTCCCGCCTTCGCGGGAATGACACTGCTGGGGGCAGCAACGGGTGCCTGATGCTTCGATCGATTCAGAACACGTGGCCGAATTTGGAGAAGGAGTAGAAAAGCCTCGCCAGCAGGCACAAGCACCGGCCTGCTCGTCCGATAGAGGATAGCCGTCCATCGATCCGATCCGCCGATCCGGGGTATCAATCACGATCCCTTGCGACTCGCTGGCGGTAATAATGCACCGAGCGTCGACCGTGGGAGGGGTCGACGTTTTTGCACGTCCGGTAGGCGGGGCCTAAGCTACCGTTCGGGATCGTTTCGTTTTGATGGCCCATAGCTGGTAGCGTTTTCATGTCCACCATCGCACCCGAGAAGATCGACGCGGCCCGCGCTCGCGCGCGCGCCGTGCTGCCGTCGAGCTTGTTCGCCAAGCTCGACGCGTACGCCGATCGTCTCGATCTGGACATGATCACGCGAGCCTATGAGTTCGGACGGGCGGCCCACGAGGGACAGAAGCGGCATTCGGGAGAGGACTTCATCGTCCACAGCCAGGAAGTGGCCGAGATCCTCGCCGAACTGCACCTCGACACGGTGACGCTCACCTGCGCGCTCATCCACGACGTCGTCGAGGACACCGAGACCGACCTGGCCGACATTCAGGCGACGTTCGGCGACGAGGTCGCACGGGTCGTCGACGGACTCACCAAGATCGCTCGGGTCCAGTTCCGGACGAACACCGAGCAGCAGGTCGAGAACTACCGGAAGCTGCTGCTCTCGATGGCGCAGGACGCCCGGGTCATCCTCATCAAGCTTGCCGATCGTCTGCACAACATGCGAACGCTCGAGCCCCTTCGTGAGGAGAAGCGACGTCGGATCGCCCTCGAGACGCGCGAAATCTACGCTCCGCTCGCCCACCGCCTCGGAGTGGCGACGATCAAGTGGGAGCTGGAGGACCTCGCCTTCAAGTTCCTGGAGCCGGACGCCTACCGCGAGCTGGCGAGGAACATCACGGAGAAGCGGCACGACCGGGAAGACCTCCTCGAGCGCCTCCGCAAACCGCTCGCGGCGGATCTCGCCGCGGCGGGGATCGAGTGCGAGGTCACCGGGCGCCCGAAGCACCTCTGGTCGATCCACCGCAAGATGATCCGGCGCGACAAGCCCTACGAGGAGATCTACGACCTCATGGCGATGCGCGTCGTCGTCGAGACGATCGCCGATTGCTATCATGCGCTCGGCATCATCCACAACAAGTGGACGCCGCTCCAGGAGCGCTTCCACGATTACATCGCAACGCCGAAGTCCAACCTCTACCGGTCGCTCCACACCACGATCTTCGGCCCGGGCGGCCGTCTGTACGAGATCCAGATTCGCACCAAGGAGATGCACCGGACTGCGGAGTACGGCATCGCGGCCCACTGGAAGTACAAGGAGGGAGTGAGGACGGGGAACGAGGTCGATGAGACGCTGACCTGGTTCCGACAGGTTCTCGAGTGGCAGCAGGAGACTCGGGAGCCCGAGGAGTTCATGGAGTTCCTGAAGATTGATCTCTTCCAGGATGAGATCTTCGTCTTCACTCCTCAGGGCGACGTGAAGCAGCTACCGCGAGGGGCCACGCCGATCGATTTCGCGTTTGCGGTTCACACCGAGGTCGGCATCCGGTGCGCAGGCGCCAAGGTCAACGGTCGGATCACGCCGCTTTCCCGTGAGCTCCGGAATGGAGACACGGTGGAGGTCATGACGGATGCAAAGCAGCGGCCATCCCGCGATTGGCTGGCGTTCGTCAAGACCGCGCGCGCTCGCAACAAGATCCGACAGTGGATCCGCGACGAGGAGTTCGGCAGCTCCGTGCGCCTCGGCAAGGAGTTCATCGAGCGCGAGATCCGGAAGATGCGGCGGGGCAAGGTGGGGGAGGAGCGCTTCGAGGATGTCGCGCTGGCCCTCGACTTCCCCGA
The DNA here is from genome assembly GCA_009380025.1 of Gemmatimonas sp. Classification (GTDB taxonomy): domain Bacteria; phylum Gemmatimonadota; class Gemmatimonadetes; order Longimicrobiales; family Longimicrobiaceae; genus WHSP01. Next base: position 91,851 of record WHSP01000001.1, on the reverse strand, counting down.
CAAGAATCACCTCTTCGCCGCTCTGGGCCGCGGCGATGTCGGGCCCGTACAGGTGTTCCGTGAGCTCTGGCCGGATGCGCCCGAATCCAACGAGCCGGAACGACCCCCCTCCGCGTTCGAACGGCTCGTCTCCCGCGTCCGCGGCAAGTCGCCCGGCGTTCGCATCCAGGGGATGGAAAACCTGATGGTCCGTTACTCCCAGTGCTGTCAGCCGTTACCGGGAGATCAGGTGATCGGCTACATCACCCGCGGTCGAGGCGTCTCGATCCACCGGGCCGACTGCCCCAACGTCCTCAACCTCGCCGACCACCCGGAGCGTCGGGTCGAGATCGAATGGGAGGCCGAGTCCGGCGAGCGCTTCTTCGTTCGCCTCGAGCTCGAGGGCACCGACCGCCGCGGCCTCGTCGCCGACATCGCCAGCACCATCACCACTGCCCAGACCAACATCAAGAGCGTCAACATCCAGGCGGAAGAGCTCGGGATGCGCGGCGAATTCGTAGTCGAGGTCGAGAACCTCGGTCACCTCAAGAAGGTGTTGAACGCGATCCGCAAGGTGAAGGGCGTGCTGACCGTCGAGCGCCGCGAGCACTTCGGATCGAGCGATCTGACGACGGAAGGGTGATGACTGGTTACCAGTTACCAGTTGCCGGATGCCAGTTGCCAGTTTACCCGTTGGCGGTCAGCCAAGCTGCCTCGGACACGAAGACGCGCGTAATGGGGAGATCGTGCTCGAGGGAGAGCTCAGCGGTGATGCCGCCACCACGTTCGATTTCCGCCCAGTATGAGTCGATCAGGTCGAGCACCAACAGGACATCCAGATCGCTGCCCGGCCGGGCCTCACCACGCGCGTAGGATCCGAACATGTAAAGGCCGCGGAGCCGGTCGCCGTAAAGCTCCTCGAATCGCCGGCGCATTTCCGTCACAATCGACCACACTTCATCCTGGCCCTTAACTCGTAGCCCGATGGTCGCCGGGTCGGTGTAGCTTCCCGACCCTCTCTCCGGTGACGGAGTCACATCTTTCCTCTCCATCGCCTGCTCCATTCGGAAACGGCAGGTGGCGCCTCGATCGGCTCAGATAGTAGGTTGCCAGCTGGCAGTTGCCGGCCTTCTTAATCCTGCGGTGTTTCCTGCCCTTTCCCTCGTTGTCCTTCCCATCAGGCGCCTCCCAATGAGCGACTATCGGAAGCTGGTCGTGTGGCAGCACGCGCACGCATTGGTGTTGGCCGTGTACAAAGTCACGCTCGTATTCCCCAAAGATGAAAGGTACGGTCTTTCGTCACAGGTCAGAAGAGCAGCCGTATCGGTGGCAGCGAACATCGCCGAAGGAACCGGGCGAGGAAGCGGACCGGAGCTCGCCCGATTCTGCCGAATCGCTCGTGGCTCCATCAATGAATTGGAGTATCATCTCCTCGTCTGCAGCGACCTTGCCTATCTTCCTCTCGAGACGCACAGGGAGCTCAGGCAGAAGATCAGCACTGTGCGCCGCATGCTCACACGATTCATCCAATCCGTAACCGGTGAGACTGGTAACTGGTAACTGGTAACCCTCCGGCGCCAACACCCGAAACGTGGCAAATACCACAACCACACCATTCGAGCTCGTCTCTCCCTTCCTCCCGGCAGGCGATCAGCCCAAAGCCATCGAGGAGCTCGTCGCCGGGCTCGGCTCGGGCGCGCGGTACCAGACGTTGCTGGGTGCGACCGGTACAGGGAAGACCCTGACGATGGCGCACGCCATCGCCCGACTTGGCCGTCCGACGTTGGTGATGAGCCACAACAAAACCCTCGCCGCGCAGCTCTACGGCGAGTTGAAGCAGTTCTTCCCGAAGAACGCCGTCGAGTACTTCATCTCCTACTACGACTACTACCAACCGGAGGCCTACGTCCCGGCCACCGACACGTACATCGAGAAAGATTCGTCGATCAACGAGGACATCGAGAGACTGCGCCTCCGCGCGACATCCTCGCTGATGGAGCGGGACGACGTGGTGATCGTCTCCTCCGTCTCGTCGATCTACGGTCTCGGCGACCCGCAGGAATACCGGGCGCAGATGCTCACGCTGGCCGTCGGCCAAGAGATCCGTCGCAAGGAGATCCTGGCGGGGCTGGTCAACATCCAGTACAGCCGCAACGACGTCTCCTTCGAGCGTGGGGCGTTCCGCGTGCGCGGGGACACGGTCGAAGTCTTCCCTGCGTATGACGAACAGGGCGTGCGGATCGAGCTCTGGGGTGACGAGATCGAGCGAATTTCGCGCTTCGATCCGGTGACTGGTGACACCATCGTCTCCCTCCAGCGCGCGGCCATCTACCCGGCGACGCACTTCGTGACGCAGCGACAGACGATTGAGCGAGCCGTCGAGAAGATTCGCGAGGAGCTAAGAGAGAGGCTGAGGGATCTGCTCGCCGAAAATCGGCTGCTGGAGGCCCAGCGAATCGAATCGCGCACCAACTTCGACATCGAGATGATGGTGGAGATCGGGACGTGCTCGGGAATCGAGAACTACTCGCGTCACCTGACCGGCCGCCGCGAGGGCGAACGCCCCGCCTGTCTGCTCGACTACTTCCCTCACGATCTCCTGGTGATCGTCGACGAGAGCCACGTCACGGTTCCACAGATCGGGGCCATGTACAATGGCGACCGCGCCCGGAAGACTGTCCTGGTCGAGCATGGTTTCCGCCTTCCATCGGCCCTCGACAATCGACCGCTTCGCTTCGATGAATGGGAGCAGATGCTCTCCAGGGTCGTCTTCGTCTCCGCGACGCCTGGAGACTACGAACTGACGAAGAGCGGCGGCGTCGTCGTGGAGCAGATCATCCGGCCTACCGGGCTGCTCGACCCGATCGTCGAGGTGCGTCCGGTCAAGGGACAGGTCGACGACCTTCTCGCCGAGATCCAGGACCGGGTCGGTCGCAAGGAACGGGTGCTCGTCACCACGCTGACCAAACGAATGGCCGAGGACCTGACGGACTTCTTCCAGGGCGTCGGCGTCCGCGTCCGTTACCTGCACTCCGACATCGACGCCCTGCAGCGGGTCGAGATCCTGCGTGACCTGCGGCTCGGTCGATTCGACGTCCTCGTGGGCATCAACCTGCTGCGTGAGGGGCTGGATCTACCCGAAGTCTCGCTCGTCGCGATCCTCGATGCGGACAAGGAAGGGTTCCTCAGGTCGGACCGCTCGCTGATCCAGACCGTGGGCCGAGCGGCAAGGAACGCACAGGGGCGTGCGATCCTCTATGCCGACAGGGTCACCGGTTCGATGGAGCGGATGATCGGGGAGACAGAGCGCAGGCGGTCGATCCAGGAAGAATTCAACCGGGTGAACGGAATCGTCCCGACGACGATCGTCAAGTCGATCGAGGAGATCGAGCTCACCACGAGGGTGGCGGACGCTCGTGGGCGCTCTCAGCGGAAGGTGGCCGAAGCGAGGAAGCCGTACGGCGACGCGTTGAAGGGCCGGAACCCGGAGGAGGTGATCGCAGAGCTCGAAGGGGAGATGCGGGAGGCGGCCGCCCGGCTCGACTTCGAGCGAGCCGCGGTGCTTCGCGACCAGCTTCTCGAAGTGAAGGCGGCCATGGACGGCCCGAAGAAGCAGCGCGCACTTCGAGGATAGGACGGCGTAGAACGACAGGTTTCACGCGAAGACGCGGAGAGCGCGAAGCTTGAAGGACTCTTTTTCTCCGCACTCTTCGCGTCTCCGCGTGAGTATCGCTCTCGGTTCCGCATGTCGCTCCCGTAGGATAGATTTGCCCTGAATGGCTTCCTTGAACGAGGTGGAGCTCCAGGATTGGGGCCGCCGCATCGGGCAGGCGGCGTCACCCCCGCTGGTGATCGCCTTACGAGGTGACCTCGGTACCGGGAAGACGACGTTGGCTCGGGCGATCGCGGAGGGGGCAGGGGTGGAGGGCCCGGTACCATCGCCGACATACAACCTTCTGTTCCGGTATTGGGCGACCGAGGGAAGGCATGTGGTCCACATCGATCTGTTCCGTATCCAGCACGAGTCGGAGGTGTGGGAGCTGGGTTGGGAGGAGCTTCCATCCGAGAGCGAGATTGTGCTCATCGAATGGCCGGAGAGCGCGGAAGAGGTGCTCCCGGAGCCGCGCTGGGAGATCCGGCTTCGCGAGGCGGAATCACCGGATGCGAGGCTGGTGACGCTCGAGGCCGTAGGCGAGCCGTCACCGATCCCCGACCCGGGGGGATGATGGCATCTCGGCGACCGCTACTGGCGATCGACTCTTCGACGAGCACCGCGACCATCGCCGTTGGTGACGGATCTCGGGTTCTTGTGGAGATCGCGGTGGACACGCCACTTCCGGGTTCCGGCCGGTTCCCGACCAGAGCAGGGCACTCGTCGACTCTATTGCCCACGATCGACCACGCGCTGGAGCTGGCCGGGCTCGCGCCGAAGCAGCTGGGCGGAGTCGTCGTCGGGGCCGGGCCCGGATCGTTCACGGGAATTCGGATCGCGGCCGCAACCGCGAAGGGTATCGTGGGTGCTCTGGCTCTGCCGTTCTTTGCCTATTCGAGCCTGCTGGCCCTGGCCACGCATGCCTGGGCTTCCGAACGTTTCATTTGCCCGCTCCTCGATGCGCGGGGACCTGACGTGTATGCGGCGACCTATCGTTTCGATCCTGGCGTCGTCGTCGTGAGGTCACCGGTTGCAGCCGATATCGGAGTGGTCACGCAAGAGGTCGCTGCGCTCCCGGATGCCGTCTGCATCGGGGACGGCGCCATGAAACATCGGGCTGAGCTCGAGGCAGCGGGCGCTACCGTCGCTCCGGCTCTGTACCGGTGGCCGCGCGCCGCCAGCCTGCTCTGGCTCGCCGATGCCGCCGCCGAGATGGGGCGGGTGAGAGATCCGCCGAGCTGGGAGCCCCAATACCTTCGCGCTTCCGGCGCGGAGCGGATTGCCGCCGCCCGGAGCCGTGGTGGAGATCGATGAGCGCTGTACGCGAGGAAGTCCCCGGGGACGTCTATCTCAGGCCGCTCGCTCCTGCTGACCTCCCGGCGGTGATGGCGATCGAACGCGCTTCTTTCAGCACGCCGTGGCGAGAGTCCACCTTCCGTGGCTTGATGCTTCGACGAGACTCGAACCTGGTGGCAGCGACGCGTGAGGATCGGCCCGTCGGCTACGCCGTGTGCTGGACGGTCGGCGACCAAGCGGAACTGGGCAACGTGGCCGTCGCCCCGACCGAGCGCGGGCGCGGCACCGGTCGGCGGCTCGTCGACGCGATCCTCGCGATCGTCCGACAACGCGGTGCCAGGGAGTGCTTTCTCGAGGTGCGCGAATCCAACGGGCAAGCACGCGCGCTATACGAACAATGCGATTTCCGACTCGTCGGGCGCCGGCGAAACTATTACTCCCAACCTACAGAAGACGCGTTCGTGATGCGTCGAGATCTGATTTGACCCGGAGGTCACCTTCGGTTGCACGGGCTCCCTCAGAGCCCGACATTGCAATCTGGACGGACCCCGCCACCGTCATCCGCGCTTTCCCTCAACCGCAGGAGGAACCGTGTCCCGCAGCGTGAACAAGGCGATCATCGTCGGCAACCTGGGCGCCGACCCGGAGGTCAGGAGCGTTTCGAGCGGCTCGCAAGTCGCCAACCTTTCGGTGGCCACGAGCCGCCGCTGGAACGACCGGTCCGGACAGCAGCAGGAGAAAACGGAGTGGCACCGCATCGTGCTGTGGGAGAAGCTCGCCGATGTCGCCGATCGCTACCTGAAGAAGGGAGATTCGGTGTACATCGAGGGCGAGATCGAATACCGCTCCTACGACGACAAAGACGGCAACACCCGCTATGTCACCGAGATCCGGGCCCGCGAGCTCGTTATGCTCGGTAGCCGCGAGAGCGGCTCGTCCGGCGGCGGTAACTCCCAGAGGGAGAGGCAGCCAGCTGCGGCCGCGACCCCGTCCAAGGAGAAGGAAGGTTCCTACGACGATTTCTCCACTGACTTTCCGGAGGAAGAGGACGACTTGCCGTTCTGAGAGCTCCGGGCGGGGCCACCCGCCGTACAAGAGGGGCGGATCCGAGCGGATTCCGCCCCTTCCTCGTTCTGGAGTCTCACGCGGCGACGCGGAGAGCGCGGAGTATCCGAGAACGGCTGGAGTGTATCTCCGCGTCCTCAGCGCCTCCGGTGAGATATTTGTAACTGATTGTACAGAAATAAACTATGTCACTTTCTCCGGTCCCGCTCGGCCGCCCGATCAGGGTTGACCCCCGACCCAACGGGTGGTATAACTGGGTGTCCCGCCCCAAGGGTACATCCATTGAGCGGTATCGCCTGCATTTCCCTATATCGCGCGAAGGCCCGCGGCCGGCGTCCCCGAGCATCGGGAGCCTCCGGCGAGCGCGCGAAGCGCGCTTCGGTGCAGCGATGAAATGGATGATTCCTTTCGGTTTCCTGCTCGCGGGTACCGCGTTCCCGGCATCGGCGCAGGTAGTGGCATCTGACGTACCGCCGGCGGGCGTTCGCGACGCGGGTGGTAGGCGTGAGCCACCCCTCGTTCTGGCCGGTCGCTTCTATTCGGCGGGCATGTTGGTGCCGGAATCCGAGCTCGATGTCGTGGGCCGGCTCGTTGAAGTCGTCGACCCCACGCTGATCGAGCGGAGCGTGGCCCCTGCGATCCAGCCGTACGACAGAGTCTTGCTCGTCGTGATGGGAAACGGCGTTGCGATCGGCGAACGCATCCAGCTTCTCCGCTCAGCGTCGGTGGTTTCTCCCTGGGGGCGTATCTTCATCCCGACTGGAAGCGGCCAGGTCCTCGACGTCGAGGCCGGGGTGGCGACGGTGGAGGTGGACCGATTCTATGATCGTGTCGCCATCGACGATATCGCCATTCCGATGCCCGAGTTCGACGCTCCGGCTGGCGTCTCGCCCGTCTCGGCGAGGGGTCTCGAAGGTCGGGTGGTCGGGTTCCAGTCGTCCGAGCCTCTGATCGCGACGGAAGATGTCGCGTTCGTGAACCTCGGCGCCACGTCCGGGGTGGTAGTAGGTGACGAATTCGAAGCCTATTTCCCCGCCGGGCAAGAGGTTTGGGGGCGGCGACCGGAAGTCTTCGTGGCGAAGCTGCAGGTCCTCCGGGTCTCGCTCATCACCTCGGCCGTCCGGGTCGTGTCCCTCGGCCACCCGGCACTACAGGTTGGTTTGCCCGTGCGCCTGGCGGCGCGCAAGCCATGACGTGGGAGTCGTGCGCTGGGAAGCGATCACCACTTTGAGCGCACCCGGACAACCATCCGAAGGGCGAGGTACGACGGGTAGATGATCGGTATCCTTCACATCGGCTCTTTCGCCCTCTACGGCGTAGCGGGAGCGCTTCTCGGCGTCTCCCTCATGCGTGATATGCGAAGGCTGACCGCGCTGGCGAGCATCGTGGTAGCCGTCGGGCTCGTCATCCACGCCGCTGGCCTGGCCGACTTTACCGCTACCTGGGATCAATTGCCACTCGCCGGCCTCGGCCCGGCTCTCTCCACACTAGCATTCCTGATCGGCTTGGGTTTCCTCATGGCGGCGACCCTCGGCCACGCCTCGACCGTCGGTCTCGTCCTCGTCCCGATCGTCACCGTCTTGACCGCCGTCGCGGCCGTCGTTGGCATCGCCCCGGGGGACTCGCCGACCAGTTACCGAGCCGGTTGGTTCTTCCTCCACATCTTCTTTGCATTCGTCGGCATTGCCGGCCTGGCAGTCGCTTTCGCCGCCGGTTTGATGTACCTCCTCCAGTTCCGGGAGTTGAAGAGCAAGCACTTCGGTGCGATATTTCGGTTTTTCCCCCCGCTGGAGACACTCGATCGACTCGGCCGCCGCGGGCTGTTGATCGGCTTTCCGTTCCTGACCCTCGCCCTCCTGCTCGGTTGGGCGTGGACGGTCAGCTTCGACGTGCCGCCCGGGAATCTGAAGTTGACCTGGGTGGTGCTGATCTGGGTCGTCTTCCTCACGGCTTTGCTGGCGCGCCTCGGCGCGGGTCAGAAGGCGGAGCGGGGTGCGCTGGCCAGTGTGATCGGTTTCATCGTCGTGGTTGTTCTGTACGTTGTCCTTCGCGTCCAGGAAGTTCAGCAGGGGGTGTTCCTTTGAGCTTCGGAGGTCGTATCGGACGAGGCCGGGGATCGTCGAGATCGGAGGAAGTCGCGCCGCAACGTCGTCTGACTGCGGTGTCGACGTCGGGGTCGTCCAGTCGGGTTGGTGGTGGATGCCGATAGTCGTACTCGGCACCAACCACAACACCGCACCGATCGATGTGCGCGAGCGGTTTGCCATGGCGCGAACCGAGGCACCCGCCGTGCTCGCGGATCTCGTGGATTCTGGCGCGGCGGCTGAGGCAGTCCTCGTCTCGACGTGCAACCGCACGGAGATCTACCTGTCTCTGGCGGACCTGCAACGAGGGGATACGGCGTTCCGTGAGATCCTGGCGGACCGAGTGGACGTTCCGATGGAGGCCCTGCGGGGGTACCTCTACCTTCACCGTGACAAGGCGGCCGTTCGCCACCTCTTCAAGGTGACCTCCGGTCTCGATTCGATGGTACTGGGCGAGCCTCAGATCCAGGGTCAGGTGAAGGAGGCGTACCAGCTTGCGCAGGAGACGAGAGGTCTCGGGGGGCAGGTCGTCGGTTCGACGCTGAATCGGCTCTTCCAGGCGGCATTGCGCGTCGGCGGCAGGGTGCGGTCAGAGACGGAGATCGGCGTTGGGGCAGCCTCGATCTCCGGCGCCGCCGTCGAGCTGGCGAAGAAGATATTCGGGTCGCTGCGGGGTCGAAATGCGCTGGTCATCGGTGCCGGCGAGATGAGCGAGCTTACGCTGGAGCTGCTTCGCTCCGAGGGCGTCCGGAATTGTGTCGTCGCGAACCGGACCTACGAGCGGGCCAGGGAACTTGCCGGGAAGTGGGGCGGGAAGGCGGTATCCTGGGCCGATCTCGAGAAATCGCTACCAGGCACCGACATCGTGATCTGCTCGACCGCTGCGCCGCACCCGGTACTGTCGCTCGAGCGGTTCCGGACCGCGCACCCGAAGGCCGCCTCGCACCCGCTCTGCATCATCGACATCGCCATTCCACGCGACGTCGATCCTCGTGTGGGCGACGAGCCGAACGTCTTCCTGTACAACATCGACGACCTGCGCCAGATCGTCGATGACAGCCTGGACCGGCGGCGCGCCGAGATTCCGCGCGCTGAGGAGATCGTCGCCAACAGTGTCGCCGAGTTCTGGTCCTGGTATTCGAGCCTGGCCGTGGTTCCGACGATCCGGGATTTGCGCAGCCGCGGCGAAACGGTCCGCAAGTCCGAGCTCGAGCGGACGCTTCGGCGGCTTTCACATCTGCCGGCCGAAGACCAACAGGCGATCGACGCGCTGACTCGCTCTTTGCTCAATAAGTTTTTGCATACGCCCACGGTGCGGCTCCGCGAAGCCGCCGGGAACGGGCATGGAACCGCCGTTCTGGACTCCGTCCGTTACCTCTTCGAGCTCGACGAGGAGCCGAAGGAAGCGGAACAAAGCGAGCAGGCGGAGGAGTAGAACGCATGCCGCTCCTCATTCTCCCGCAACCAACCCGAGCCGGAGGCCCGTGAGACTGTCACTCATCCTTGTCCAGATCGCGCCCGCGGACCCGTTGACCCCGTGGGGGATGGTCGTCGAAGGAAACCTTTCGACGCAGATCATCCTGGGAATCCTTCTGTTCTTTTCGCTGATGTCCTGGGCGTTGATCGTCTGGAAGTACTTCACGTTCCGCAGGGTCTGGAAACAAGCAGGAGGATTTCTAGCCTACATGGAGAAGGCGACGCGGCTGGAAGAAGCCTATCGAAGCATCCGAATGCTCCCCGAGTCTCCGTTCACACGGGTCTTCCGGCGCGGGGTGAACTTCTTCTCGGAGCTACGGCCGGGCGCACTGCGTGAGGGAGCGATGGTGGCCGGGCTCAGCACCGCCCAGCTCGAAGTGCTGAGGCTCGTTCTCGAAAAAGAGGAAGGAGAGGAGCGGGACGAGTTGGCGCATGGGCTACAGTGGCTTGCGATCATCGCCACCGTCGCGCCACTCCTCGGCCTGCTGGGCACGGTGCTGGGAGTGATGAACTCGTTCATCGGCGTCGCGTCGGCCGGTTCGGCGAACATCACGGCCGTCGCGCCCGGTGTTGCGCAGGCGTTGTCGACGACCGTCGCCGGCCTCACTGTCGCCATCCCGGCTGCCATCGCGTACAACTACTTCGCAGGGCGGCTTCATCTCTTCATGAGCGAGCTCGAAGGCTTCTCGAGCGAGTTCATCGGGACCCTCGCCCGAGAGGGGAAGGTCTGATGCCACGGCGCAGACCCGCTCAGGCTCTCGAGATGAGGGCTGAGATCAACATGACTTCGCTGGTCGACGTCGCCTTCACGCTGCTCGTGATCTTCATCATCACCGCCCCGATCCTTCAGGGGGGTGTGGAGGTACAGGTGCCACGAGCACGCTCCGAGGCCATCTCCTCGCCTGAGGGCGTGATCGTCTCCGTCACCGAGGACGGTGCGATCTTCATTGGCGACGCCGAAGCGACCTGGGAGGAGTTCGAACCCGCACTGACGGACGTGGTGCGCGACAGACAGGCCCAGAACATCTATCTTAGGGCGGACCAGGACGTCAACTACGGCCGTGTGCTCCAGGTGCTGGGCGCGATGAAGGCACTCGATATCGCGGCGGTCGGGCTGGTCGCGGAGCCGGACGGCCCGGGCTCAGGGGGTGGAGGAGGGCGGTGAACGGGCGTAGCAGTAGCCGCTTCGGTGGGGCGTTCCTGTTCTCGGCTCTGCTTCATACCGGTATCGTGGGCGTCGCGTGGTTCGCGGGTAGAGACGCGAACCAGCTCCCTCCGATGCGCGTTTACGCGATCAACATCGTCTCGCCCCCTCCGCAGGAGTCGGGAGAGCCGATCCCGGAGCCAGAGCCTGAACCGGAGCCCGAGCCTGAGCCTGAACCTGAACCTGAACCTGAGCCCGAACCGGAACCAGAACCTGAGCCGGAACCTGAGCCAGAGCCTGAGCCCGAACCGGAACCGGAGCCAGAGCCGGAACCCGAGAGACCTTCGACGGGCGACCAGCCCGATCCCACGTCTCCAGGCGGCGACGACATCGACATGCAGCTCTCTGGTGTCCAATGCCCTACGCCGGATTACTGCAACAACATCGTCCGGCAGCTCTATCGGTACTTCAGGGGACCGAGGGGCACGTCAAGCCAGGCAGAGGTCTATTTCGTCATCAATCGGAACGGTTCGATCTCGGACCTGAGGTTGGTTAGCAGCACCGGCGGGGCGACCTTCCGGCTGGCCGCCCTGGAGGCGGTCGAACAGGCGGGGAACAATCGTGCATTCGGGATACTGCCCGACAACTATCAATCCGATGGCTTACCGGTCAGCTTCTACTTCCGGCCGGCAAGGTGAGAAGGGGGTCGGGGTTGACGGAGAGCGAATTCTCCAACAGGGAGCCGGTCACCGTAACGGTAGCCGGCGACCGGTAACTGACAACTGGTAACTGGCGATTCCAGATGAACATATTTCGACTCGGCGTCATGACCCTGCTGGCCGCTGCGGTATTCGCGGGCGGTGCGCTGGCCCAGGAGCCACGGGAGCCGACGGGTGTTCGACTCGGTCTGATGTATCAGCCTGAGTACCAGCCCGGGCTCGTGGTTCTGCCGTTCGCGGCGGAAGCCGGCTCCGAAGCGATGGCCCAGCCGATCCGCGGAATCGTCGAGCAGGACCTCGACTACAGTGACCGTTTCGAGGTGATGCGCGATGCCGGCGGCGTCGAGGCCGGCGAACCCGTCAACGTGGAGCTCTGGAAGGAACGCGGGGTGGATTGGGTCCTCGATGGTTCTATCGAGACGGGACCCGGAGGCGATACTCTCCTCCGGCTGGTTCTTCACGACGCGGTCTATGGCTCCGTGAAGGATGACCGGAGTTTCGTTCTGCCTGCGCAGGGGGATCCGAACTTCCGAATGGCGGTGCACGCCGCCGCTGACGAGATCGTCGGCTGGGCGACTGGAGATCTGGGGTCAGCAGCCTCCCGAATTGCCTTCGTCCTCGACGCCCGCGACGGCTCGAAGGAGATGTATGTCATCGACTACGATGGTGAGAACGTGCAGCGCATTACGAGCGATGGCGCGATCACCCTCTCCCCGGCATGGTCGCCGGACGGGAGCCGTGTCGCCTTCACTTCGTACCGATCGGGCTCGCCGTTACTCTACGAGCGCGATATGCGTGCGGGAAACGACCGCCTCATCTCGGACCGTGACGGGATCAACATCACACCGACCTACTCCCCCGACGGGTCGACGATCGCCTTCTCGACCACCGTCTCCGGGAACACCGAGATCGCGACGTACAACGCGGAGCAGGACTGCTGCCTCGAGCAGCACACCGAGGGGAGACGTTTCGATTCCCTGTCTCCATCGTATTCCCCCGATGGGCGGCGCCTGGCCTTCGTCTCCAACCGCCTCGGGGAACCGCACATCTACATCATGCCGGTTGGGGGCGGGGAGCCCAGGCTCATCTCCGACTACGCCTTCGGCGGGCGCGCATACAATACTTCGCCGGATTGGTCTCCCACGGGTGACCAGATCACCTACCACTCGCGGCTCAACAGCGTCATGCAGATCATGGTGGCCGATCTGGAGACCGGTGACCGGCGGCTCCTTACCAACGAGGGGAACAACGAAGACCCGAGTTGGGCAGCGGACGGACGACATGTCGTCTTCTCCTCGCGCGACCGTGAGGGCGGTGGTCTCTTCATCCTCGATACGGTGGGCGGCAGAGTGCGGCCGCTCCTGCGGGGAACGGGGTATGGCCTCCCCGACTGGTCTCCTGCGCTCCGACGGGCCGATTCGGCGCCGTGAAGCGATCCGGTGGTCCGGCAACGTCCTGATCGGGGCTGCTTGACTCCGGCTTCCGGGAAGACCGCCGAGACGATCGCGTGCTCGAAGGAAGCATCGGTAGCCACGAAGAGATGCGATCTATCACTGGTCTGATGGAGTTGGCGGGATCCCACTGTGGTACGGTCCGACGGCCGGACCTCCGGCCGCAAAGCAGACGCCGCGTGCGTCATTTCGAATCAAATTCGGGAGGAAAGATGAAGCTCCGTCACTATGTGGCATTTGCACTCGTGTTCACGGTCATCGCCGGCTGCACTCGCCAGGAACCTGAGACCGCACCGACCCCCGAGACCGTGTCCGACGTCAACACCGATCGGGCTCAGACGGATTCGATCGCGGCGGCGGAGTTGGCCCGGCGGCAGGCGGAGGACGGGGACAGGCGGGCACGACTCGCTCAAGCTCAGGAAACCCTCTCCAGCGTGGTGTTTTTCGAGTACGACACCGACGTCATCGACGCCGAGGCAGAGGACCAGCTGCGCATCAAGTCCGCGATCCTGCGCGCCAATCCGTCTCTGGAGGTGCGCGTCGAAGGACACGCCGACGAGCGAGGCTCGACCGAGTACAATCTGGCGCTCGGTCAGCGGCGTGCCGAGGCCGTCCGCACGTTCCTGAGCGGGTACGGCATCACGCCGAACCGCCTCACCACGATCAGTTACGGTAAGGAGAGGCCGGCGGTGGAGGGCTCCGACGAGAGCACCTGGGCGCGGAATCGGCGTGCCGAGTTCGCGATCACCGGCGGCGAAATTTCCGCGATACCACCCGAGATCCGCTGATGCGAAAGCATTGCCTCATCGTCGCACTGCTCGTCCCGATGTGGGGTGGCTGCGCGACGAAACGCGACCTGCAGGATCTCCAGGCGGAGATCAGCCGCATGCAAGCGGCGCAGGACCGCCTGCTTCAGGATATCCAGCAGCAGAACGACGTCATGATGGATTCGCTGACCACTCAGTCCGTGCGGCAGAGGGGAGACTTTGCCACTCAGCTGGGCGCGATCGAAGGCCAGCTCTTCCAGATCCAGGAGCTGACGGGCCAGGGCCAGCAACGGCTGGCAGAGTTGCGTGAGTCGATGGCACAACGCGAGGCGGCGCAGCGAGCGCTGGTCGACTCCGTGGTCCCGGACGCCGGAGATCCGGACGAACTCTTCGAGTCCGCGGAGGCCGCGCTGGACCGAGGCTCCATCTCGACCGCCCGAGCCGGCTTCCAGGAGTTCACCGAGGTCTTCCCACAGCACCCTTCGGCCCCGGCCGCTCGTCTCTACCTCGCCGCGCTCCTGCACGACGAGGGCGAGCTCGAGGCCGCCCTGGACGAGTACTCGAGCGTTCTCGAACTGCACCCGGACGCCCCCGAGGCCGCTACGGCGCTCTACAGAGCGGCCATGGTCGAGGTCGATCGAGGCAACGAGGACCGCGCCCGATCGATGCTCAACCAGCTCACCGCAGCGTATCCGGGAAGTGCGGAGGCGGAAGACGCAAGGGATATGTTGAGGGTATTGCGATAGCCGAACGGAGATCGCACTACCCTATCAGCTATCGGCTACCCGTCTGCCAGCTCCTCTATTGCTGATCCGACGTCTTTCCCCCAGGTCACGCAGTCTGTCCGCGAGGTGCCGAGGTGGGAGATGCCAGGATTCGCTGACGGCATTGCGATACGCTATCAGCGAAACTCAGCGCCCCGTTCGAAGGTACAACGACGCTCCTGGCCCTCTGAAAGCCGATAGCTGATCGCTCCTATGCGGTGCCCCTTCTGTAGCCACATGGAAGACCGGGTCGTTGATTCGCGCGGGAGCCGCGAGGGTCGAGCCGTGCGGCGGCGGCGAGAATGTCTGGAGTGTGGCCGCAGGTACACGACCTACGAGTACATCGAGGAGCGGCCACTGCAGGTGGCGAAGAGGAACGGCGAGATCGAGCCGTATGATCGTCGGAAGCTCTTGACGAGCATCCAGGTTGCCGTGGCCAAGCGGCCGGTCGCCGGTCCGGACGTCGATGATCTCGTCGAGGAAATCGAGCGGATCCTCGACCAGTCCGACGCGTCCGCGATCGAAAGCCGGCAGCTCGGCGAGATGGTCATGGAGCGCCTCAAGGCGCGAGATCACATCGCCTACGTCCGCTTCGCGTCGGTCTACCGCAACTTCCAGGATCTGACGGAGTTCTACGAAGAGCTGCGCGAGTTGGACGAGCGCGCGGTAGAGCGCGAGGTGCGACGCTACCAGCGTGAGCTTCCCCTCGGTGCCAACGGGGAGGGGAACGCCGGGGTCGAGAGCGCAGCCGAAGAGGCAGGATGAAGTACTTTGGAACCACTACCGGCGAGATGCCCTTCCTGGACCACCTGGAAGAGCTCCGCTGGCGAATTCTCTGGAGTCTGCTGGCGATCGGCGTCTTCACGATCGTCGGCTACTTCGTAGTGACTCGACTCAATGTCCTCAGCCTCCTGATCGAGCCGATCACGCCGTTCCTGGACAACTCACGCCTGGGGTACCTCAGCCCGACCGACCCCTTCTTCGTCACACTCAAGCTGTCGTTGGTCGTCGGGATCCTGCTGGCAGGGCCGATCATCATCTTTCAGCTCTGGGCGTTCCTGTCGCCCGCCCTCCATTCGTCGGAGAAGAGGGCGATCATTCCGAGCCTGTATTTCGGCCTCGTCCTCTTCATGGCCGGCGTGGCGATGGCGTACTACATCGCGCTTCCGGTGACGCTCCAGTTCACGATGGGATTCCAGACGGAGAGCCTGGAGCAAGCGATTGTGATCGGCGAGTACCTCAGCGTCGTTACGCGCTTGCTGCTGGCGTTCGGTATCGTCTTCGAGCTACCGGTGGTGATCCTCCTCCTCACCTTCCTGGGGCTAGTGACACCGGAGTTCCTCGCCTCCAAGCGACGCCACGCCATCGCTCTCATCACCGTCGTGTCGGCCCTGATCACTCCAGGCGATGTGATCACGATCACCCTGATGATGATGGCTCCGCTGGCGCTCCTCTACGAGATCAGCATCACCCTTTCCAAGTTCGTCGTCCGCCGACGCACGGCCGAGCCCGAGCCCGCACGCGGCTGACCCATGAGCTCCGTAGCAGGCCTCGTCGACGGGTTTCGCGCCCGCTCGGGCGAGAAGTCCTTTCTCGACCGGCTCGATGACTTCCGGGGTCGGCTGATCGCTTCCCTGGTCGTCGTGACGGCCACCACGATCCTCGGCTTCCTTGTCGCTGCCTGGCCGCTTACGCTGCGGGTTCCGCGGTGGACGTTCGAGCTCGGCGCGCTCGGGACCTTCGGAATCGGTGGGTGGACGATCAACCTCGACGTCCTCGGTTTCTTCGTCGCCCCGATCGAACCCTTCCTCAACGGCGAGAAGCTCAAATACTTGAGCCCCACCGACCCCTTTTTCGTCACCTTGAAACTGGCCCTCAGTATCGGGCTCGTGCTCGCCCTCCCGTACCTGATCAGGCAGCTGTGGTCGACGTTGGCGCCGCTCATGCGGCCCGAAGAGAGGAAGTTGATCGCGCCCTCGATCGTCGGCGGCGTCGTGCTCTTCGCGGTCGGTGTGCTGTTCTGCTACTACCTGGTGGTCCCCCTGATGCTCCAGTTCACGATGGCGTTCCAGACAGAGAGCTTGGAACAATCGATCGTCATCGGGGAGTATCTCAAGCTGGTGCTACGAATGCTCGTCGCGTTCGGTCTGGCATTCGAGCTGCCCATCGTGATCTTGCTCGGCACGGTTCTCGGTATCGTGACGCCGGAGTTGCTCGTCGCCAAGCGGAAGGTTGCAATCGCGATCCTGACGGTTGCCAGCGCAATCGTGACTCCACCCGACATCGGCAGCCAGCTGCTTCTGATTTTGCCCGTTCTGTTCCTGTATGAGGTCAGTATCGTGATGTCCCGCGCAGTCCTCACCCGGCGGAACTCGAGGATCGCACTGCCCGAGGGTTGAGTGAGATCCTTCAGATTCGCGTTCGCTGCGGCCCCGTTGCTGGCCGTTGCCGTTCTGACCGTTCCAGCCGCCGCCCAGCAGCCTGATACGGCGGCGGTCGATTCGTTGCCCTTACCCTCCGACTCTCTTCCCGGGATGGTGGTGGATACCCTCACGGGCGACACCGTCCCAGCAAGACCACCGCTCTCCGCCGAGGCCGATTCCATCCTCCGACTCCTCCGCGAGCTCGAGGGCTTCACGGTCACCGAATACCACGGGACCGACGCCCGGTATCGGGCGGACGATGGGGTTCTCCAGTTGGACGGGGATGCGGAGGTGAGTCGCAACGGCGATCGCCTCACCGCCGACACCATCATCTACCGCGAAGGCCTGGAACTCGTCGAGGCCTATGGCGCACCGACGGTCACGGGCGAAGGGCAGGAGATCGAAGGGGATACGCTCTACTATGATCTCGCCCGCCGTCGCGCGACCGCGCTTGGCGCTCGGACCGAGGTCGTCGAGACCGCGACCTGGTACGTTCAGGGGGACGTGACCCTGGAAGGGCAGGATCGTCTCTTCGGCACCAACGCTCATTTCACGAGCTGCGATCTCGCCATTCCGCACTACCATTTCGAGTCGGACGAGGTGATGGTCATCCGCGACAACATCCTGGTCGCGAGGCCGGCGCGGCTCTACTTCGGTAATGTGCCCGTCATGGTCCTCCCGTTCGTAGTCCACAACCTCGAGGAGGGCCGCCGGAGTGGATTTCTGACGCCTCGCTTTGGTCTCACCGACGTGGTCCGCACCTCCTCGGGCTACAACCGCCAGCTCTCCGACGTCGGCTTCTACTGGGCGATCAACCAGTACATGGGAGCGCAGGTCAGCACCACGTGGCGGAGCGGCGCGTACACGGCACTCGACGGGAGATTGGATTACAGCTGGCGGCGCCAGTTCCTGAACGGCAGCGTCGGTCTCCAGCGGTACTGGCAGGACGATGGCGGCAAGGACCTCAACCTCAACGCCAACGGCTCCTGGCGGCCGGATGAGCGCACGAATATGTCGCTGCGTGCCAGTTATGCGAGCTCTTCGGCGTTCGTGCGGGAATCGAGCTACGATCCGCGAGATGTGACGCAGGACCTCCAATCGAGCCTGTCGATCCAGCGCCGTTTCGACTGGGCCTCCGTTTCGTTCGGTGCCGACCGAAGGCAGTCGATCGCCACCGGCGACGTCTCCTCGACGTTCCCGTCCCTGAGTATCTCCCCCGGCACTCTCACGCTCTTCCAGGCCCCCACCCCCGAGCAGATGCGGTGGTACAGCAACGCGACCTTCACGCCGGGAGTGGTCAGCGTCTCGCGCTCTTCGAACGAGTACGACGACAACGTGGGGCGGAGTCGGGCGGATACGAAGCAAACCAGCTTCCGCGCTGGGCCGTCGTTCTCGGTCGGGAACCTGACCCTGGGTGCATCTGGGTCACTGAATCGGGAGGAAGTGGCCGAGATCGCAGGCACCACGGGTGGTGACGAGATCGCCGCAGTCCCCGCAGTTCCCGCATACGACCGCGACGATGCGCAGTGGTCGGCGCGCGCGAGCTATCAGCAGCCCCTGATCGGTTCGACGAATATCTCGCCGCACATCACCCTCAACCAGCAGCTCGTCCGGGACACCCTGACTGGTGGCGAGCTCATCGGTGCACCGACGCGCATGACCTTCGGCACCAGCCTCAACACGGACCTGTACGGCTTCTTCCCGGGATTCGGCGGGCTCACCGCGATTCGACACCGCTTCTCGCCTCGCCTCTCGTACGGCTATTCGCCCGAGGTCGAGCAGACAGCCATTCAGGATAGCCTTTTCGGGATCGCCGGTGGCCGCACCCAGAACCGCATCTCGCTGACCATCAACCAGACCTGGGAGGCCAAGTTGGCCGAGCCTCCCGAGGTTGAGGAACCCGTTGAGCAACCGGATTCGCTGGCCCCGGATTCGATCTCCCCTTTCGATGTTCCGGCCGTCCCCGCCGATCCCGCGAAGGTGACGCTCCTCTCCATCAACACGAGTCCCCTCGAATACGACTTCATCCAGGCGCAGGAGGAAGGCAACGGGTTCGTCACCGAAACGGTCAGCAACTCCGTGACCTCCGATTATCTCCGCGGCCTGACCATCCAGATGCAGCACGAGCTGTTCGACCGGACGGATCTCGATCCCGATGACCAGTCCAATAAAGGAAAGCTGGGCCGATTTGCGCCCCGGCTGACCTCGCTCAGCACGACATTCGAGCTCGGTCCCCAGACGGCCATCGTCCAATGGCTCGAGCGAATCGGCCTGGGCGCGGACGAAGACGACCCGGCTCCGGAGGAGCAGGTGATAGGGGGAGAGGACGTGGAGGAGCCGGTCACGGAGGCGGAGGAGACGTTCACGGGCAACCCCCAGGGCACCGGAGCAGGCCCGTGGAATGTCGGGCTTTCATACCGCCTCTCCCGGCCACGTAGGATCTTCACCAGGGTCGAGGACTTCAATGACGGCACGAGCCAGACCCTCGACGGTGACGTCTCCTTCCAGCTCAGCCCGAATTGGTCGGTGAACTGGTCGACCAGCTACTCGATCTCCGATGGCGAGTTCGGGTCCCACCAGCTGAACTTCCAGCGCGACCTCCACGAGTGGCAGGCCAACTTCAACTTCTACCAGACGCCGAACGGTAACACGGCGTTCGAGTTCTACGTCGAGCTCACCCACAACCGCGATCTGCGGTTGGACTACGCCGAAAGGAATCTCGGCATAGACCGGCGCTGAGGTCGCGCGGAGAACCACTCTGCGACCTCAGCGTACTCTGCGTCTCGGAAGTAGTGTCGCCTTCAGGTGACGCCGCCGCACCGTCCCGCCTGCACGCAATTACTACAAGTAGCGATAAGATATTCGTTTATAGGGGTTCAGTCCCTGCGGAACCTCGATTGCTTTCGCTTTCCTCAGGAGGTTCGATGCCTATCCAGAGATGACTACGACGATGAACAAGATGAGATTCAGGTTCCTGGCCGCGGTCGCGGCTGTGGGGTGGTTGCTGACGGGGTGCGAGTCGGATGTCTTCGGGCCGGTCGGCAGGTACGATCCGACCGACCTGGACGGTGCGTACAACTGGATCCGTGAGAATTGGAGTGACGGTCGGGTCGACGGGTACCCCGCGATCGAACTGAGTTGGGAGGTGCCAACCGATCACAACAACGAGCCTTTCCGAGTATACTCCGCCTACGGGGATGGGGCATTCGGACTGATCGCGACGGTCACTTCGTGTAGCGACGGGCTCTGCCGGTACACCGACACGAACATCCTCCACGGACGCACCTACGACTACTACGTTGTGACTCTCGACGAGAGGTCGGGGGAGGAGATTGGCGCGTCCGAATCGGTAACGGTCGAGGCTGCCGACTTTCCCGCGCTCAGCGTTCCCGACGCTCCGACTGTGACCGGGCTCGACGGTGCAGCGTACATCGAGTGGACTGGGACAGGTGCCCCACTCTACACCGTCCTCGCCCAACGGGAAGGCGAGCGAGCCATCGTCATTGGCTACACCGACGGCACCAGCTTCTTCGACGAGTTGGCTCAGAACGGGGTCCAATACGACTACTACGTCGCCACCAGCGACGAGTGGGGACACGTGAGTGACCTCAGTCAGCCCGGCCAGGGCATTCCACGTCCGGACTTCCACGCCGACATCGTCTACTCCTTTTCCGATGCTACCGCTTCGAGCGGGTTCCAATTCGTCGCCTCCGAAGCGGACGATCCGATCCTGGCCGGAGACTCTCCGAGCGCACAGTGGCGGCTCGAAACGGTGAACGAGACGCTGTGGATCCAACCCCTCGGCCAGACGGCGATCGACGCGGGGACGTTCACTACCGCTCTCTCGTGTGGGCCCGGAAGTGAGCCGGACTGTCTGGATGTGACGGTCGCCCCCGCCAATTCCGAGTTCGATACCTCGGCGGTCGCCGTCGAAGCCGGTGACACCTACGTCCTGCGGGTCCTCGGCTCGGACGGTCAGACACACTTCGCGAAGATGCGCGTTCAGGGCACGTCCGTCGACGCCGACGGGAGCAGGCTGATCCTCTTCGACTGGGCCTACCAGCTCCGACCGGACGAGCCACGGCTGCTTCTGGCCGAATGATTGCCCTCACCGGATTCACGACGTCGCCGCCAGTGCGAAAACGGGGAACTTTCGCTTGGCGGCCTGCTACTATGAACCGGAAAACGAGGGCTTCCCGAGCCAGAACGAAGCATCGCCGTGAGCACCCGCAGAATCCTATCCCTCGATCCAGCGAGGCTCTACGAAAGGGGAGACGCAGAGCGTCTGGCCGCCTCTCGTGCCCGCGAGACTGAGCGGTGGCAGCGGGCGAGGTCGATCGGCGTGATCGGAACCGTCTTGATCCATCTGCTGGTTCTGTTGCTGTTTCGGCAGACGACGATTGCTCCCACTGCGACATCTTCGGCGGCAGGGCCGGCGGCCGGGGATCTCCGCGCCGCGGCCGGTGGCGGGTCGGGTCTGACGATGGTGGAAGTGCGCTTGGAGCAGGCGCAGCCCGAGGCCGAGGAGGTTCCGACGCCTGTGCCCGAGCCGGTTCCCGAGGAAGTCGTCATCGAGCCCGAGCAGATCGAGGTTGCGGTGACGGAGCTGGAGCTGGATCCGGTGGAGGAGCCCCCCTCCCTCCCGGGAACGGGGTTGCTTGGCACGGGTTTGCAGGACGGGCCGGCCACCGGTCCGGGAACCGATACCGGTACGGGCGATGGCGGTGGCGGCACGGGTGACGCAGGGGCTTCCCAGATCATCCCACCGCGCCCGCGGGCTATTTTCATTCCGCCGGCCGGGCGTCCGGGAAGCGCTGATGGTCAGGAGATCACCGTCTGGGTTTTCGTCCAGGAATCCGGGCGTGTCGATCGAAACACGGTTCGCCTCGAGCCACCCACCTCCGATTCCCGCTACAACCAACGGCTGATCCAGAGCGTCGCCGAATGGGTCTTCGATCCGGCGACCCGTGAGGGCCAGGTCGTGCCGGTGTGGTATCCGTTCCAGATCATTCTGTAGAGGGGTTCCTTTTTGTCATCCCCACGAAGGCGGGGATCCAGTCAGGATCCAGTCGCTCCGTCAGCTGCCGCGCCCTGGATTCCCCCTGGATTCCCGTGTGCTCGGGAATGACGAAGGGGCAAGAACGGATCAATGCACCTAGCCATCGGCAGCGAATCAACGGAGCAGGTGAGAGCGGAACTGGCCGGGAAGCGAATCGCGATCGTCCGGCTCAGCGCGATCGGCGATGTAATTCACGTGCTTCCGCTCGTGAGCTCGATCCGCGCCGCCGTTCCCGGCGCGCACGTCACCTGGTTCATCCAACCGACGCCCTGGGAGCTCGTCCAACACCATTCCGGAGTGGACGAGTTCGTTCTCTTCGAGCGGCGACCGCTGCTGCGCAGCCTCGAGCGGCTGCGGAGGGAGATGCGTGGGCGAGAATTCTATGTTCTCCTCGCCCCGCACACATCGCTCAAGGCCGGCCTGGTCACCGCGCTGCTTCGATCCCCCCGGAAGATCGGCTTCGATCGCGCTCGTGCTCCCGAGCTGAACTGGCTCTTCACCACCGAGCGAATCCCCGCCCGCCCGCGCGGACACATGCAGGACGAGGTGCTCGAGTTCGTCGACTACCTGGAGATCCCCCGCCGTCTCGAGTGGGGCATCGAACCTACGGACGACGAACGGGAACGATATTCGGCGCTTCTCCCACCGTCCGATCGGCCTACGGTTGCGCTGGCGACGGCGTCGACTCTTGCGAGCAAGGATTGGCCGGCCGAACGCTTCGCCGAGCTCGCCGACCGGCTCGAGGGCGAGCTCGGCGCTCGCTCGATCCTCGTGGGCGGTCGCTCGGGAGCCGAGCTCGCAGCGGTCGCGACCATTCAGCGCCTGGCTCGTTCACGCCCTCCGGACCTGGGCGCGTGGGACCTTCGCCGGCTCACCTACCTCATCGACAGGGCAGACGTCCTGGTGAGTCCAGATACTGGACCGCTCCACATTGGTGTGGCGCTCGGCACTCCGAGCGTCGCGCTGATCGGATACACGAACCCCAAGCGGGTCGGACCTTATCGCTTCCGCGAGCTGATGGTCGATGCGTTCGGGGATCCGGGCGAGGCGTACGAGGCCACCGCGGGCTATCGGGAAGGGCGAATGGAGCGGATCGGCGTGGGGCAGGTAGTGGCCAAGGTTCGAGAGGCCCTGGAAGGCCTTCGATAGACAAGCCCTCACGCGAAGCCGCGAATTCATACCGGCCAACCCGTCGTCCGGAATCCAAATCGAGACAGAAAGACAGGACAGGCCGTCAAAGGAAACTCCCTCGATGGCCCACAGCGGAGGCCCCTGCCTTCGCGTTCTTCGCGGCTTCGCGTGAGACTGCTGTCGTCGTTCCCGCTTTACTCCGACTGTAAGCGGATCTAGATTTGGCGTCTATGTCCGCGCCACAGAAACGCTTGCTGTGGGTCGACGACGAGATCGACCTCCTCCGGCCGCACCTGCTCTTCGTGCAGGGGCGCGGCTATCATATCGATGCCGTCGCCAATGGCGACGACGCGATCGAGATGCTCCGGCTCCAGCCCTACGACCTCGTCCTACTCGACGAACAGATGCCGGGGCGAACGGGAATGGAGGTGTTCGACGAAGTTCGCCGCCTCGACCCCCTCGTACCTGTGGTAATGGTGACGAAGAGCGAGGAGGACCGAACGATGACCGAGGCGATCGGCCGCCGTGTCGCGGACTATCTCGTGAAGCCCACCTCCCCTCGGCAGGTGCTCTCGGTTGTGACGCGGCTGCTCGAAGGCAAGAGCATTCAACAGCAGCACGTCGCCCGGGAGTTCACGATCCGATTCCGGGAGCTGAACGCTGGTTTCAGCGCGGATCGCGACTGGCGCGACTGGGCCGAAACGTACTCCGAGCTGGTCGATTGGGAGCTCCGCCTCCGCAGGGCCGGTGAGATCGGCCTCGTCGCCTCGCTCGAGACGCTGCTCGACCAGTTCCGGCGGGAGTTTGGCCACTTCGTGATGGCCAACTACGGTGACTGGGTGAACGATCGCCACGATCGCCCCCCGCTGTCGATCGACCTCGTCCCTCAGTTCCTGCTTCCGCTGCTCAACGAGGAACGGCACGTCCTCTTCCTCGTGATCGACTGTTTGCGGCTGGACCAATGGCGGACGCTGCTGCCCCTCGTCGGCGCAATCTCCGAGGTCGAGGAAGCCCTATACTACTCGATTCTGCCAACCGCGACGCCGTACTCCCGCAACGCGATCTTCTCGGGCATGTACCCCGACGGGATCGCCGAGCTCTACCCCGATTGGTGGAGCCGCGAGACCGAAGGCAGCCTGAACGCGTTCGAAGACGAGCTCTTCCTCCGCCAGATCCGGCAGCTCATCGGCGAGAAGCTACCGGTACACTACGAGAAGGTGTTCAGCGCCTCCGATGGAGAGCAGGTGCTCCGTCGCCTACCCGGATACTTCTCGCAGCCCGGTGTCACGGCCCTCGTTTTCAACTTCGTCGACATGCTGACGCACGGCCGGTCCGAGTCCGCCGTACTGCTCGAGGTCGCGCGGGACAAGGAGGCGCTTCGAGAGCTGTCGCGGCAGTGGTTCGAACGATCCGAGGCGCTCGCGGCGATTCGTGAGGCCATGCGATCCGGGGTCTCCATCCTGATGACGACGGATCACGGCTCGATCCACTGTCATCGGCCCGTCACTGTTTTCGCCAAGAAGGACGCTACGCAGAACCTTCGCTACAAGTTCGGGGATGGGTTGCGTGCGGAGGATCCGACGCTTGTCTTCACGGTCAACGACGAGCGTGTCCTTCGGTTCCCACCGGGTCGCAGTTCCATCAACTACGTGCTCGGTCTGGAAGACACATTTTTCGTCTACCCAACGAAGCTCCGGCAGTATCAGGCTCGGTACCGCGGTAGCTTCCTCCACGGGGGCGTCAGCCCGGAGGAGATGATCCTGCCCGTCGCCCTGCTCACACCGCGATGACGCTGTACCGCCGGATCCTGGGGTACTTGCTGCCACATTCGGGTCTCTTCGGCATCTCGATCGTGGCGATGATCGTCTTTGCCGCCCTGGATGCCTACAGCTTCGCCCTGATCATCCCCTTCCTCGACGTTCTCTTCGAAGGGGGCAGCGGGTCGGCAGGCGCGATAGCCGGGGGAGGTTTGATCGGGGACTTGCTCGATTGGTCCGTCGGTTGGCTGATGGAGAGCGCGGAGCCGATGGATTCGCTCCGCAACGTCGTCCTCTTCCTCTTCGTGGTCTTCCTCGCAAAGAACGTCGCCCTCTACGTCCAGCAGTACACGATCGCGATGCTAGAGGGCCTCGTGACGCGCGACATGCGCAACCACGTCTACGGCCATCTCCTCTACCTCGGGTTCCCCTTCTTCCAGCGGACGCGTGCGGGGCAGATCATCAGCCGGCTGACCATAGATGTCGATCAGATCCGCGCGCTCGTCACGGCGAACCTTGCGAAGGCGGCCTCCTCGGCGATCCAGGTGGTCGTCCTCCTCGCTATGCTTCTCCTCCTGTCCTGGAAGCTCACTCTGATCGCGGCGCTCTTCCTGCCACCCATGGTCGGGCTCTGGGCCCGCTTCCGGCAGCGACTTCGCCTGGGGGTGTTACGCGTTCTCGACGCGGTAGGTGACGTGTCATCCCAGCTCCAGGAGACTGTCTCGGGGATTCGGCTGGTGAAGGCATCGGGAGCCGAGCCGTGGGAGAACCGCCGCTTCCGAGCCCTGACCCAGGGGCACTACAAGGCGCTGATCAGGAACGAGAGGTGGCGCCAGTTCTTCCCACCAGCGACGGAGATGGTGATCGCGGTCGCGATCCTGGGACTCCTCTGGTACGGAAGCTATCTGGTGCTCGAGGAAGGCTCTATGGCGGCCGCCTCCTTCATCGTCGCCCTCGGGTACGCCATGAAGCTGATGGCCCCAGCGAAGTTCCTCGGGCAGTTCCCGTCGCTGGTGCAGCCCGGGCTTGCGGCGGGCGAGCGGGTGTTCGAGATCCTCGACACCCGGCCCGAAGTCGTGAATCGAGCCGATGCCCGGCCGATTTCGAGCTTCCGTGACGCCGTTCGCTTCGAGGGCGTCGGCTTCGCGTACCACCCTGGCGAGTCCGTGCTCACTGGAATCGACCTGGAGATACCCGCGGGCCGGGTCGTAGCGCTGGTGGGGCCGAGCGGTGCAGGGAAGAGCACCCTGGCCGACCTGCTGCCACGGTTCCACGACCCCAGCGAAGGTCGAATCATCCTCGACAGTCAGGACCTGCGCAATCTCCGACTGGCCGACCTGAGGCAGCTGATGGGGATCGTCACGCAGGACACCATCCTCTTCCACGATACGATCCGCGCCAACATCGCTTACGGTCGTGACGACGCGACGCAGCACGAGGTCGAGTCCGCCTCGCGCGCTGCGCACGCCCACGACTTCATCATCGACTTCCGCGAAGGGTACGACACCGTCATCGGGGAACGAGGGGTGCGGCTATCCGGTGGGCAGCGCCAACGTCTGGCGATTGCGCGGGCGCTCTTTCGGAATCCCCCGATCCTCATCCTCGACGAGGCGACGAGCGCTCTCGACACCGAGAGCGAGCAGCTGGTGCAGCGGGCGATTGAGGAGCTGATGCATCAGCGAACCGTTCTCGTCATCGCGCACCGCCTTTCCACGATCCGCCGGGCGGACGAGATCGTGGTGCTAGAGGGCGGGCAGATCGTCGAACGAGGCAGTCACGAAGCGCTCCTCGAACAGGAAGGTACCTACCAGCGGCTCTATCAGATGCAGTTCGCTGAGCCAGTCGCCGCTTCCGCGGGCCCCGAATGACGGGTACTTCTAGCCGGAAATGCGGCCCAGAGGAGGAAGTAGTCATAGTTCAGGCATCACGCACAAATCAAGAATGAAAGTCCCACTTCTCGACCTGTCGGCCCAGTACTCGGCGCTGGCGGGCCCCTTGAACGAAGCGATCACGCGAGTGGTCGAGTCACAGCGCTTCATCCTGGGGCCGGAGGTCGACGGTTTCGAAAAGGCGGTCCGGGAGCACCTCGCGGCGGACCATGCGATCGGCTGCGCTAGCGGCACCGATGCGCTCATCCTCTCCCTCCGCGCGCTGGACATCGAGCCGGGGGATGAGGTAATCACCTCGCCGTTCACCTTCTTCGCCAGTGCGGGGGCGATCCACAACGTCGGGGCGCGCCCGGTCTTCGCCGACATCGATCCGACGACCTTCAACCTCGACCCGACCGACGTGGCCGACCGGGTCACCGACCGGACTCGCGTGCTCCTGCCGGTCCACCTCTTTGGTCAGATGGCCCCGATGCACGGCTTTCGCGCACTCGCCGATGAGCATGGTGTCGCTCTCCTCGAAGACGGGGCCCAGGCGATCGGCGCTCGGCAACGCCTCCCGAACGGACGGGAAATCACGGCCGGCACGCTCGGGGATGCGTGTGGCTTCTCCTTCTTTCCATCGAAGAACCTGGGCGGCTTCGGCGACGGGGGGATGGTGGTGACGAACTCGAAAGACGTCGCCGACAGACTCTACCGTCTGCGCGTCCATGGGGGGCGGCAGATGTATCACCACGAAGAGGTAGGCTACAACTCGCGACTCGATGCACTGCAGGCGGCCGTGCTCTCCGTGAAGCTGCCCTACCTGGAGTCATGGAGCGAGGCGCGCCGACTCAACGCCCGCTTCTACGACGCCTGCCTGGCCGATATCGAGGGAATCGTGACCCCGCGCATCGCGGCCGAGAACACGTCGATCTTCAACCAGTATACGATCCGCGTGCGGGGCGGTCGGCGCGACGAGCGTTGTGAGGGCCTGCGCGACAGAGGGGTCGGATCTGCGGTCTACTATCCGGTGCCGCTACACCTACAGGATTGCTTCGGCTACCTGGGCTACGCGAAGGGCGACTTCCCCGTAGCCGAACGCGCCGCCGACGAGGTTCTCTCTCTGCCGGTGTACCCGGAGCTTACGGAGGACCAGATGAGCTTCGTCGGGGATTCGATTCGCGAAGTCCTTGGGCGGTGAGTCCGAGGTCCAAATGGATCTTGCCAGAATCGACCGCCTGCTCCTACTCCAACCCAGATGGATGGGCGACGTGCTCCTCTGCACGCCTGCGATCCGCGAGGCGAGGTGCGCCTTCCCGAACGCGCGGATCGATTTCGCGACGGAGCGTGCCGGAGGCGAGGTGCTGCGGAAGAACCCCTACCTCGACGAGGTGCTGGTCGACGAGAAGTCATGGGCCTCGCGGATGGCGCTCATCCTCAGGGTCGCCCGGGGAGAGTACGATGCGGTTGTAGATTTTCGTTCGACGGGGTCGACCGTTCAGCTGACGGCCGCCAGCCGGGCGTCGATCCGCGTCGGCATTCGGGGCCGCGGGCCACGCAACCTTGCGTATACCCGCCTCGTCGATCGGCTCGACCTTCACACCTACGCCGCCCGCCACAAGCTGGACATGCTGGGCGCTCTTGGCGTCCCCGTCCGCGAAGTGACCGACTTGTCATTGGACCTGCCGATCGGTGATGCGGCACGCAAGCGGTCCGAGCGGGTCTGGCGGGAGCAAGGGCTCGAGGGCGAGCGGGTCGTCGCGATTTCTCCTGCGAGCCGGGAGCCGTTCAAACAGTGGGGGGCTGAGAAGTGGGCAGTCGCAGCCGATGGCGTTGCGGCGGAGGGAGCGCGGATCCTGCTGACACACGGTCCCGGCGAACGGGACCAGGCTGGCGCGGTCGCCGATCGGATGCGTGTTCGACCCGTCTGGGAATACGGCCCGACGACGATCGAGGAACTGGGTGCGTTGCTCGAGCGGTGCGAGATGTGGGCGGGAAACGACGGTGGGGCCAAGCACATCGCGGCAGCGGCTGGGATCCCCACGTTGACCGTTATCCGCTGGCAGATTGGTCCCGTCTGGACGGACGCAGCCGCGCCGGCTCCGCAGCTCTACATCGACCGGCCACCCCCGGGAGGGTGCGACCTGCGGTGCCCGCGGTGCCCGCATATCGGGTGTCTGGGAGCGGTCCAACCAGATGAAGTGGTCGATCGCCTACGCACCGCTCTCTTGAAGGCTTGAGCATGCGACGGGACGGGCCATCGACCTCGCTGCGATGGATCGCATAAGCGTCCAGCATCGGGTGGAGTACGCGCTCGCGCGAGCGGTCGAGGGGACGTTGAGCGGCCTCTCGACTCGCGCCGCGACCCGGGCCGGTGAGCTCCTCGGCCGATTGGTGAGATCGCCGCTGGGCATCCGCCGCGCCGTGGTCGAGGAGAACCTCAGGCGAGCATTCCCGGAGGCGGAAGACGTCTGGATCGACCGCACGACGCGCGCGGCCTACCGCCACCTCGGCCGGGAGGTGGTTGCCATGATTCGGTTCTCGACCCTCGATCGCGATGGCGTCAACGCCACCGTCGAGATCGACGATGTGCTCTGGCAGGCCGTCACCGATGCCCTGACGGAGGGACGCGGAGCGATCTTTGCCACAGGCCACTACGGGAATTGGGAGATGGCCGCCGCCGCGGTCGCGGCGAGAGGCCTGCCGATCGAGGCGATCGTCAAGCGGCAGACCAACCCGCTCGTGAACGCGCGCATCGAGATGGCACGACGAGACCTCGGAGTCGAAACGGTGGACATGGGTGAGGCGGCAGCCCGGGTTCCCCGTGCGCTCCGCTCCGGAAAGACCGTCGGCATCGTCGCGGATCAGGATGCGCGCCATTCCGGTGTCTGGGTTCCCTTCTTCGGCATCCCGGCGAGCACCCATCGTGGCCCCGCAATCTTTGCCCTACGCCTGGGCGCCCCCCTGTTCTCGGCCGTCACCCGCCGCCTTCCCGATGGCCGATACTTCCTTACCGGTCGGCGGTTGGATGTACGGCGCATGGGCTCGCTCGAAGAAGACGTCGAAAGGGTGACGACCGAGCTTGCTCAGCACCTCGAAGAGGAGATCCGTCTGGATCCCACCCAGTACTTCTGGTTCCACAAGCGCTGGAAGACCCCGCCTCCAGAGGAACCCGCCGCCCGCCTGTCCGGTACTACCTCCCACGTCAGGACGGATGGTGGAGGCGGCTGAACCGACCATTTTTATCCCTCCTGGACCATGCGTTCGAGATCGCGGCTACTATCTTGTAGTTCGAAACGCGGAGTGCCAGCTACGAATCCCGACATCTTATACGCTGATCGTCGATAGCGGATAGCCGATAGCCCCTTGTGATCTACTTCTGTATACCGGCCTACAACGAGGCCGCCACCGTCGGGGTTCTGTTGTGGAAGATCCGACGGGTAATGGATGAATTCCCCCGCGACTACGAGATCCTCGTCCTGGACGACGCATCGTCGGATAGGACGCTCGACGTGCTCGCCCCCTACGCGCGCGTCCTTCCGCTCACCGTTATGCGCCAGGAACGACGCGGCGGTTACGCGGCAGCTGTAGAGCGCCTTCTTCGCGAAACCGTCAGCCGATCGACTCATCCGCGCAGGGATGTCGCTGTGACGCTCCAGGCGGATTTCACCGAGGCCCCCGAGGACATTCCGGGCCTCGTCAAGCGGATCGAAGGGGGCGCCGACATCGTCGAAGCGACGATCGTCAGCGAGGGTCGCGATGTTCCGCGGTCGCTCCGGCTCGCGCGCAGGGGAATTCCGTGGATGCTTCGGGGTACCACCTTCCCGGAGGGGATACGCGATCCCGTGTCGGGATTCCGAGCGTATCGGCTTTCCGTGCTTCGGCGAACGCTGGCAGATCGGAACGGTTCGCCCCTCCTGACGGCGGAAGGCTGGGCGGCTAACGTGGAGCTCCTCGTCGCGGCCATGCCGCATTCGAGGAGAACGGAGGCCTTCGAAGTCGAGAGACGGTACGATATGCGTCAGCGGGCTTCTCGGTTTCGTCCGTGGAGCACGCTCTTGGACGTTTGGAATGTAACGCGGAGGATCCGCAGGGCATCGTCATTGCCTCCGCAACCAGAAACGACGGGGTGAGCAGAGATGATCAGCTTATGGACAGGCCAGCGAGCGATCGGCGCTGCGGGATTTGCCCTGGCGGTCCTCGGGCTGGGTGTTGGTGCGTCGGCAACGGGTCCGCAATCGGCGGATCCCGATCCGGGACCTTCGCTCGACCCGATCCCGTTCGCGGCGGGGGAGAAGGCGGAGTACCGAGTGAAGCTGGGTGCCATCTCCGTTGGTAGCGGCACGATGGAAATCCTCGGGATGGAGGATATCGACGGAGAGGCTACCTTCCACACCCGTCTCCACGTGAAAGGCGGAATCCCGCTTGCTCGGGTGGATACGCGAATGGATAGCTGGGTCGACGTCGACGGCCTCTTCTCCCGACGGTTCGAGCAGGACCAGCACGAACTCCGTTTCAAGAGACACCGGATTTTCGACTTCTACCCGGAAAGCCGCAGTTTCCGACAGAGGATGTCGGGTGAAATCGGCAACCTTCCGACGAACGAGCCGCTCGATGACGTGTCCTTCCTCTATTACGCGCGGACACTGCCGCTCGAGCCGGGCGACAGCTACACCATCGACCGGTACTTCAAGGAAGATGGCAACCCGGTCGTCCTGAACGTCTTGCGCCGGGAGACGGTGACGGTTCCGGCCGGGACGTTCAACACCGTAGTGATCCAGCCGATCATCAAGACTGACGGACTGTTCGGGGAGGGCGGGGAAGCGGAGGTCTACTTCACCGACGATGACCGCCGGATCCTGGTGCACATGCGCAGCAAAGTTCCCGTCGTGGGGTCGATCAGCCTCAGCTTGAAGGAATACCAGCCGGGCGGGGAGGAGGTGGCCGCTCGGCAGTGAAACGCAGATCTGCGCGACTTGACAACGGCCTTTGAGAGAATGGAGGAGCCCCGCGATCGATGTCGGCGCGGGGCTCCTCTTCGATTGTCGGGCTAGTCGCGTCAATCACCCAGGCGGCGGTCGGGAAGAAGGTAGTCACGCACGTACTCGGTCACCGCGTTGGCCAACGGGCGAGCAGGCTCCACGTAACCCGACTCTCGCAGCCGGTCGATCTCCGCCTCGGTATGGTACTGGTACTTCTCCCGGATCGACTCGGGCATGTCGATGTATTCGATCGCGGGTTCCCGATTCAATGCGGCGAAGAGCGCTGCGGCCAGCTCGTTCCACGTGGATGCACGCCCCGAGCCGATATTGTAGATCCCGACAGCGTCTTGCTGTTC
This sequence comes from Gemmatimonas sp., assembly GCA_009380025.1. Taxonomy (GTDB): domain Bacteria; phylum Gemmatimonadota; class Gemmatimonadetes; order Longimicrobiales; family Longimicrobiaceae; genus WHSP01. The sequence continues at coordinate 59,878 of WHSP01000001.1, read as the reverse complement.
CGCGAGGTGTAGGGTCATGGCCACCGCATCCTCGACGTAGAGGAAGTCCCGTCGCTGCTCGCCGTGTTCGACGTCCGGTCGGTGGCTGCGGAAGAGCCGGAGCGTGCCCGTTTCGAGCACCTGCGGGACGGCCTTGGCGATCAGGCTGCGCATGTCGCCTTTGTGCGCCTCGTTCGGCCCGAAGACGTTGAAATACTTTAGGCAGGTGACCCGGCTCAGGAGCCCCTCCTGCGCGGCCCAGAGGTCGAAGAGCTGCTTCGAATAGCCATACATGTTCAGGGGACGGAGCCGCGAGAGCGTGACCACAGAAACGTCGCGATCGCTCATCCCGTGCGCGCCCGAGCCGTATGTCGCGGCGGACGAAGCGTAGACAAATCGCGCCCCCCGTTCGACCGCCCACGCCGCCAATTCCTTCGAGAACTCGTAGTTGTTCCGGATGAGGAAGCTTGCGTCGGATTCGGTCGTCGAAGAGCACGCTCCCAGGTGGAGAACGAGATCGAAGCCGCCGAGCGCACCGCGCTCCAGAGCGGGCAGAAGGTCGTCCTTTTCGAGGTAGTCCTCGAACCGAAGTGGCGAGAGGTTCCGCCACTTATCCCCGGTGCCCAGCTGATCCGCGATGACGATACGTTCCGCACCACGGCCGTTCAGAGCGTGAACGAGCGCGCTTCCGATGAAGCCGGCACCCCCCGTCACGAGGATCCGAGCGTCGTCCAGGGCGGGTGGTCGAGATGACGTCACGTCGATGGTCTGATGGAGAACGGCGGCAGACTCCGCACAAAATCGATCACGGCGGCGTTGAACCTCCCGGTCGGATCCAGGATGACCGCATGAGTTCCGTCAGGGATGACCGTCAGACGGCCATCGGTCAACGCGTCGACCATCCGTGTCGCGAACTCGACATGGACGAGGGGGTCGTTCTTGCCCACGACGACGAGAGCTGGCACACGCACGCCAGGGAGAAGCGGCATCGGGTCATGAGCGGCTCCGAGCCGCCACGTTCGCAGCACGCGAGCCAGCCCGGCGCGAAGGTAGGCGTGGAGGACCAGGATCGCCAGGGCCGCCGATTCACGATGGAGGTCGCGGAGGAACCCGCCCAGCTGCCGTGCGAGGCGCGGCAGCGACTGACCTTCGCCGGTCGGTGCGGCGAGCACCAGCGCCCGAACGCAGTCCGGGTTCGCCACCGCCAGCTCGAGCAGGCTCTGGCAGGACAGCGAGTGCCCGACATAGACGGCCGGAGGGAGCTCCATCGCCGCCGCCCATTCCCGAACCGAGCGGGCTTGCTCGCCCACGGCCAATCCCCCTTCCGGGCCTGCGGTCCGACCGAACCCGGGAAGGTCGGGGGCGAGGACGCGAAATCCTGTGGCGGCGATGGGCGGGCCGTTACGCATCCAGTAGTCGGCCGAAACGCCGAGGCCGTGAACCAGAACGATCGGGTCGCCGCTTCCGGCCTCTCGATAGCGAACCCGGCGGCCCCCGACAGGAATCCACCGTGAAGACACCCAGTCGGCAGCTGCCTGCCCCAGTCCCCCGGCAGGGGAGCGTTCGTCAGCGGCCAATCTCCTCGTCGTCGAGGAAACGCCGCAGAATGCGATTGAAGGCGGCAGGTCGATCGACCATCGGGTTGTGCGCTGCGCCGCGGAGGACGGTGAGCCTCGAGTCCGGAACGAGGCTTCGGAACTCCCATGCATCACCGAGCGGAACCAGCATGTCTCGCTCGCCCCAGACGATGAGCGTCGGCACGTCGAGCTTCGGTAGGAGGGGCCTCACATCGTCCTGGAGGATGTGCCGGATGGCCCGCGCCAACACCCGCGGGCCCGCGGTGAATGCATCGCTCGCGATGACCGGAAGGAAGGAGGGATCCCCCCATCGCCAGAGGGGACCGACCTCGGCCGCGAAGCGCAGCAGAGCGCCGGGCGACAGCTTTCGCGGGATGCCGGCCGAATCGACGAGAACGAGCCTCTCCAGCCGGTGTGGCGAGTCGGCTGCGAAATGGACGGCGATCTGGCCGCCCATCGAATGGCCGACGAGGCAAGCGCTTGCCAGCTCGAGCGAATCGAACCAGTCCAGGAGGAGGAGGGCGATCTCGGGGATGGCCGGAAGGCGGCCGTTGGCCCTGGAACGGCCGAATCCGATGAGGTCGGGCACCAGGACCCGGGCGGAGCACGCCAGCTCCGGAATGTTCCGGCGCCACCATCGCGAGGAGCCCGAAAGCCCGTGTAACAGGATCAACACATCGCTGCCCGTGCCGTACTCCAACGCATGGATTTCGTGCCGGCCCAGCTTCGTTACGATACGCCGGCCGGGCGGGCTTCGTGGGAACCGTCGGGGACGACCGCCAACGTCGATCGATGCTGCGCCCGCTCCCGCCGGCCCTCTCTCGCTACGGGTCATCAGTCCCTCCTGCCGGTCGCGTCTCTTCGACTCCCGAAGCGTTTCCGCCGCGGGAGACTGGACCGATCGGGGAATCTCTCTTCCTTTCCGGTGTACGAGACGTGCAAGCGGTGCGCCCTGTTCGCACTCGGCGAAACGGGTGGCGCGCCGGCGCAACGTCGATTAACGTCCGAAGCGTCGGCATCTGCGCCGGCACCTTTCTGCTGTTTCCAATCCGAATGGACCCGGCCGACCTAGTCAACTCGGTACTCCTACTCCTACTCCTCCTCGGGGCGAGCGCTTTTTTCGTCGCCGCTGAGTTTGCCGTCCTGACGCTGCGCCGGCGCCGCGTCGAGCAACTCGCGCGCGACGAATCGGGCCGCGGCTCGCCTGGCTTCCAGGTGGCCGAACGTTCCGAGGCGATCTCCCTGATGGCGCAGCTCGGTAGCCTCGCCTGCTTCCTCGGCTTCGGTTATCAAGCGGCGATCCTGGCCGTGCGAAGCCTGCAGGGGCTACAGCCGACGGTGGCAACCGGCCTCGCCGTGGCCGTAGCGGTCCCCATCTACCTCGTCCTGGGTCAGCAGATCCCCAGGCTGCTCGGTGCCCAACGCGCCGGCTTTGTCACAAATCGAGTCGTGCTCCTACCCCTTCGGGGGCTCTCTTTCGTGCTCAAGCCGGTCATCACCCTCCTCTCGTATACTCTCGAGAGCATGGCTCGGCTGCTGAGGGTCTCGCGCGGCGCTTTCTACGCCCCGGTGCACACCCTCGAAGACATCCGCGCCCTCGTCACCCGCGGTCACGAGCAAGGGGTCGTCGAGGAGGACGAACGAGAGATGATCCATGGTGTGTTCGCCTTCTCGGACACCGTCGCACGTGAGGTCATGACGCCGCGCATCGACATCGTCGCCGTCCCGCGCGAGATCACGCTCCACGATTTGATTCACGCAGTGGTAAGCCAGGGCCACTCGCGTGTCCCGGTCTACGAAGGGACGATCGACAACATCATCGGCGTTCTGCTCGCGAAGGATTTACTCCCGCTGCTGGCGAATCCGCAGTGGGTCAGCCCCGCATCGTTCGACATCACGCGCATCATGCGGGAGCCCTACTTCGTTCCCGATACCAAGCCCGTCGACGACATCCTCGCCGAGTTCCGGCAATCGAGTGTTCACCTGGCAATCGTGATCGACGAATTCGGCGGGACGTACGGCCTGGTCACGATGGAAGACCTCCTGGAGGAGATCGTCGGCGAGATTCAGGACGAGTACGACATCGAGGAACCCGAGTTCGCGGCGACCCCGGAGGGCGATATTCTCATCGACGGCGGCGCTTCCATCTCCGAGGTCAACGAGCGGTACGCACTGGAGATCCCGGAGGAGGATTTCGATACGATCGGGGGATTCATCTTCGGTGCCCTCGGCAGGGTCCCAATGGCGGGGGACCGGATCGCCGGCCTGGGGGCGGATGGGGCAGACTACCTGGAGGTCGAGGAGGCGGAGGATCGGCGCGTGACCCGAGTACGGCTGCGACGCTCGGGCAGCCCCGTGGCTCCCGATTCATGAGTTCAGCGACGACTGTTCTCTCTGAACACATGCCGGAAGCGCTGGCGCCGCTCGCCCGCCGCTCGGGGAGGGGTCGGGGCTTCCGCCGGCTGTTCGAGGCCTGCGAGGACGCGGTTCGCTACCGACGTCGCGCGCGCTTCTTCGAGTCCCATCATTTCGGAATAGATCTCCAGTCCGCGGTCGAAGCTGACCTCGTCTCCGAGCGTCTTGAGAAGATCGAGAACGTTGGCGACATGAGTCTCGATGAGTGCCTCCTCGGCGCGGGCGGCGACGAGCAGGAGCCGTTTTCGAGCCAGCGGGCTGAGACGGCGTCGCCGGATCCAGTTGAACATCCCTCTCCCTTGAAATGGGTTCGCGGGAAGATGGCTTGGGGTGCCCTCCCAATGCAAGGCGGCTCTCTCCGCAGGGGTGGTTAGAGGCTACGCTCGCGATTATACTCCAGAAACGCTGCGAGGGGTGGAGCGAGTTCACCGCCTCTACCTTTGTGTTCCTCTGGCTCTCGTCATTGGCCAGGTTCTCCTTCACATCTCACCTTTCACACGTCACGCGGCCTCAATGAGCTTCTCCTTCCTCAGCTCCGAAGAATACGACGAGCAGGCGCATCAGCTGTACGACGCGGGGGAGTATGAACGAGCGCTGGAGCTGTTGCAGGATGGACTCCAGCGATATCCGGACGCGGTCGATCTCCACGTCGGGATCGGGTACGTCCGGCTGGCACGGGAGGAATATGCATGGGGGCTGAAGGCGTTCGAGCAAGCGCTCACGTTGGATCCCGATCACGAGGACGGCTGGGTCGGGCGGGGCGAGGTGTTGCTGAAGTTCGGCCGGGTCGAGGAGGCCCTCTGCTGCTTCCGGAAGATCGATGATCTCGGCCTCACAGACGACCTCGAGCTGGGGCTGGCGATCGGTCGTGCGCTCTATCGGGAGGCGCTCTTCCGGGAGTCTCGGCAGGGGTTGGTTTCCCTCTCCGCGGCGCATCCCGAAGTGGCCGAAGTGAGAGCGGCACTCGGGTACACGCTCCACGCGCTCGGCGATGATCTAGGCGCCCGACGGGAGCTGCGCTCAGCGCTCCGTTTCGACAACGACCTCCACGAAGTCCGCATCTACCTGTCACACCTGCACTTCGAGCGAGGTGACCTGGAATCGGCGCTCCGTGACCTCGAACAGGTACCACCGACGGAGCATTGGGACGCACTCTCCGTGTGGCGGTACATCGAATTGAAGTGCTCTCTCGATGGGTGTTCGGAACGCGATCCCGTCTTGGCGCCATGGCGCGACCGATGGGAGGAGTTGAAAGGCGAGCCCGACGCGATCGATCATATTCTGGCCGAAGTCGAAACGGCGTTCGAAGAGGCTGGCGGGGAGTATCCGCTGCCTGCGGCTCCGGCAGTTCTCCCTCCCACGCACCCCCTTCCAGTACTCTCGGCGGGAGCCGAGATGCCGCTCACGGCTGAATCCCACCGCGTCCGCACGGCGGACGGCAACATATTCATCGGTACCTGGGAGGAGATAGTCATCCGGATGCGTGACGCGCTGTCTGACCCGAGCGAGCCGGTGTCGAGCTTCATGCACCGCGCGGCGCAGCGGGTTCGACAGTTGACCGGACGCGACCTACCTTGCGACGATGCCGAGTCCTTCATCCGCGAGAGCGCGCGGATGGGCCTCCTCAGCATCGAAGACTGATCCCGCTCACCCATTATGTCGGACTCCCGGTCCAACGGGACTGAATCGGCCCTACGACAACTGCAGTCGTCCACGGCCGAGGTTGCGGCGTTGCGTGCCGGAGGCCCTGAGCCCTCCGAGGCACGCGGGCTCATCTTGCGAGTCGCGAACTCGGTCGACCGCGCGCTCCGGCGGCTGCTGCGCGATGACGAGCGTGCGGAGCTTTCGGTGCGCCTGAAGGCATTGGCGCCGGACGAGATGGAGAGCGCGGACGTACTGGCGGAGCTTCGCCGGACCGAACGGCTCTCGATGTCGACGGCGGCGGCGATCCACGAGCTTCTCGAAATTCGTAGACGGCTGAAGAACGGTGAGCCCATGGACACCGGAGATCCGGAGCGGGCGATCGGCGCGGTCGATCGCCTCACGCCCGAGATCAGCGCAACCCCCCAACCAATCCCCGTCGAGTCTCACTCGCACCTCCCGTTGGACGAGCCGGAACTACCCGAGCTACTTGACAGCCCACGGCGGCGAATTCGCCAGGCAGGCGTGCCGGCGTTGGCGGGATTGGCGGCCGCTGCCATCGTCGTGATCGCTCTCGGTATGTGGGTGGTCTCCGGTCGCGAACCGAGTCAGCTCGATCAGGGCGTCGCCCTGTTCCAGTCGGGCGAGTATGCTGAGGCCGCCAACCATTTCTGGCGGTTCGCTGAAGAGAATCCCGACGACGCGACGCCCCACCTGTATCTCGCCCGAATCCATCGGAGGATGGACCGGCCAGATCTGGCCGCCGAGGCGCTCCGGGAGGCACAGCGTCTCGCACCGGAGGATCCAGCCGTTCACCGCGAATTGGCCTTCCTGCTCCTGGACACCGGGCGCTCCGACGTGGCGGTCGGGCGCTTTCGAACGGCGATCGAGATGGAGCCGGAGTCCTCCGAAGGGTGGGTTGGTCTGGTAAGGGCGCTGCGGGAGTCGGGGCAGGACGAAGAGGCCGCTCAGGTGATCCAGGAGGCGCCGGCGGAGGTGCGGGCGCTGCTGGAATAGGTATCGGCGATCAGTCACTCGGATCGAGCCCATAGCCGATCGCCTCCTCATGGGAACGCCCTTTGCACTTTCTGCTCAAAGATCCCTTGCTTCATGGGTGGGTCATTTGAGCAGAATCCGAATGGTGGGCGGGGCGGCCTTACTGGCCGCCGTGGTCGTGATCGCTGGCTCGTGTAGGCAAGATGCTTCCGAGACGAGTGACGCGGTGGAGGAGGTTTCCGATTCGATCGAGACCATCGACCCGGTCGCGCTCGAGACGCTGCCAGAAGGCTTCGATGCCGATAAGGTGGAGCTCGGCAGGAAGAGCTACGTCGTCTGCTCGGTGTGCCACGGGCTGGACGGTCACGGGACGGCTCTCGGCCCCTCCCTTCGTGACACCACCTGGATCGACATCACCGGCACTGCCCCCGAAATCGCGCAGGTGATACGAGATGGTGTCGCAAATCCGCGGGAGTTCCCCTCCCCGATGCCAGTCATGGGCGGTGGCGAGTTCGGTGAGGAAGAGCTCGATGCGCTCGTCGCCTACGTCCAGGCGCTCTCCCGGAGCTGACGAAGTCACCCGCGGCCTGGTCGCAGGCATACTCCTCATCGCCGTCGTTGGATGCGGCGGCGACGCCCCCGTCTTCGAAGCCCCTCCCGAAGAACCGAGGCCGAATACCCTCGAACGGATCACACGCCCTGTCGATGGGGCTTCCTTTCATCTGGTACGCCTCGTTCAGCGTGGCGATCAGTATGCGTTCGAACCGGCCGAGATCGTCATCCGGACCGGCGATGTCCTGCGCTTCGTAATGGTGGGCGCTCAACCCGAGAGCGTCGCCTTCGACCCAACGCGGGCTTCTCCTGAGGTCGCCAGGTTCATTCGCGCGCACAACTTGCACTTCGGCGTTCTGCTCACCGATGCCGGCCAGGCGTACGACGTTTCCTTTCTGGACGCCCCTCCGGGTGAATACCCGTTCGTCTCTCTCCCCCACGGCTCTCGAGGGATGCACGGCAGAGTCGTGATCTTGCCGCTCGAAGCCAGTAGCCCGCTGCTCCCCTCGTGACGGGTCTCCGGCCCTTGAGGTACGGGTTTTGTTCGTCTTATTGCGGGCGCGACGGTTGCAATACATGAGGGTTCCCGCGGGCGGCTTCGCGGAGTCGTATCGCGCACGATACTTGCGACTCCGGTAACGGCGTTCAGCGGTACCAAATCCAAGGAGGACAAATGGATAGAACAGATCGCATCGTCCCACTCGACGAGTTGAGTGACTTCAAGGTGGCCGAGGGTGATCCCGACGTACGGGGTTGGGAGGTGCTCTCCAGCGACGGTAGCAAGATTGGTGACGTAGACAATCTGCTCGTCGACTCGACCGCCATGAAGGTCCGCTATCTCGACGTGGATCTCGATGAATCGAATATCACGGACGGCTCCAATCGTCACATCCTGGTTCCGATCGGGTTTGCCCGGCTGGACGAGGGTGCCGACCAGATCTTCGTGGATTCGTTGAATCCTGGGAATTTGGGTGAGATACCGGCGTATCGACACGAGCCGTTGACGCGGGAATACGAGACCACGCTCCGGAAGTACTTCGACACGGGCTACACAGGCTCAGAGGAGGACTTCTACGCGGATGACCTTTACGACGAAGATCGGTTCTTCCGAGGTCGTGAGGGTGAGGCGCGGATGACGCGGTCGGAGGAGGAGTTGGCGGTGGGCAGGCGTGAGCACCAGATGGGAGAGCTGGACCTCGAGAAGCACGTAGAGACGGAGCACGTGAGCGAGCACGTCCCGACGCACCATGAGGAGGTCATCGTCGAGAGACATCCGGCTGCCATGTCGACTGATGCTCGCATCGAGGATGAGGAGATCCGGATCCCAGTCAGCGAGGAAGAGTTGGTGGTGGAGAAGCGCGCGGTCCCGAAGGAGGAGATCGTCGTGCGTAAGGAGGACCGGGTCCGTGACGAAACGGTGGAGGCGGACCTTCGCCGGGAGCGGGTGGACCTGCGTCGCCAGGGCGATGTCGATGTCCGAGAAGAAGAAGAGGACCGCTGAGGCCTACTCTGGACCGACAGCCGAACGCCCCGCAAAAAGCGGGGCGTTCGTGCTTCTGGGAGGCTGGGGAGGGAACGGGTCGGCCGCCGCCGCCAGCACCCCATGCCGGGCTGGTCCCACTGGACTTGGGAGGTCTTTGCAATACATTACCGACCGACTCTCGGAACGAGATCTGTCCCGAGCTAGCCTCTTCCGGGCGCCGCCATGGCGGTCGCGGGTTCCCGCTGGCCGCAGGGGCGATTCAGATAGTGAATCGGGGAGCCGGGCCGTCAATCCACCGTCTTCGAGTTCGTAGCAACATTCCGATCGAGGGATTCCACCCAGGATGGCTTCCACTACGCTACCGCGCCGTACAGTTCTCGACGAGCTGTGCATCAATACGATCCGTACGCTCTCGATGGACGCCGTCCAGCGCGCGAATGCGGGGCACCCGGGAACGCCGATGGCGCTGGCTCCCCTCGCGTATCTCCTCTGGACGAACCACTTGCGACACAACCCGGCGGATCCGGGTTGGATTGATCGTGATCGGTTCGTGCTTTCGGCCGGTCACGCCTCGATGCTCCTCTATTCGCTCCTCTTCCTCGCCGGATACGATCTGACGATCGAGGATCTCGAGAATTTCCGACAATGGGAGAGCCGCACGCCGGGCCACCCGGAGTACGGCATGACGCCGGGTGTGGAGACGACGACCGGCCCCTTGGGGCAGGGGATCGCCAACGCGGTCGGGATGGCGCTGGCCGAAGCCCGGCTGGCGGCGCTCTTCAATCGCCCCGGCCACGAGATCATCGACCACTTCACATACGTGATCTGTTCGGATGGCGACCTGATGGAGGGCGTCGCGAGCGAAGCCGCATCGCTTGCCGGCCACCTCCGCCTCGGGAAGCTCATCTGCTTCTGGGACGACAACTCGATCACCATCGAGGGGGATACGAACCTCGCGTTCACCGAGAACCCGCTGAAGCGGTTCGATGCCTACGGCTGGCATACTCGGCACGTGGACGATGGCAACGACCTGGATGCGCTCGACGCCGCGATCCGCGAGGCACAGGCCGATCCGCGGCCCAGCATGATTGGGGTTCGAACGGTGATTGGCTACGGGTCGCCGAACAAAGCGGGGTCGGAGGCGGCCCATGGGTCGCCTCTCGGAGTTGAGGAGGTCCGACTGACGAAGGAGAACCTCGGGTGGGAATGGACGGAACCCTTCCACGTTCCTGACGAGGTGCTCGAGGCGATGCGCCGTCAGCAAAGTCGTGGGGAGGTTCTACAACGGGAGTGGTCTGAGCGGTGGGGTCGATATGCCGCGGAGCATCCCCAGGCGGCCGAAGAGCTCACCGACGCTCTGGAGCGACGGCTGCCGGAAGGTTGGGACGAGGAGATTCCGCGGTTCGGCCCCGGCGACAAGCCGATCGCCACTCGGGCGGCGTCCGGACTCGTGCTGAACGCGATCGCCCGCCGGGTGCCGTGGCTGATCGGGGGATCGGCCGATCTGGCTGGTTCGAACAACACCTTGCTCGAGGGCGAGAAGAGCTTCGGTCCCTCCGATCGAACCGGTCGCAACCTGCACTTCGGAGTGCGGGAACATGCGATGGGTTCACTTATGAACGGCATGTGTCTGCACGGTGGCGTCCGACCGTACGGGGGCACTTTCCTGATCTTCTCGGACTACATGCGTCCCGCCGTCCGGCTGTCAGCGCTGATGGAGCAGCCCACGATCTTCGTGTTCACGCACGATAGCGTCGGCCTTGGCGAGGATGGACCCACCCATCAACCGATCGAGCAGCTCGCGGCTCTCCGTGCGATCCCCGGCCTGGTAGACCTGCGTCCCGCCGACCCGGCCGAGACCGCCGAGGCATGGCGCTTCATCATGCAATACCGGGACGGGCCGGCTTTCCTGGCCTTGACACGGCAGGCAGTACCCCACCTCGACCGCGAGCAGCCGGCCCGCGCGGAAGCGCTCTGGAAGGGGGCATACGTGCTCGCCGAGTCCGAGGGCGATACAGAAGTGATCCTGATTGCCTCGGGATCCGAGGTCGCGCTCGCGGTCGAGGCTCGAGAGCGACTTCAGGCCGATGGCATCGGGACGCGGGTGGTGAGCATGCCGAGCTGGGTCCTCTTCGAGCGACAGTCGGAGGGGTACCGAAAGAAGGTCCTTCCGGACTCGGTGCGGGCTCGGGTGTCGATCGAGGCGGCTAGCCCGATGGGGTGGCACCGTTGGGTCGGCGAGCGGGGTGAGATCATCGGGATCTCACGCTTCGGCGAGTCGGCGCCGGCGAAGCGAATCTTCCACGAACTGGGCTTCTCGGTCGACAACGTGGTAGCACGAGCCCGGCTCGTTCTCGGTATGTCGCCGAATGGTGAGCCCGAGGTGGGTGGCGAGGGAGCTGCCGGACCGGCGCGGCTCGGTGTGGACGAGCGCTGAATCCGTTGGGTTTCCTGAACCCGCGTGTCTGAACGACGATGATATATTCGAGTCCTCCCGACTTCTCGACTCGGAGGGAGTAATCTTGGTGGACACGAAGCAACCGGCGAGCGAAATGGCGAAATCCGGCCCTCTGTGGGGGTTGACGGAGCTCGGGCAGAGCGTGTGGCTCGACTACATTCGCAAAGGGATCCTGGACAACGGCGAACTCGAGCGGCTCATTCGCGAGGACGCCGTCCGGGGCGTGACGTCGAACCCCGCCATCTTCGAGCAGGCCATTGGTCGGAGCGATGACTACGACGACGTCCTCGCCACCCTCGCGGCCGAGGGAATCGAACCGATCGTTGCGTACGAAACGCTCGCCATCGACGATATACGGCGTGCGGCGGATCTCTTTCGGGGGCTCTACGACGAAACCGGCGGAGGCGATGGGTTCGTCTCCCTCGAGGTGTCGCCGGAGCTTGCGCACGACACGCAGGGCTCGCTCGAGGAGGCTCGGCGGCTTTGGACGGCCGTCGACCGCCCCAACGTCATGATCAAGATTCCGGGGACGGCAGCAGGACTGCCCGCCATCGAGGAGGCGCTCTTCGAAGGGATCAACGTCAACGTCACCCTGCTCTTCTCGCTCGGCGGCTACGAGAAGGTGATGGAGAGATACCTGAAGGCGCTCGAGCGACGGGCAGAGCGTGGCCTCCCGCTGGCTCACCTCGCCTCGGTGGCGTCGTTCTTCGTTTCTCGCGTGGACACCTCGGTCGATGCGGCGCTCGAGCGGCGGGCGGAGCAGTCGCTGGATGAGAAGGCGGCTGCGGACATTCTCGCGCTACGCGGACGAGCGGCCGTCGCCAACGCCAAGCTTGCCTACCAGCACTTCACCTTGATCTTCGGGGGGCAGCGGTTCGCATCGCTCCGCGAGAAAGGGGCACACGTCCAGCGGCCACTTTGGGCGAGCACTTCGACCAAGAACCCCTCCTATCGAGACGTGCTCTACGTCGAGGAGCTGATCGGGCCGGACACCGTCAATACCATGCCTCTCGCGACCCTCGAGGCCTTCGCCGACCATGGCGAGGCACGCCGCCGCATCGACCATGACGTCGATGCGGCGCGTCGTGACCTGCGCGCAATCCAGGAGGCGGGCATCGATCTCGATGACGTAACGCGAGAGCTCCAGCGCGGAGGCGTCGAGAAGTTCGTTCTTCCGTTCCGCGACCTCCTGGCCTCGATCGAAGCGAAGCTGGTGCAGGTGGCGGGCGCCCCCTACTCCCAATCGTCATAGCGCCAGGGCGGCCGCCGTTTTGGGATGTCGGCCTCGGCGGCTGGTACGCACCCGTTCCCCTTGCCAGCTGCCGGTTCGTCCTCTGGCGGCGGTCAATCCGCGCGTAACCGCAATCATATCAATCGGTAACCGGTATCTGGCAGCCCCCTCGGCCGCCCGGCCGCGGCACCGCGCACATTCCTTGCGCGTTCCCTAAGCCCGCGCACGGGGGCTTCCTCGCGGGCTCATCTCAACTCGTCACGGGACCCTGATGGCGTCGGCAACCTCACAGAAGGACATCCAGCTGATCGTTCACGGTGAGCATTCCAATCCCTTTTCAGTGCTGGGAAAGCATCGAGCGATGCTTCCCGACGGGCCGGTGACGGTCGTGCGCACGTTCGTGCCGGATGCCGAGGAGGTCGAGGTCATCGATAGCCGGAACGGGAAGGCAACCCGAATGGATCGGCTCGATGAGACCGGGTTCTTCGAGGCTCGCTTTCCGGATGATGGCGGCCTTCCGTATCGGCTGAAAGCGAAGTGGCCGAGCGGAGGAGAGTTGGCCTTCGCCGATCCGTACTCATTTCCATCCACTCTCGGGGAGCTCGACCTGCACCTCCTCGGCGAGGGGAAGGATCTCCTTCTCTATCGAAAGCTCGGCGCGCATCCAATGACGGTCGACGGGGTTCCGGGCGTCCGCTTTGGCGTGTGGGCTCCGAATGCCCTGCGCGTCAGCGTCGTGGGCGACTTCAACCACTGGGACGGTCGCCGCCATCCCATGCGCCTGCACCCGGGCGCAGGCATCTGGGAGATCTTCATCCCAGAGCTCTCCTTGGGAACCCTTTACAAGTACGAGATCAAACCGAGATCTGGCCCCCTTTTCGTAAAGGCTGACCCGGTCGGCTTCGCGACGGAGGTTCGTCCAGCCACGGCCTCCGTCGTTCACGCACTGGGGGAATTCGACTGGGATGACGAGGACTGGATGGAACGCAGGAAGGCGTCGAATGCGGCACTCGAGCCGATGTCGATCTATGAGGTGCACCTCGGCTCCTGGCGCTGGCGTGAGGACCGGCCGATGACCTACCGCGAGCTCGCCGATGAGCTCCCCGCCTACGTCTCGGACCTCGGCTTCACCCACGTCGAGTTCCTGCCGGTCATGGAGCATCCCTACGACCCGTCCTGGGGATACCAGGTCATTGGCTACTATGCCCCGACTAGCCGTTATGGATCGCCGGACGACTTCAAGCACCTGATCGATCGACTGCACAAGCACGGAATCGGCGTGCTACTCGACTGGGTACCGGCGCACTTCCCCAAGGACGCCGCGGGGCTCTCTCGTTTCGACGGTACAGCGCTCTACGAGCACCTCGACCCCCGCATGGGGGAACACCCCGATTGGGGTACGATGATCTTCAACTACGGCCGCAACGAGGTCCGCAACTTCCTCATGGCCAATGCGATCTACTGGCTGGACGAGTTCCACGTCGACGGGTTGCGGGTCGATGCAGTCGCATCGATGCTCTATCTCGACTACTCGCGTGAGGAAGGTGAGTGGTTGCCCAACCGCTACGGCGGCCGTGAGAACCTCGAGTCGATCGAGTTCTTCCGCCAGCTCAGCTCGTCAGTGCGGGAGCTCTTCCCCGGCGCGCTGATGGTCGCCGAAGAGTCCACGGCGTGGCCAGGGGTGACCAAGTCGGTGACCGGCGGTGGACTGGGCTTCCACTTCAAGTGGAACATGGGGTGGATGAACGACTTCCTACGCTTCATCGAGCACGAGCCCATCTACCGCAAGTACCACTTCGGGTTGCTGACCTTCTCGCTGATGTACGCCTTCAGCGAATACTTCATCCTGCCCATCTCGCATGACGAAGTCGTCCACGGCAAGCGATCGCTGCTCGACAAGATGCCTGGCGACGAATGGCAGAAGTTCGCCAACCTTCGGCTCGCGCTCGGCTTCATGTGGTCCCATCCGGGCAAGCAGCTGCTGTTCATGGGAACTGAGCTGGGTCAATGGAGGGAGTGGCACGAAGGTAGCCCTCTCGACTGGTGGCTCCTCGAGCGGCCTCTTCATCAGGGGGCGCAACGCTGGATCCGGGACCTGAACAACGTCTACCGGCGTGAGCCCGCTCTTTGGGAGCAGGACGTCACTTACGAGGGGTTTCAGTGGATCGATTTCCACGATGTCGAGAACAGCGTCATCATCTTCCGCCGGATTGCGAAAGACGGTGATAACCTCGTGATTCTCTGCAACTTCACGCCCGTGCCCCGGCCCGGGTACCAGGTCGGGGTCCCCAAAGGGGGCCGCTACAGGGAAGTGCTGAACAGCGACGCTGAGATCTACGGTGGTAGCAACCTCGGCAATGCTGGGTGGGTGGAGACGGAACCGCTCGGAAGCCACTCACACCCACAGTCGCTCCGTCTGCTCCTGCCCCCGCTCGCGGTGCTCGTGCTGAAGCACGACCCGGGGGCGATGGGTTCCTGAGCCGTTCGTCAATTCACGTCAGAAAGGAGAGGTATCTTCCATGGCAGAGAACGAGCTCGATATCGCGGAGGTGAAATCGGCGCCGGCGGCCGGCCAGGCCCGCAAGGCTTCGGCAAGGGCGAGGTCAGCCAAGGCGACGAGCGGAACAGAGCCGGCCCCGCCGAGGCGTCGAGCGCCGACGGCCGACGCCGCGAGTGCGGCAGCTACGAGGGGCAGGAGGGCAGCCGCGACGGGTATCGATCGACAGCCGCCAAAGACCGGTCGCGGACCGGCAGACGCCATCGCGGCGCCGTCCAGCGGCACGCCCGACATTCGGCAGGACCTAAGGGATTTCGCGTCGGCTCGACCTTCCGGCTGGGGGCATGACGACTGGCTGAACTTCTTGGAGTCCCTTCGCAGTCGCGGCCACAATGTGAACGATCGCGACGAAATCGGGTTGGCACTCGAAAAGGAGCGGCTCGACATCGCGCTCGGAACCATTAAGGGCGTCGGGCCGCAGCGGAGAAATGCCCTGTTGGAGCGCTACGCGAACGTTTGGGAGCTGCGGAACGCGGATTCGTCCGAGGTTGCGAACGCAGGCGGGCTGGATCTAGGCCTGGCAGAGCGCGTTCAGGCCCAGCTCTCGTGAATAGAGAGTGGTGAATAGAGAATGGTGAATAGAGAAAAGGTGTAAAACCGCGCCTTCACCATTCACTATTCACTATTCACCATTCTCACGAGGAGCCCGACGGGGAAGCCGCCGAGGAGGTCGCCTGCGCTCAGGGTCGCGCGCCCGCTGCTGGAGCTCAGGCGGATGTCGCGGCCGGTGAAGCTGTTGCGCCAGGCACCGGCGAGTACGTCCGCTGGCCCGATCAACCGGGTATCGCCCCACCCGCGGGCTTCGGTCACGTTGACGCCGGCGGTGTTCCGAAACGTAAGGGGTAGTCTCGGCAGAGCCGCCACGATCGCGCCGCTCGGATGGCGCCTCGCGAACGCGAAGAGGTGTTCTGCCCGCTCACCTTCGGCGTCCAGCGGGATGTAATCGCCCTCGAGGAAGATCGGCGCACGTTCGCGGCGCAACTCGAGCGCGACGTGCGTTAGCAGTAACTTGATCCGTCCATCGGCCCAGCTGTCGACGAGCTCCCGAGCGAGCTCCGCCCGCGATTCCACACTGCGTCGACGCGTCATCAGCTCCTCCAACAACGACCTCCGTCTCTCATAGTCGACGGGTTGCCGATTGTCGGGATCGACCAGGCTCAGGTCCCAGAGCTCCTGTCCCTGAAACAGATCGGGCACGCCGGGAGCAGTCAGCTTCAGCAAGGTCTGGGAGAGGCTGTTGACCATCCCGCATTCGGAGGTCGTTCGCTGAAACTCCGCCAGGTCGGCCAGAAAGCCGCCTCGGTCCTCCCAGCCCGCAGTGAAGTCGAGGACGCGTCCGATGAAGTCCTGGAGGGCGGCATCGTAGGCCTCGTTCGGTGTGATCCAACTGGTGTGTAGCTTCGCTTCTCGCGTCGCTTTCTCCATGTACTGTTGAATCCGTTCGCGAAACCGAAGTAGGGTTCGCTCGTCGGATGGCGGGATGGGCCACGTGCCGATCAGCGTTTGATAGAAGAGGTATTCGACGTTGGCGTCAGGGACCGGATCGCCATCGACGACTACCTTGTGCTTGGCGTTCATCTCCGCCCACTGCCGCACCCGTTCTTCCCATTCGCCCGGCATCTCGGACAGCACGTTGATCCGCGCCCTCACGTCTTCGCTGCGCTTGGTATCGTGCGTCGAGGAGCTGTTCATCCCGAGCGGCCAGGCGCGGACCCGCTCCTCGAGCCACCGGTGGAGATCCGGAGGCCGGACTCCGAAGCGAACGGTTTCGCCCCCCACCTCGTTCAGCGAGATGAGCCGGTTGTAGATGTAGAAGCTCGTGTCCTCGACACCCTTCGCCATCACGGGCCCGGTCAGCTGCTGGAACTTCATCACGAAGAGGGCGTGTTCTTCGCGCACCTCCGCGTCGAGGTCGCCCGGCCAACGCAGCAGCAGGATGTTCTGGATGAAGCCGAAAATGCTCGGGCTCGTCGTGCGGTTACGGCGGATTGCATCGCGGATGGCATGTTCCACGTACTCCGCGTCCATCGGTCCAACGTGCCCTGCGATCGCTTCGATATAGGTCCGATAGACCGGAAGGCAGGCGATCGTTTCGCGCAGCGCGTCGGTGAGGCTGCCGCGGGTGAAGTCCCGGGAGCGGCGGATCTTCTCCGAGATGCGATTGAGCAGGTGCCCGAGCACGTTCAGCTCGCTCGCCAGCGCCACCCTCAGGATCAACTTCTTCTTGTGGTAGGCGAGATCGTTGAAGTCGATACGATCCCCCGTGAAGCGTTCGTAGACCTCCGTGATCGCGCGCTCGTTCTCATGGGCTATGTACAGCCCGTTCACGCGGTTCAGGAAGTCATAGCCGACCGTGCCTGCGACGGGCCACTTTTCCGGAACGCGTTCCTCGCCAGTGAGGATCTTCTCAACTACGACGTAGAATGGTTTGCCTCCGATTCGGCTCGAAACCTCGGCCTGTAGGCGTTCCAGGTATGCGCGCGGATCGAAGAGCCCGTCCGGATGGTCGATGCGGAGCCCGGTCACCTTACGTTCGGCGACGAACTGGAGGATCAGGCTGTGGGTGGCGTCGAAGACGTCACTCCGTTCGACCCGGATCCCGGCGAGGTTGTTGATATCGACGAATCGGCGGTAGTTGATCTCCTCGACCGCGACACGCCAATAGGCGAGGCGGTACGCTTGATCGTCCAGCACGCGCTCGAGCTTGTCGAACGAACTGGGGTCCCCGACCGTGCCGTTGTACTCCGCGATGGTCCTCTCCAGCGCTGCCCGAAAGCCTGACGAGGACCCGTACAGCGCCAACAGGCGCCGACGGCTCACGATGCTCTCCCGTCTGCGCTCCGAGATGCTTGCCTCATCCGATCGATCCCGGGGAGGCAAGTGCTCGAGGGCGGTGACAATGCTTTCCAGCTCGGCGACCGCAAGCTCGTCATGGGGCGCGTGTTCGCGAAGCTCCGACAGCACCGTCCGCAGGATCAGGGACGACGAACGTGAGGAAACCGGGAACTCCTGCTCGTGGTAGAGGATACGAAACCGGCCATCCGTGAAGCGGAGACGTAGCTCTCCCTGTTCCAGGATGGTGCCGAACTGGTCGCCGAGGACAGGCAGCAGAATCTTCCCGATCAGCTCGGGTTTCTGCGGGTTCCACTCGACGTCGAAGTAGGGTGCGTACGGCGAGCTGGGGCCGTTCTCCAGAACGTCCATCCACCAGCGATTGCTGGGCTCCTCGACGCCCATATGGTTGGGGACGAGATCGAGCAGGTGACCCATTCCTGCGTCGCGAAGCGCTCCGGTCAGCGCGTCGTGATCCTCCGACGAGCCGACTTCGGAATTCAGGCTCCGGTGATCGGAGATGTCGTACCCGTGGAGGCTCCCCGGCCTTGCTTTCAGGTAGGGAGATGCGTAGAGATCGCTGACGCCGAGATCCCGTAGGTACGGGACGAGCGCGGTGGCGTCGCGAAAGGTGAAGTCTAGGTTGAGCTGGAGACGATACGTGGCGAGTGGGGCTCGCGGCCGAGCCGGATCGCTTGAGTTCGTCTGCATCTGCGGAAGCTGGGAACGACGACGCGGAGTGGACGTGGCGCGAGAGCGCCGAGGTCGCCCAGAATACACCGGACGGTTCGGGAGTTGCAAGAAGCAGGCGAGCGGCCGACGGCGCTCATCGGTCTGCACCTGCAATGAGTCCCCATCGACCACTCGGACTGCGACGTTCTCAGCCTGCTTATCAACAGCCTTCTCGAATAGATGACGATGGATCGATGGCGGGCCCTGGCCCGGCGGATCGACGCATGCCAGGAGCCCGGCCCCCGGAGGGCGGCGTGAGGGTGTGGCCAGGCGTCCCCTATCCTCTCGGTTCTTCCTGGGACGGGGAGGGAACGAACTTCGCCCTCTACTCTGAGAAGGCGACCGAGGTGGAGCTCTGCCTCTTCGACTCCCCGCAGGCAGCCCAGGCGAGTCATTGCTTTCGGCTGCCGGAGCGGACCGCTTACGTGTGGCACGGCTACCTGCCTGGGGTGGGGCCCGGTCAGCTCTATGGCTATCGCGTGCACGGTCCGTATGAGCTCAAACGCGGGCTGCGCTTCAATCCCTTCAAACTGCTCATCGATCCGTACGCTCATGCACTGGCCGGGCGGGTGAACTACGACCACCACCCGTTCGGGTACCCGTTCGACCAACCGGGCGAAGACTGGGTTCTGGATGACGCGAACGATGCCGCGGGCGTTCCGAAGGCAGTCGTGATCGATCGGCGCTTCGACTGGCGGGGCGACAAGCCTCCCCGGATCCCCTGGCACCGCACGGTGATCTACGAGGCCCACGTGAAGGGCCTGACGATGCTGCATCCCGGAATCCCGGGGGAACTGCGCGGGACCTACGCGGCCGTCTCTCAACCGGCCGTGATCGAGCATCTGAAGTCGCTCGGGGTGACTGCACTCGAGCTCCTGCCCGTCCACGAGATCCTCGACGACCTCTTCCTGGTGCGGAAGGGGATGCTGAACTATTGGGGATACAACAACATCAACTACTTCGCGCCCGCCGGACGATACGCTTTCGCCCGAGAGCACCACGAGCAGGTCAGGGAGTTCAAGGAGATGGTCCGGCGGCTGCATGAGGCGGACATCGAGGTGATCCTGGACGTCGTGTACAACCATACGGCCGAGGGTAACCACCTTGGCCCGACGTTGTCTTTCCGGGGCATCGACAATACGACGTACTATCGCCTGGTCCCCGAGAACCCACGGTTCTACATGGACTACACCGGATGCGGCAACTCCCTGAACATGCTGCATCCACAGACGTTGAAGCTGGTGATGGATTCCCTGCGCTACTGGGTGCAGGAGATGCACGTCGACGGTTTCAGGTTCGACCTCGCCTCGACGCTCGCTCGAGAGCTCCACGACGTGAACCGGCTCTCCGCCTTCTTCGACATCATCCACCAGGACCCCGTTCTCTCGCGGGTCAAGCTGATCGCCGAGCCCTGGGACGTTGGGCCGGGAGGATACCAGGTGGGCAACTTTCCGATCCTCTGGGCTGAGTGGAACGGTCGCTATCGCGACACGGTTCGTGCCTTTTGGCGGGGGGATCCCGGCACCATCGCGGAGCTCGGGTTCCGACTGACGGGGTCCAGCGACCTGTACGAACGAGATGGGCGGCGCCCCCACGCGAGCATCAACTTCGTGACCGCTCACGATGGGTTCACGCTCAACGATCTCGTCTCCTACGGAACGAAGCGGAACGAAGCGAACGGTGAGGACAATCGGGACGGCGAGAACCACAACCTCAGCTACAACTTCGGTGTGGACGGGCCTACCGACGATCCCGAGATCGTGCGGCAGCGCGAGAAACAGAAACGAAACTTCATGGCGACCCTACTGCTTTCGCAGGGCGTACCGATGATCAGTAGCGGAGACGAGATGGGCAGGACGCAGAAGGGAAACAACAACGCCTACGCGCAGGACAACGAGATCTCGTGGGTGAAATGGGACCTCTCCGAGCGGGATCGCGCGATGCTCGCCTTCGCGCGACGGGTCGCGGCGTTGCGGCATCGGCACCCGGTGCTGCACCGTCGCCACTTCTTCCAGGGCCGCCGCATCCGTGGATCGGAACTGGAGGACATCACCTGGCTCCGGCCTGACGGCCGGGAGATGACCGAAGAGCAGTGGAACAGTGGGTTCACCCGCTGCTTCGGGATGCGTCTGGGAGGGGACGCAATGCTCGAGTGGGACGAGTACGGTGAACGCGTCCGAGACGACACCTTCCTCATCCTTTTCAACGGCGACCCCCGGCCGAACCATTTCACCCTCCAACAATCCGATCCCGAGGTGACCTGGGAGCTCGTGCTGACCACCAGTGACGACTCGGCCGAGCAGGGGTCGGCAATCTGGACGGGCTTGGCCGAGTTGCGACTCGAAGGTCGATCGGTCACAGTGCTGCGACGAATCGATCCGCGATGACAATAGGAGGCTCGAAGATCGTGACCCCGTTTCCGCGGTTCCAGCGGCGAATGGCCGTTCTGCCCGACTCGCCCCTCGCGGCCACTGGTCGAGCGTCGGGACTTCCCGCCCTCGATTCCCTCACAAGGGACCGATGACCGATCGCTTCGACGCCAGTCGCCGAATCGTCATCGAGAGAGTCTATCCGGAGCTGGACTGTGGCAGGTACGCTGTCAAGCGCGAAGTGGGCGACAGGCTCGAGGTCTCGGCGGACATCTTCAAGGACGGCTATGACGCGATCGACGCGGCCGTGCGGTATCGGGTCGAAGACGAAGGTGACTGGCGCGAGGCGCCCATGCACTTCGTCGACAACGATCGATGGAGTGGCCGCTTTTTGCTCGAGCGGAATGCCCGATACCTGTACACGATCGTCGCGTGGACCGATTGGTTTGGTAGCTGGGCCTCCGATCTCCGCAAGAAGTACGACGCCGGCCAGGACATTGCCAGTGAACTCCTCGAGGGGGCGCGTCTGGTCGAGGAGGCAGCCGACCGGGCGGACCCAGGCGATCGCGCAAGGCTCGAGACCATACTCCGGGAGTTGCGATCCGATGGGCCGGTCCACCAACGGGTGGCCGCTGCCACGTCGGACGAGCTCATTTCCCTGATGGAGGCGTATCCCGACCGCCACGACCTCACCGAGTACGACCGGACCCTCCCCCTCCAGGTCGACCGGGTTGCGGCCCGCTTCGCGGCCTGGTACGAGATCTTCCCCCGTTCGATGTCCGACGACCCCTCCCGCCACGGCACGTTCGAAGACGTCATCCGGAAGTTGCCCGAGATCCGCGATATGGGCTTCGACGTGCTGTATTTTCCGCCGATTCATCCCATCGGCAGGACCCATCGGAAGGGGAAAAACAATGCGCTGGCGGCGGGGCCGGACGAGCCCGGATCCCCTTACGCGATTGGCTCAGAGGAGGGGGGACACAAGGCCGTGCACCCCGAGCTCGGCACCCTGGAGGACTTCCGGCGACTGGTCGCCGCCGCGCGGGAGCACACGCTGGAGATCGCTCTCGACTACGCCATCCAGGTTTCACCGGACCATCCGTACGTCGGCGAGCATCCGAACTGGTTCTTCGTTAGACCCGATGGCACCGTCAAGTATGCGGAGAACCCGCCCAAGAAGTATCAGGACATCTACCCGCTGAACTTTTACGGGGACGATTTCGGGGAGCAGTGGGAGGAGTGGAAATCGGTCATCCTCTTCTGGGTCGAGCAGGGCGTGAAGGCCTTCCGTGTCGACAACCCCCACACGAAACCTGTGCAGTTCTGGGAGTGGATGATACGAGACGTGCAGAGCGAGCACCCGGATGTGATCTTCCTCTCCGAGGCGTTCACGCGGCCGAAGATGATGAAGGTGCTCGCGAAGGCGGGCTTCACCCAGTCCTACACGTACTTCACCTGGCGCAACTTCAAGGCCGAGCTGGAAGAGTACTTTACCGAGCTCACCCGCAGTGAGATGCGGGAGTACTATCGCGGGAATCTCTTCGTCAACACGCCCGACATCAACCCGGAGTTCCTGCACGAGGGGGGACGGCCCGCATTCATGATCCGGGCTGTGCTGGCCGCTACGCTGTCTTCCCTCTATGGCGTGTACAACGGCTTCGAGCTCTGCGAGGCAGAGGCGATCTCCGGAAAGGAGGAGTATCTCAACTCAGAGAAGTACGAGATCAAGGCGTGGGACTGGGATCGCCCCGGCAACATCCGAGACTACATCCGACGGCTCAACCAGCTCCGGCGCGCCAACCCCGCGCTGCAGGAATCCGACAACCTTCAGTTCCACCTGTGCAGTAGCGATCAGGTGCTCTTCTACGAGAAGAGCACGCCCGACGGAAGCAACCTACTGTTCGTCGCGGTCAGCCTCGATCCTTTTCAGGCGCACGATGTAACGCTCTTCTTCCCCATGAACGTAGTGGACGTGAGGGAGGATGAGAGGTGGGAGGCGGAGGAACTGCTCGAAGGAGGCCGACACCGATGGCGCGGTTCACACCAGCACGTCCGCCTGGAGCCCCAGGCCCCCGCCCGGATCTGGAGGGTTCTCAAGTCGGAGCACTCCGAGCAGGATTCTGATACCAACGCTGCTTTATGGCCCTGACCATCATCCCGGCCCGACACCAGCCCGAGCTCCCGCAGAGCAGGCTGATCTTGCCGGACCTTCCCGACCCCGAAGCGATCGAGATGGACGTGATCATCGTGGGTGGTGGCCCGGCGGGATTGGCGGCGGCGATCGAGCTGGGCCGGCTGGCACGGAAGGATGACGAGAGCGGTGGCGACCTGGGCGATCTGCAGATCGCCGTGCTCGAGAAGGCCGCCGGTCTCGGCGAGCACAATCTGTCGGGTGCGGTCATCAACCCACGGGCGTTCCGAGAACTCTTCCCCGACCTCTCGGATTCGGACTTCCCCTTCCGGCAGCCCGTGACGAAGGAGCGGGTGATGTTGCTGACCGAATCACGTGCCATTCCGATCCCGACTCCGCCGACGATGCAGAACGCCGGCTTCTATACCGCCTCTATTTCGGAGGTCTGTCGGTGGCTCGGAGAGAAGGCAGAGGGGCTGGGAGTGAACATCCTTCCCGGGTTCCCGGCCGAGTCGCTGCTGGTCGACGGGGACCGTGCGATCGGCGTTCGGACGACTGCGGTTGGGCTCGACCGCTCGGGTGCACCCGGCCCTCGGCATGAGCCCGGGACGGATCTGACGGCCAAGGCCGTGATCCTCGCCGAAGGAACTCGCGGGCCGCTCACCCAGGCCTACCTGAAGGCGCAGGGGATCGGATCCGAGAACCCGCAGATCTTCGCGCTGGGTGTCAAGGAGGTCTGGGAGACGCGCAAGCCTCTCGACTCCATCGTGCACACGCTGGGGTGGCCGCTTCCCACGCATGCGTTCGGGGGGAGCTTCCTGTACCCGCTCGGGGCGAACCTCGTCGCAGTAGGCCTCGTCGTCGGGCTCGATCATCATAGCACGACCCTCGACGTTCACGAGCTCTTGCAGCGGATGAAGCTCCACCCCCTCTTCCGAGAGTACCTGGAGGGAGGCGAGATGCTCGAGTGGGGCGCGAAGACGATCCCCGAGGGCGGCTACTACTCCCTTCCCCGACGCCGATGTGGCGACGGGGTCCTGATCGTCGGTGATGCGGCCGGCTACGTGGACGTCCCTTCCCTCAAGGGCATCCACTACGCGATGCAGACAGGGATCTTCGCCGCGCGAGCCCTGTTTGATGCCCTGAAAAAGGGAGATTTGTCCGGCGCCTCGCTGTCCGCGTACGATTGGATGGTCAACGAGAGCTATGTCAGCGCCGACTTGCACCGGACCCGCAACATGCGCCTCGCCTTCAAGGACGGCCTCTTCGTTGGCGGTGCGAAAGCCGCGGTGATGACCCTGACCGGCGGCAATGTTCCAGGTGGCAAGATCGATATGGCCCCGGACGCGGCAGTTCCCAAGGAGGTGGTCTCGTACACTCCGTTCACTCCCGACGGAAGGCTGACGTTCAGCAAGGTCGATGCGGTCTTCAAGTCTGGTAACCAGACCCGGGACGACATCCCACCCCACCTCGTCGTTGGTGAGGACGTTCCGGGTGACGTCGCCGAGCTCTATCAGCACATGTGCCCGGCGGCCGTGTATGAAAAGAACGGCGACCGGCTCGTTGTGAACGCTCCGAACTGTATCGATTGCAAGGCGACGGACGTGCTCGGCCCTCGTTGGTTGCCTCGGGAAGGAGGGAGCGGTCCCGCGTACAAGACCATGTGAAATGGCGAACCTCCGTCAGCCTGATCGTCTGACCGGTCGGTCACCAGGGGTTGAAGGATCCCAGATCTTCGAGGCGCGTAACCTCACGAAGGTCTACCACATGGGCGAGGTCGAAGTTCGGGCACTTCGAGGTATCGACTTCGATCTGGAGCGTGGCGAGCTACTCGTCTTGCTGGGCGCATCCGGGAGCGGGAAGTCCACCCTGCTCAACATCCTGGGCGGCCTGGACATCCCCACCTCCGGCACAGTCCAGTTCCTCAACCAGGATCTCACGGCCGCCGATGATGCCGAGCTTACCCGCTATCGGCGTGACCATGTCGGCTTCGTTTTCCAGTTCTACAATCTGATCCCAAGCCTGACGGCACGCGAGAACGTAGCGCTCGTGACCGATATCGCGCGCGACCCGATACGGCCGGAGGAAGCCCTCGAGCTGGTTGGCCTGGGTCCTCGCATAGACCACTTCCCAGCCCAGCTTTCGGGTGGTGAGCAACAGCGCGTCGCCATCGCCAGAGCGATTGCCAAGCAGCCCGACGTCCTTCTCTGCGACGAGCCGACCGGCGCCCTCGATTCGAGTACCGGTCAGCTCGTGCTGAAGGTCCTGAAGGATGTCAACCAACAGCTCGGCACGGCCACCGCCGTGATCACCCACAACGCTCCGATCGCCGCGATGGCTGATCGGGTCGTGCGCCTCCATGACGGGACGATCGCCGACGTCTACCGGAACGATCAGCCAGCGGCCCCTGAGGAGATCGAATGGTGACGTCATGAGGGTCACTGCCCTGAACCGGAAACTGCTTCGGGAGGCGTGGCGGGCCAGGGGGCAGATGATCTCCATTGCGCTGGTGGTCGCGTGCGGCATCATGACCGTCGTGATGATGCGCAGCACGAGCGAATCCCTCGCTGCATCGCAGATCGCGTACTATCGGCAGTACCAGTTCGCCGACCTGTTCGCTTCCCTGGTCAGGGCACCCACTTCGCTGGCGGCGCGACTCGGTGAGATCGAGGGCGTCGCGGCGGTCGATCCACGGGTCGTGCTCGAGGTCAATCTCGACGTCCCCGGCCTGGACGAGCCGGCGCAGGGACGGCTCGTTTCGATCCCTCCCGGAGGTCCGCGGCTCAACCGGGTTCATCTCGTGGAAGGGCGGTTTCCTGAGGCGAACCGCGGCGACGAGGTCGTCATCAGCTCCGCATTCAGCAACGCGAACTCGCTCGAGCTCGGCGCTACCATCGGGGCCGTGGTCAACGGGCGGTGGGAGCGGTTGCGGATCGTCGGGATCGGGATGTCCCCCGAGTACGTCTACGAAGTCAGCGCCGGTCAGATCTTTCCCGACAATCGGCGCTTCGGCATCCTCTGGATGGATCGGACCGCTCTGGCAGCTGCCGCGGGGATGACCGGTTCCTTCAACGACATCGCTGTGAGGCTCGCCCGAGGGGCGAATCCGGACGCCGTGATCGACGAGCTCGACCGCTTCCTCGAGGGCTACGGTTCGCTCGGAGCCTACGACAGGGATCGTCAGCTCTCGCACCGGATCCTCACCGACGAGCTCGAATCGAACCGCATCAGTGGGACCGTGATCCCCGCGATCTTCCTGGCCGTCGCCGCTTTTCTCCTCCACATCGTCCTCTCTCGCCTGGTTCGCACCCAGCGCGAGCAAATCGCGGTGTTGAAGGCATTCGGGTACTCGAACATCGAGATCGGGCGACACTTCCTACACTTCGCGCTCGTCGCGGTGGTGATCGGCGCGCTCGTCGGTACCGGGGTCGGTACCTGGTTGGGGCGCCTTCTACTGGAGCTGTACAGGGACTTCTTCCAATTTCCGCAGCTCTATTACCGGGTGAGCTGGTTCCTGGTCGCAATGGCGATTGCCGTCAGCGCCGGCGCAGCCGTTCTCGGGGCACTCTCAGCCGTTCGCTCCGCCGTACGATTACCGCCTGCCGAGGCGATGCGACCCGAGGCGCCCACTCACTTTCGGCCCGGCCTCATCGAGCGGTCGGGTATCGGGCGGATCCTTTCGCCCATCGGTCGGATGATCATTCGGTCTCTCGATCGCCAACCGATGCGTGCGGCACTCTCCGCACTCGCTGTCGCCCTCGCAATCTCGATCCTGCTCGTCGGCTCGTTCATGTTCGACGCCGTCAGCTACATGGCGGACCTCCAGTTCCGAACGATCCAACGGGAGGATCTGACCGTCCTCTTCAACACGCCGAAGGAGGCCTCCGCGCGGCACGATCTCGCCAACCTCGAAGGCGTCTCCCGCGTAGAGGTTTTCCGGAGTGTCCCCGTCCGGCTCGATGCTGGTCATCGGTCCCGCCAGCTGGCGCTCACCGGCCTGGGCTCCGGAAGCCAACTTCGACGCATCCTCGACACCGATCTCATCCGGTATGAGGTGGCCGAAGATGGTGTGCTCCTGAGCCGGATGCTAGCGGACATCGTCGGCGTGAGTGTTGGGGACACCCTTCATCTAAAAATCCTCGAGGGCCGACAGCCGGAGCGGAGGTTGCCGGTCGCCGGCGTCGTCGAAGAGACACTCGGCCTCAACGCCTATATGGAGATCGGTGCACTCAACCGCCTCATGAGAGAGGCTCCGACCATTTCGGGGGCCTATCTGAGGGTCGATGAGCGCCAGCGCACAGAAATCTTCGAGCGACTGAAGCGGATGCCTGCGATCGCTGGTGTCGCGGCCCGAGAGAACGTGCTCGAGAACTTCGAGTTTCAGCTGGAGCAGAACCTGCTCTTGTCGATGACGATCCTGGTCCTATTCGCCGGTGTGATCGCCGTTGGAGTGATTTACAACGGCGCGCGAATCGCCCTGTCAGAGCGGGGTCGAGAGCTCGCCAGCCTTCGGGTGCTCGGGTTCACCAAACGCGAGATCGCGGTGATCCTCTTCGGCGAGCAGACGACGGTCACGGCCCTGGGAATCCCGATCGGGTTCCTGATCGGCCTCTTCTTCGTTCGAGCAATCCTGGGCGCGTTTGCCAACGAGAACTATCGCATCCCTCTGGTCGTTACGAGCTCGACGTACGCGTTCGCAGCGATCGTGGCCATCTCGGCGGCTCTCTTCGCGGGTCTGCTGGTACGACGACGGCTCAATCGGCTCGATCTGATCGAGGTACTCAAGACGCGAGAGTAGCAATGATCACTCATACGACGGTAGATACCGGGGAGGGACAGCGAACGGGCACCGGGGATCGGGACGGGGCTCCCGGCGAGACCGGCCGGAAGGGCACCGCCCGGCGCTGGCCCCCTGGAAGGTTACGGCGCTGGTGGGACGACCCCGGCTCTCGGCGCCGTCTGCTGTGGGCCGTGGGCGGAGTCGTCTTCCTCCTGCTCCTGGTGTTCGCTTTCCGCCCTACGCCGATTCCGGTCGACACGGCCAGCGTGACCCGTGGCCGGCTCGAGACGACGATCGACGCCGAGGGGATCACGCGAGTGGTCGACCGATATGAGATCGCCGCACCGATCAGCGGTCGGCTCGAGAGGATTTCGGTTCAGGAGGGCGATCCGGTGGCTGCGGGTGCCGAGGTGGCACGGCTCAGCCCCGCGCCGCTCGACCCGCAGGCGTTCTCGCAGGCACAGGCGGGCGTGGCTGCCGCCGAGGCGAGGGTGGGTGAGGCGACGGCGGCACTCGAGCAGGCGAGGGAGACGATGCAGCAGGCGCAGCGATCCGCCCAGCGGGTGCAGGAGATCGTGGCCGCAGGAGGCCTGAGCGCCGAGGCCGGAGAACAGGCTGTGTTGGACGCTACACGCTCGGAACAGCAGTTCGAGGCGGCACAGGCGCGGGTCCAGGCGGCCAACAGCGAGCTGGCCGCAGCCAGGGCAGCCGTCGTAGGCATCGATCAGGAAGGGAGTGGTGGACGCGCTGTCGTAACCGCGCCGGCGGCCGGAAGGGTGTTGCGGGTTCACGAGCGGAGCGAACGCGTTGTGCCGGCGGGTACTCCGCTCGTCGACATCGGTGACGCCGCGGGCCTCGAAGTTGTGATCGACGTCCTCTCCACCGACGCGGTTCGCATCCAGCCCGGCGCACCGATCCGTGTCGAGGACTGGGGTGGCGGCACGACTCTCCTCGGCCAGGTGCGCCGTGTCGAACCCTCCGCCTTCACGGAGGTCTCGGCCCTCGGTGTGGAAGAACAGCGGGTGAACGTGGTCGGTGATTTGGTCGACCCGCCGCCAACTCTCGGTGATCGATACCGGGTGGAGACCCGGATCGTGGTCTGGGAGGGTGTCGATGTCGTCAAGGTCCCAACCAGCGCCCTCTTCCAGGTCGGCGAAGCGTGGATGGTCTTTGCTGTCGAAGGAGGGGAGGCCGTGCAGCGAGAGGTCGTGGTCGGTCAGCGCGGAGCAGCCGAGGCCGAGGTGCTCTCCGGGCTCGAGCCGGACGAGACCGTCGTTCTCTTCCCCTCGGATCAGCTGGAGGACGGAGCGGCGGTCCAGCCGGAAGGCTAGGTGGATCCGTCCCTTCCGATTGTGAGCTCGTCTTGACGCTCCGCTAAACCACTCCTAACATTTCCCGGAACCGAGACCCGCATGCGAGCCGGGAAGCGTGCCCCTGCGGCGACCTCAGCTGAGCCGCGGGGGTCGCTCTTTTTCGCATTTTCGCCAGGGTCCGCACGTTCCTGACGTACCCCGGATCGCCTTGGCCAGCGCTGAGATCCACACGGACGCCTCACGGAGTTCCACCTCGCAGGTCGAGGTGCGGGCGGCTACCCAGGGTGATCTTCGGCGTATCGCTGACCTCCTGGCGGTCTTCGTTCGCCTGAGGCTCGTCCGCGCGCGTTCGGCCGCCGAGCTTCAGCGCGAGCTCGGCAACTTTCTCGTCGCCGAGGTGGAGGGTGCCGTAGTCGGCTGCGTCTCGCTCCGCATCCATTCCCCGTCGCTCGCGGAGGTCGCGTCCCTCGCCGTGGAGGAGGGCCACCACGGGCTCGGCATCGGACGACGGCTGGTTCAGGCCGCCGTACTGCGCTCACACGCCCGAGGTGTTCGCCGGGTCTTCGCGTTTACGATGCGAGAGAATCTCTTTCTCCAACTCGGCTTTCGCTCGGTTCCAGTGACGGACTTCCCCCAGAAGCTGGTCACCGACTATGGCGGGATCGCGCTCGCAGCGGGTCGGAAGGCAGCCGTGGTGCTCGACCTCGAGGCGAGCCAGATCCGCGCCCTGCCGCCCAGACTCCCTCCGCCCGCCGAGCGCGGCGGCGGACCGATAACGGTGATGAAGGACGATCGTCCCGCCCCAAACATGCGGGACAACTCACAGAGGAAGAGGCCTGAAATGAGTGACGTGGAACGAGGGAACCGGACGATAGCGATCCTGGGCGGCGGCAACCTCGGAAGGGCGCTGGCAATGGGGTGGGTCGAATCGGGCTACTGTTCCGCTGATCGGATCCGAATCACTCGCCGCAACCCGGACAAGCTCACCTTCTTCGCCGAGGCTGGCTTCCTCGTCGGCTCCGACAACCTGGAAGCGATCCGCGACGCGAACACCGTCATCCTGGCGGTCCAGCCGCAGCAGGTCGCCGATCTCGCCGAGGAGATCAGGGAAGCCATCGACCCCGACCAGCACCGCATCATCTCCGTCGCTTCGGGAGTCTCGATCCGTCAGCTCCGCGAGTTGCTCGACACTCGGGCGTCCATCGTGAGGGCGATGCCGAACACCGCGGTCTCGATCGGGCAGTCGATGACGTGTATCTCCAGCTCCCACTCGGACGATCCCGCCCTCCCCGAGGCAGTCGAGCTCTTCGATATCGTCGGCCGGACGCTCGTCATCGAGGAGACCATGATGATCCCGGCGACCGCCCTTTGCGCCTGTGGCATCGCTTTCTTCCTGCGCTCCATTCGCGCTGCCTCGCAGGGGGGGATCGAGATCGGCTTCCACCCCGAGGAGGCCCTCCTGCTCGCCGCCCAGACGGCAAAGGGGGCGGCAATGCTCGTCCTGGATCAGGGCCGCCATCCCGAGTCGGAGATCGACCAGGTCACCACCCCGCGGGGTTGCACCATCGCCGGCCTCAACGAGATGGAGCACCAAGGCTTCAGCTCCGCGCTGATCAAGGGAATCCTGCTCTCGGCAACCAAGGCAGAAGGGCTGTATGCAGACTGAATAGGAAGGACGACCGGCAAGTGAGTCAGGCCACTACGCAGTCCCGACCCGCGCGCTTCGCGGCATAGAGACGCGCATCCGCTGCCGCGAGAAGGGCCGAGCTGTCCATCCCTCCCTGCAGCTCGGCCACGCCGATGCTCAACGTGACGCGCAGGTGCGCCGAGAGCTCCGACCAGTCGTGGGACGACACCACGGATCGGATCCGCTGCGCGAGTGACTCCGCCCCAGCGACTTCGGTATCGGTCAAGATCAGCAGAAACTCCTCGCCGCCGAAACGGACGACGACGTCCGTTTCCCGGGCCGTCTTGCCGAAGAGCACCGCGATCGTCCTCAACACGTCGTCGCCGACCGAGTGCGAGTGCCGATCGTTGATCTCCTTGAAGTGATCGACGTCGCACATGGCCACACACATTGGGCGGTTGTAGCGCCGGGCGCGGCTGACCTCAACCCCGAGCTGCAGGTCCAGGTACCTCCGGTTGTAGAGGCTGGTAAGGGGATCTTCAATACTGATCTGGTGGAGCTGTCGATTCTCGGCCGACAGCTGCTCATGCCGAACCTGCAGGTTCTGATTCTCCCGAAGCAGCTCGAGGTTGCGCAGACGCACGATCTCCTCCTGCTGTCGCGTTCGCTCCACGTCGAACTGCAACATCAGCCCGCGAATCCGGATCGTCGTCGAGCCGTCGCCCACCGCCTGCGAGATCCGGTGATACGCCTTGAAATGCTCGAGGGCTTCCTGCAAATCCCCCCTGCGTTCCAACCCCTCGGACAACGCCTCGTGCAGCTCGTACAGCCGACGCGTCGATTCGTCGGCCGGGATCAGATCGAGCGCTTGGCGAAGCCGCGAGACCGCACCGTCCAACTCGTTGCGTTCCAGGTGGAACCGGCCTTCGGCCGCATAGACTTCGTCGGCAAACTCCCCATGCTGATGGTTGGCAACCATGGCGAGCGCTTCGTCGAACACGCGCCGCGCCTCCTCTTCCTGCCCGAGTGCACCCAAAGCCGTTGCGAGGCGTGCCAACGCCGGCGGGACATAGGGCATGTCTCGGTTCTCTCTGTGCCGCCCGAGGCTCTCCTCGTATGCCGTCAGCGCTTCTTCGTGATTGCCCAGTGCCGTGTTCGCACGACCGACGTTGCCCAGTGCGATCCCCACGGCCCGTTCGGCTCCCTCCGCCCGCAACGGGTCCAGCGCCCGCTGGAAGAAGTTCAGGGCCTCCCGGTTGTCGCCGAGCTCGAGGTACACATTGCCGATGTTGTTCAGCAGACTCCCAACCGACGACGATGCGTCCTGCTGAAGGATCCGCAGGCCCGCCAGCAGGTGCTCGAGCGCCCCTTCGAAGTCGCCCAGCCGACCGTAGACGAGGCCGAGGTCGTTGTGCGTCAACGCCTCCGTCGCTCGGTCGTCGACATCTCGCGACAACTGCAGCGCCTGCATCCCCCGCAGAAGCGCCGCGTCCGGATTGCGGGTATAAAAGGCACACCGCAGGAGCTGCCGTAGAACCTTCACCATCAGCCGCCGGTCCCCCAGCGCCTGGGCGATGTCGAGCGACCGCCGTAGCTCGGACTCCGCCTCCTCATACGCCCCGTCTGCTAGCCGACTGCCTCCGAGAACCAGATAGACCGTCGCGATCGCTCCGGTGTCTTCGAGACGCTCCGCTATGTCCCGCGCCTCTTCGGCGATCGCCCGCGCCCGAATCGGCTTCGTCTCGAAAAGCTCCGATGCGCTTCGGATGAGCTCGCGAAGACGCTCTCGATCGGGAATCGCAACTCCGTCCTGCGTCATCTCCGAAAATGTGATTCGTGGCGGGATGGGGCCATCGCGGCCGTGCCGATCGGTCACCAACTTCGGGAGGCCACAACGGGAATGCCGTGATGTTTCACCCGAAAAGCCGCGCTCCGCGGAGGAGCTTCTGCGGAATCGCCCTCGACTCGCCGATCAGGGGAGCCAGCAGGCTCTCGACAATGGCTAACGGGAAAGATGGGCGGCCGGGGCACCGCTCCCATCGTGCCAAGATATGCGATCCACCACTTCGCCGACAACCCTCCCTGATCCGCGGCAAAAAGCGACCCAACGGCTGAACTCACCGTGAACGCGCCACGAGTCGGAAGATCCGGAGGTGATACAGCACCTTAGCGGATCGCTCGTTCATCGTAGCCCGCGCAGAAGGGTCGACGTCGAACGTCGATAGAAGTCGGCGAATCGGTCCCGCGAACCGAATCGGCCCTGCCGATAGAGCAGAACGAGTCCCTGCGAGTGCGCTGCCAGGGAAAGTGCGGCAGCCACCCGTCCCTCTCGACGCACCAAACCTTCGCGCGCACACTCCGATACCCTCTCGACCAGGAAACCGAAGATGTTTCCGCCCCGCTGCCGATCGATAGGCGGCGGGGCCGGCACGCTCTCCGACGTCTGGAAAAAGAGCGCGTCGTACAGCTTCGGCTCCTCAACGGCGAAGTCGCGAAACGCTTCCAGTGCCCGCATCAGGCGATCCTCGGCGCTCAGCTCCGCCGGAATCTCCTCGAGCCGCTCGTAGAAGAGCCCTCGAATCTCTCCCAGCACCTCGCTCACCAACTCCTCCTTCCGGGCGAAGTACCGGTAGATCGCCGGCTGGGT
Organism: Gemmatimonas sp.; assembly: GCA_009380025.1. Lineage (GTDB taxonomy): Bacteria > Gemmatimonadota > Gemmatimonadetes > Longimicrobiales > Longimicrobiaceae > WHSP01. The sequence continues at coordinate 26,558 of WHSP01000001.1, read as the reverse complement.
CAGCCCCGACGTCCGCGCGATTGCGCGCGTCGTCAGCTCCGGTAGCCCCTGCTGTCGGACGACCTCGAGCGCCGCCATGAGGGAGCGCTCCCGAGTCGGAAGGTTATCGAATGATAACATGGTGCGCGGAAGGTACTCGGATCGTTCCCGCTCGGCAAGGGCCTCGCGTCGGCCGCCGCGCCGTACGACCACGGCGTCGACCCCGACCGCCGCGAGCTCGGCATCCCTCGCCGTGCCCGCGACCGATCGGGGCCAAAACCTGCGGCAGTCGTCGCGCCTCACCGGCGCGGCGACCTGCTCAGTCGTGAATCCGGATTGATACCGAACCCCCGTTGCTCTCGATCCAGTTCGCGAGGCTCGTCGCGTCTCCCTCTCTCATCCGAATGCAGCCGTGAGACGCCGCGGACCCAATCGACGCCGGGGCGTTCGTCCCGTGGATGAAGTAGGCCGGTGGCTTGAAGTAGATCTTCACGCCACGCATGGGGTTCTTCGGATCTCCGGGCGACCGCGGCTTCTCGCCGCGCGCCCACTCCGAGTTCGGCGGGTTCCATCCTGGGTTCCACACGATCTGCCCCGTCTGGAAGTTGCCTGTGGGCGTCGGGTGGGCCGCCGTCCCGACCGCGACCGGATAGGTCCGCACCACGTCCCCGTTCTCGATCACCGCCAGGCTTCGTTCCGAAAGGTCCACCGACAGTTGCGCAGAGGGCGCATCGGCCCGGATTCGGCCCAGTAGGAACGTACTCGATATAATCAATCCGAGCATCGGGATCGCTACCAGAAGTAGGGCCGGCCGCAGACGGGGCTTTGAGAATTGCATGCTGCCTCCTCGTCAAAGTTCGCCGCCAAGAAACGCAAGTTCCATTCCTAAGTCTATGTCAATAGGCTACTTAGAGTTATTCCATCTCGCGTTGCGATGTCGTCACTCGAAGCTGCGGACGGCGGAAATTGGGACGGGCGGCATTGGCAACCGGATGCGGTCACCTGTAGGGCAGGGGGAGAGGTAGCTTGGTCGGACCCACACTGCCCGCGGGGCCGCCCACGGGCAGTGTTGGGATTGGCTACTCCAGTCCGGTCAACTGCAAACTGAGCTCACGGAGGCGAGCACGGGCCTCCAGGTCGTAGGCCTGCTCGTTGGCTTGGGTGGGGCGGGTCTGGTTGTAGTACTGGCCGGTACCGGCATCCGGCGAGGTGATCACGTGCACGACCGCGTCGGCGCCTTCGTCGATGGTGGTCAGTGGAGTGCCGCCGCGATTCAGCACCATGCTCGTCGCCATGTAAACGGCCGGGTGGGGCCACGACCGATGCCGGCGTTGTTGACGAGCAAATCGAGATGATCGTAATCGGCGAGGACGGTTGCAACCATCTGGCGGACCTCGTCTAGCGAAGCGAGATCGGCGCGGATGAAGCGGGCCGTGCCGCCGCTGTTCTCGATCTCGCTCACGACGTCCCTCCCGCGCTCGGAGTTCCGTCCATGGACGATCACGTGCGCGCCGGAAGAGCCGAGTCGCAGGGCGATCTCCCGGCCCAGACCATCGGTCGATCCGGTGACGAGAGCGATTTGGCGTCCCTCGGTTGCGGCCGCCGGCACCTGGGCGCCGAGTGGCTGGGCGGCTCCGGAGGCGAAGGCGAGCAGGAGGACGGTTACGCCAAGACAGGCGGAAGCTTCATTGAATAGGGACCGAACTTGATTCGCCATCAGTTCTACCTCCGGAGATTGGATAGGGGCACTAGAAGGCTGCTGAAAACCAGGCTGCGCGAAGGACGAAGAGAAATCGTGCAGGTCAAGGCGCGAGGGAGCGTAACGCAGAGATGCGCGATTTATCGACGGCGTTCTAGCGATAGTTCATCCGATCCACCCTGAACGTTGGTAGGCGCTCAGGGGATGGACGCGAAGCTGTGGTCGGGATGCTCAACCGTCGTAGGAGACGTGCTCCGCTCCGCCGCTCCGCGTGAGACCAGCGCGAAGGCGCTCGAGAGCGACTTCGCATTCCTGGACGCCAAGGCTGTCGCGGAGGCGGCGGCGGATTTCGAGGCTCGTTTCGTAGGCCATTTTCGCCTCCACGGGAAGCCCTTGCTGCTCGAAAGCCCTCCCTCGTGGGATCAGCGTCAGGGCGATGCCCCAGGGGAAGTCGTTGGCGCGCCACGTGCTGAGCGATTCCTCCAGGAGGCTGACCGCTTCGCCGACGGCGCCACGATCCAGGTGCAGTTTTGCAAGCATCATCGCCCCAACCGCGGCCAACGAACGGTTCCCGCAGGTGCGGGCGATCGGTAGTGCATCGAGGAGCAATCGGCGGCCGCGCTGCTCGTCGCCGAGGGCGAGCGCGACACGACTGAGGACCTGCATCGCGTACGGGAGCAGCATCCGATCGTTGAGCGGCTCCACCTCACGTAGCGCCTCCTCCGCGGACTCGAGTGCTCTCGGAAACTCACTGCAGAGTAGGTGAGCATCGGCGAGGTTGGCGAGCGCGAACGCGATACCTCTTCGGTCACCGAGCTCCCGGCGGAGGTCGAGGCTCTGTCTGTGCAGGTTACGGGCGCGCTCGCCGTCGCCGCGGTACATTGCAACCCAGCCGAGGTTGTTGAGCGCCAGTGCAGTACTGCGTCGGTCCCCGAGGCGCTGGGCGATCTCGAGGCCTTCACGGGAGAGGTTCTCACCGGTATCCAGGTCGCTAAGCTCACAGGCGACCCATGCCCTGGCGACGAGCGCCGCGGCGGTCCCCTTCTCGTCTCCGATCTCCCGCCAAAGCTTCAGGCCGTCGTCGAGCCATGCTGCCGCGCGGTGATTGTCACCGGCGTGCTGCGCCAGGCTTCCCGCTGCGTGCAGCTCGCGGGCTCGGATGCGGGCGTCGATCCCGTCGGCAGGCATTTCGAGGAACTGCTCGATCCATCGCCTCCCCTCGTCGACGTGGCCGCGCACGATCCAGAACCTCCAGAGTGCCGAGGTCAAGCGGAGACCCAGCTCGACGTCCTCCATTTCGGCTGCGAAGAGCAGGGCCATGTGCAGGTTGTCGTGCTCCGCCTCGAGGAGGTCCGAGCTGGCCAGCTGACCGTTCCCGGTAAGCGCTGGCTCCTCGCGTTCGGCCAGCGCACAGAAGTACGCAGCATGATCGGCCCGGGCGGTGGCAAGGTCACCTGCCTCGAGCAGTTTCTCGCGCGCGAAGGTACGGATTGTCTCCAGCAGATGGAGCCTGGATTCGGCGCTATCGGCACGTCTCCGAAGCAGGCTGTGGTTGGCCAGATCGTCGAGGGCCTCGAGTACATCGATGGACTCCTTGCCCCTTCCGCCACACACCGCTTCTGCCGCCTCGACGGTAAAGCCGCCGGCAAAGACCGCTAAACGCTGAAGACAGAGTCGGGCCGAGTCCTGGAGCAGGTCGTAGCTCCAGCCGATGGCGCGGTGCAGTGTCCGCTGACGGGACGGAAGATCACGCGCACCGCTCGAGAGGACGTCGAACCGCTCTTCGAGCCGTTTCAGCAAGGACCGGAGAGGGAGAAGACGGACGCGTGCGGCTGCCAACTCGATGGCGAGGGGCAACCCATCCAACCGCTCACAGAGCGCGACGACGGTCGCCGCGTTCGCGGGCGTGAGGGCGAAGTTGGGATCGATCGCCGAAGCCCGAACGACGAACAACCGAATCGCATCGTATCGCAGGAGCTCGTTGGGATCGAGCGAGGCGTCACCTCCAGGGGCCGCGAGGGGCGGCACGGAGAATTCTTGCTCACCGGCGATTCGGAGGGGGGCTCGGCTCGTCACGAGCATCCGCAGACCCGGCGAATGTGTCAGGAGCCGACCGATGAACGGCGCGGCCTGCAGCAAGTGCTCCAGATTGTCCAGGATGAGGAGAAGGTCGGCGTGTCGAAGCGCGTCTGTGAGGCGTTGCTCGACCGACGTTACGAGGACCTCGCGGAGACCCAGGGCTCTGGCGATCTCCATCGGCACGAGCTCCGGCTCCTGGATCGAGGCGAGCTCGACGAAGCAATAGCCGTCCGTGTACCGGCTCGGGCTTCGCCGTCCCACCTCCATTGCCAGCCGGGTTTTGCCCGTTCCACCCGGCCCCGTGAGCGTCAGGAGCCGAGTCCCCGCCAGCAGACTCTCAATCGCCTCGATCTCCGCTTCCCGTCCGATGAGCTCGGAAATCGGTGCTGGCAATGGGGCCGGACTCAACTGCCTCTCGGGGTTTGCGGTGCCTCTCGCTACTTCCCGAAGGTCGCGAAGCATCTCGAGCCCGTTGCCGTACCGATCCCGTGGGCTACGGGCGAGCGCCTGTTCGAGGATCGCTTCCACGTTTTCCGGAACGTCAGCGCAAACCGTTCGCGTCGGTCGGACGTCATCGTGAAGAATCGAAGCGCCGACTCTGTCCCCCGCGGCGCCGCGGAACGGTCTCGTCCCCGCCAACATCTCGTACAGGACAATGCCGAGAGACCAGACATCGGCTCGTTCGTTCACAGGCTCGCCACGGATCTGCTCCGGAGCCATGTAGGCCAACGTGCCAATTCGTGAGCCCGGTTCGGTGAGATCCCCGCGGTTGGCCGCCTTTGCGACACCGAAATCCAGGATCTTCACCAAACCGTCATCCGTGACGAGGAGGTTGGCGGGTTTGATGTCGCGATGAACGATTCCCGCATTGTGGGCGCACGCTAGACCGTCGGCGACCTGGCAGGCGATGTCCATCGCCCTACGGACCGGGAGGGGGCCCCGTTGCAGGATGCGCTGGAGTGTCTCGCCACCGTACAGAGGCATGGTGACGAACAAGCTGCCGTCGTCCGCTCGACCCGCCTCGAGGATCGTGCAGATGTTCGGATGGTCGAGGGCGGAGGCGGCACGGGCTTCGGCGAGCAGACGCGCCGAGGCCTTCGGGTGGGGCGCGAACGACGGCGTCAGCACCTTCAAGGCGACGGCGCGTTCGAGCCGCGGGTCGCGCGCTCGGTAGACGACGCCCATCCCGCCGCGCCCCAGCACCCCCAAGAACCTCGTATCGATCGACCCGCGTCGGCACGACCTCTTCCGGCGGCTCCGTCCCCCCGGTGGGGAGGGAGCTCAACCGCTCCGCAAGCCGATCCAGCGGGTTGTCGAGCTTCTCAGCCTGAAGAAGTGAGAGAACCTCGGCTCGAACTGAAGCGTCGCCGCATATCTCCGTCAACAGCCTTTCCCACGACTGCTCCGGATGGGACCGCAGCTCCATGAAGAGCGACTTGGCTCCCGTCCATTGGGCGGCGTTCATGGCCCGGCCGAGCTCCCGTCGATTGTCGATGAAGCCGACAGCTCCCTCGCCAGCCACGCCCGCGCCGCCGCCCAATCGCGGCTGACCGTTGCCTCGGAAAGGGAGAGCGCTTCCGACGTCTCGCGGATGCTCATCCCTCCGAAACAACGGCACTCCACCACGCGGACCATGCGCGGGTCCATCGATTCCAGGCGCTCGAGAGCTGATTCCAAGGCGATCAACTCGTCCAGGTCGACGACCTCACCGACCTGAACCCCATCCAGATCGACGCGCTCAACTCCTCCACCGCGCTTCTGCGCTCTGCGCCGCTCCGCATGGTCCAAGAGTACCTGCCGCATCGCTCGGGCGGCTAAGGCGAAGAAATGCGCCCGATTCTGGTACTGGATACGGTTCACCTGGGCCAACTTGACATACGCCTCATGGACGAGGTCCGTCGCATTGAGTGTATGATCCGCACGCTCCCCTCGAAGCCGGCTTTGCGCGATTCGTCTTAGCTCCTGATAGACGAGCGGTAGTGCCTCGTCCAGCGCTTCGCGGTCGCCGGCCGCATGGGCCTGCAGGACTCTCGTCACTTCTCGGTCAGCCATTGGGACCCTGGCGGTTGTTTGCCCCCACCGGAACCGCATGCCGCTTTGCGGTTCTGCGGCGCGGTCAAGCAGGTGGCGCGCAAGATAGTCGACGCCGAGGACTGGTAGTAGGTGCACAAGCACTACGCTCCTAACCATCCCCGTGTTTCCCGGGAGGAGCGGTGTTCGGCTAGCGGCCCAACCGATGTCCCGACCCGGCCCGGTTTCTGATGACTGAACGATCCTTGAGGGACTTTCGCGGCGCCTTCCGCTTCTAGGAGCGAAGTTCGTTTCGTGCCGATGTCGAACCATCGGCAACCCTCTCGACTGAACATGGAGACGATCCAATGAAGATAGCCCGATTTGGCCGAGCGGCCACCATGGCGATCGCTCTGGGCGTCGCGGGAAGTTCTGCGGCGGCGGGCCAGGCGACGCACCCCGAAGGTCATGCGCACGGGAACGATGCGACGGGCGTTCCCCTGTACGACGACCTCGGAACGCACCACTTCGGGATCACGACGAGCGATCCGCTGGCGCAGCGCTACTTCGACCAGGGCCTTCGGCTCTACTATGCGTTCAACCACGCCGAAGGGATTCGCGCATTCGAGGAGGCCCGCAGGCTGGATCCGAGTTGCGCCATGTGTGCATGGGGCATCGCACTCTCCCTCGGGCCGAACATCAACGCCGCGATGGAAGAGGAGGCCGTCGAGCCAGCCTTCGCTGCCATCGGGTCGGCGCTCGCGCTAGCGTTTCGCGCGACACCGCTCGAGCGCGATCTCATCGCGGCGCTTGCGACGCGCTATGTGGGGACCGCAGTCGAGAACCGCGCCCCGCTCGACTCGGCCTATACCCACGCTATGGGCGAGGTCGCTCGCAAACATCGGAACAGCATCGAGGCCGCCGTCCTCTACGCTGAATCGCGGCTGGATCTGCGCCCGTGGGACTACTGGACGAAGGCCGGAACCCCCAGCCGGGAATCGAAGATGCGCTCGAACACCTCGAGGGGGCGATGGATGCGGATCCGAATCATCCAGGGGCGTGCCATTTCTTTATCCACGCCGTGGAAGCGGTGGCGCCCGAACGCGCTGTGCCATGTGCCGAGCGGCTGGCGAGCTTGATGCCGGGCGCGGGGCACATCGTCCACATGCCTGGCCACATCTACGTGCGCGTCGGCCGATACGCCGATGCGATCGCCGCAAACGAGCACGCGGTGCACGCCGACGAAACCTACATTCGCGACCAGCGACCGGGAGCCGGCCTCTACACCGCCGGATACTACCCCCACAACTACGACTTCATGGCTTTCGCCGCCTCGATGGCCGGTCGGAGTAGCCAGGCGATCTCTTCCGCCACGCGTGTCGCCGAGCTCGTTCCCGAGGATATGCTGCACTCGGGTGAGACTCCGTTCCTCCAACAGTTCATCATGCGCCCGCTCCAGCAGCGCGTCCGCTTCGGCCGTTGGGACGAGATCCTCGGCGAACCCGCGCCTCCCAGCGACCTGCCGTACTCGACTGCCCTCTGGCATTTCGGGAGTGGCCTCGCGCTCGCGGCCACCGGCGACGTCCAGGCAGCCGGCAAGGAGCTGACCACGCTTCGTGCCGCCGCTGAAGGGCCGGAGCTGGCCGACGTGATGCTCGAGTTCAACCACTCGCAGGCGATACTCCGCATCGCCGTCGGTGTGCTGGAAGGGCGGATCGCAACCGAGAAGGGCGACCACGATCGAGCGATTCGAGCTCTCAACGCCGCCGTCGCCGAGGAGGATGCACTGATCTACGGTGAGCCTCCCGAGTGGTCGGTCCCGGTCCGCCAGGATCTGGGCGTGGCGCTCCTTGCAGCTGGGAAGCCGAGTGAGGCAGAGGTGGCCTTCCGGGAGGACCTCCGGAAGCATCCGGAAAACGGCTGGTCGCTGCAAGGTCTCCGGCAGAGCCTGCTCGCCCAGGGCCGGCCCGCGGAAGCCGCGGATGCGCAGCAGCGCTTCGACAAGGCCTGGACCGCGGCTGACGTCCAGATCCACTCGGCTCGCTACTAAGTATCTCTGTTCAACGGCCACGTATTCGCGAGTCGACAAAGGTCGTCATCCCCGCGAAGGCGAACGGCCCACGCCGAACGAGCGCTACCCCGTCGCTGGGGAGAGGCTGCTTGGCAGGGACTCCGAATCACCTCATCTTGGTAGGCCTTGCCCGTCTCACTCACCCGGACCGATCAAGACATGACGGATCTCTCTGCCTTCGTTCCTCCACGACGCGCTCTCATGGGGCCCGGCCCGTCCGACGTTCCCGAACGTGTCCTCCAGGCAATGGCACGCCCCACGATCGGGCATCTCGATCCCGACTTCATCCGGCTGATGGACGAGATCAAGGTCCTACTTCGGTACGCCTTCCGCACGACGAATCCGCTCGCGATGCCGATCTCCGGCCCGGGAACGGCAGGTATGGAGAGCTGCATCGTCAACCTGGTCGAGCCGGGCGACAAGGTGATCGTCTGCCAGAATGGAGTCTTCGGAGGTCGAGCGAAGGAGATGGTCCGGCGGTGTGGGGGAGAGGTGGTTGCGGTCGACGATCCGTGGGGACGGGCCATCGATCCGGAGAAGCTCCGCTCAGCCGTGCGGGATCACCCCGATGCGCGGATCGTCTTCTTCGTTCACGCCGAGACTTCGACGGGTGCCCTCTCCGACGCAGCCGTCCTGGCCGGGATCGCACGGGATGCCGGGATGCTCTCCCTCGTCGACGCCGTGACGTCCCTGGGCGGCACCCAGGTCGAGGTGGACGAATGGGGCCTCGATGCGGTCTACTCCGGCACGCAGAAGTGCCTGTCATGCGCGCCGGGCCTCGGGCCGATCACGCTCGGCGAGCGAGCGGTCGAGAAGGTGAAGGGCCGGTCGGCGCCGGTTCAGAGTTGGTTCATGGATCTCAGCCTGGTTCTGGGATATTGGACGGAGGGGGCGAACAGGTCCTACCATCACACCGCTCCGGTGAACGCCCTCTATGGACTGCACGAGGCGCTACTCATGCTCCACGAAGAGGGGGTGGAGTCGGCCTGGGAGCGGCATCGTCGGAACCACCTCGCGCTGCGAAGGGGTCTCGAGAGCTTGGGCCTGACCATCGCCGTCCCGGAGGCGGAACGCATTCCGCAACTCAATGCCGTGACGATCCCGGAAGGTGTGGACGATGCCCGGGTTCGCGGCCGTCTGCTCCACGAGTACGATCTGGAGATCGGAGCAGGGCTCGGCACGCTCGCCGGCAAGGTGTGGCGTATCGGGTTGATGGGGCATAGCAGCCGACCGGAGAACATCGAGCTCTGCGTGGGGGCACTGGCCGACGTGCTGGCGTCTGAGGGCCGCTCCACCGATCGCGAAACCGCGCTCGAGGCGGTGAATCGCGCCGTCGCGACGGGCGTCGGAGTCTGATACACCGAGGGGGATGACGATCGCTGGCCGTCATCCCCAGAACCATTTACCCGAGGCCTTCTATCCGACCAGGTCCTCGGTGACCTCGTCCACCGTACGGGCGCCGCAGAGGGCCATCGCCAGATCCACCTCCGTCCGGATCATCTCCAGGACCCGGACCACACCGTCCTCCCCACCCGTCGCCAGCCCCCACAACACGGGCCGGCCGATCGCCACGGCGTCCGCGCCGAGCGCGACCGCCTTCACCACGTCCGTGCCGCGGCGGATCCCCCCATCGATGAGCACGATTCCACGACCGGCGACGCCCTCCACCACCGCGGGCAGCACGGTGATCGGGGCCGGTGAGGTGTCGAGCTGCCGACCACCGTGGTTCGAGACCACCACACCGGCCGCTCCATGCTCCATCGCGATCGCAGCATCGTCCCCCCGAACGACACCCTTGATCAACACCGGAAGCTTCGTCGATGAACACAGCCACTCGAGGTCACTCCAACTGAGCGATGGATCGAACATCGTGTTGACGTAGGCGGCGAGGCCCGAACCACCCGCCTCCGGGAATTCGCTCTTCCCGCTCGTAGCCAGGTTGACCATGCGAAGCCCTGGTGGCAGTTGGAACTGATTGCGGACGTCACGCTCACGGATGCCCCAGACCTGGGCGTCCACGGTCAACAGCAGAGCCTTGGCACCCGCCGCCTCCGCACGCGCGATGAGCTCCAGCGTTGCCTCCCGGTCTTTGTAGACATACAGCTGGAACCAGAGTCGACCCTGTGCCGCTGCGCCAACGTCCTCGATGCTACGTGTCGACAGGGTGCTCAGACCCATTACGGTACCCGCTCGGGCAACAGCCCGCGCCGTCGCTACCTCGCCCTCTTCGTTCGCGAGCTGGTGAAACGCTGTCGGCGCGATGAAGACAGGCATCGAGAGCGTCTGACCCAGGAGCTCCGTCTCGAGGTTCCGATCTGCCACGTCGCGAAGCACTCGGTAGTGAAGTTCCAGTCGCTGATAAGCTTCGCGATTCTTCCGCAGCGTGATCTCGTCGTGCGCGCCTCCCGCGTAGTAGTCGTAGACCATTCGCGGAAGCGACGCCGCTGCATACTCTTCGAAATCGCTGAGGTGGATCGGTGCGGTCATTCGTGCCTCGTCATGTGCGCTCGAAGGTTCATCCGGATGGCGTGGTTCACAGGCGTGACGACAGCGGCGTGCTCACGGGCTCCCGGCCACCGGAGCCGCTTCCCGCTCGTGCTTCAGGTCCAGGCTCTCCTGCAGCCGAACCGGGGGTGGACTCGTCTTCTGCAGCCTCAGGTTGAGCATCTCGACAAACACGCTGAAGCCCATTGCGAAGTAGATGTACCCCTTGGAGATGTGCTGTCCGAACCCTTCCGCCATCAGCGTCACGCCGATCAGGAGCAGGAAGCTGAGGGCGAGGAGCTTCACCGTGGGATGCCTGTCCACGAACCCGCCGATAGCGCCCGCGGACACCATCATGACCGCGACGGCGACGACGACTGCGGCGATCATCACCGCCACTTCGTCCACCATGCCGACCGCGGTGATCACCGAGTCGAGGGAGAACACGATGTCGAGAAGCAGGATCTGAATGATCACGCTTCGAAACGACGGATAGCCGCGTACTTCCGAGCGATCCTCGCCTTCCAGTTTGTGGTGGATCTCTCTCGTGCTCTTGGCCACCAGGAAGAGCCCGCCGACGATGAGGATCAGGTCCCGCCCGGACAGATCGACGCCGGCGATGGAGAACAACGGTGCGGTGAGCCGGACGATCCACGCGAGCGTCAACAGCAGCAGGACGCGTGTGCCCATCGCCAGCCCGAGCCCCAACGTCCTGGCCTTCGACTGCTGGTCTCGAGGAAGCTTGCCCGCCAGGATCGAGATGAACACGATATTGTCGATCCCCAATACGATCTCGAGGACCGTCAGGGTGCCGAACGCAATCCATATCGCGGGGTCCGTGATCCACTCCATCGATGTTCCAGGGTTCAAAGGGGTTCAGGATGCAATCGGCATCATTCAAGGCGGGCGTGTGACCACGTGTGGTTTCCGAGCTCGTGACCCGCCGCGACCAGACGGGCACCGAGCGCGGGGTTCGCGGCCAGCTCCTGACCGGTCACGAAGAACGTCGCCTGGGCGCCGTGCCTCGCGAGGATACGGATCAGGCTGTCGGTGACGGCAGGCGTCGGTCCGTCGTCAAAGGTGAGGGCGACGACCGGTGCCGAGGTGTCGATACGTTGTACCAGGCCGCCCATGAGCTGAACGCTTCGGGAGCGCGCCAACCGCCAGCTTCCGAAGAGGACCAGTAGGGTTCCCGCCATCAGGAGGAGCGCCGTTCGCGGTCTCGATATCGATCTCAAGAACGTTCTCTCGTGGCCGGGTGTAGGGTTGTGAATGCTTCCCCTGCAGTAGGTGCGGGGAGTATATTGCGGCTACCTCCCGCGTGTTAATACATCGCGAACCTGCTCCGCCATGCATCGCCTCGTCTTGCTGATCGTGGGCTTCGCACTGACTGTCGGCGCTCTCGGAGCGGCTGCGCAGTTCAGAAGCTTCCGTGGCCCACGCATGGTGGCCGAGCTGCCGGACGAGCGCAATGGCTTCACCTTCTGTCGTCTGGAGTATACCCAGGTTCGTCGCGAGGAAATGGGTCAGGGGTCGATGACGGACTTCCCGATGGCCGATCAGAACCTCATGGTCCGCCTCGCGGAGCTGACGCTCACCCAGGTGACCTGGCACCGCGAAGGCGACCCGGCACACGCCGTCGTTCGCGCCACCGATCCCGAGCTGTTCGGGTGCCCCTTCCTCTTCGCCTCCGACGCGGGGACCGCCGGCCTCACCAGCGAAGAGGTCGAGAGGCTTCGCGAGTACCTCTTGAAGGGCGGCTTCCTTTGGGCGGACGACTTCTGGGGACCTGCGGCACTCGGCCACTGGCTCGCTGAGATGGAGCAACTCTTCCCCGGTCGTGAGGCCGTCGAGCTGCCCCCCGACCACCCGATCTACTCCGCATTCTACTTCGTCGACGAGGTTCCTCAGATTCCTTCCATCCAGTATTGGCGCGCAAGCGGTGGCTTGACCTCGGAGCGCGGAAACCGGAGCGCCACTCCCACCATTCGGGGTATTTTCGACGACCACGGCCGGATCATGGTCCTGATGAGCCACAACACCGACATCGCGGATGGATGGGAGCGCGAGGGCGAAGACTTCCAGTTCTTCCACTCCTTCTCTCCACTCGGCTATGCCGTGGGCATCAACGTCGCCATCTGGTCGATGTCCCATTAGCCTGACCGGCCGAAGCGCTCGTCGTCGTCGTGCATCTCTGAACGATCATACTGCCCTGTTTCGAAACGACTCGCGTCCGAACGAGCGCTGGAGGATCTCGCCCCGACGCCCCGTCCTTACCATCGTCGCCCTCGCCTTCGTCGTGGTAGGTGTCAGCGGCCAGGTTCCACCTACTACGCCCGTCACGCCCAACGTCTTGGGGCGCGGCGAGCTTCCCTCGGAGCCCGGTTCCTTCACCTTCTGCCGCCTGATGTATCGGAGCGTCCGCAGCGAGGCGCTCGGTTCGGGTTGGACCACCGACTACCCCTCCGCGGATCAGAACCTCATGATCCGCCTCGGCGAGGTTACTACGGTCACCGTCAGCCGCGGTGAGCTCGAAGAACCCATCCACGCCGTCGTCCGAGCGACAGACGAGGACGTCTTCCGCTGTCCGTTTCTCTTCGCCTCGGACGTTGGCACATTGAACTTCCTCGACGCCGAGGTCGAATCGCTCCGGGAGTACCTCCTGAAGGGCGGCTTTCTCTGGGTCGATGACTTCTGGGGTCCGAAGGCGCTCGACGAATTCGTTCGCGAGATGAGACGGGTCCTTCCGGAGATGGAGCTCACTGAGCTCTCCCTGGATCACCCCGTCTTCTCGACTTTCTTCACCCTCCGTGAGATCCCGCAGATTCCCGCCATCAGCTATTGGCTTGCGACGAACGGCCGGACCACCGAACGCGGCGGCGCCAGCCCAGGGCCCAAGCTCTACGGCATCAACGACGCCGACGGCCGACTCGTCGTCCTGATGAGCCACAATACGGACATCGCCGACGGCTGGGAACGTGAGGCCGAGAACGTCGATTACTTCTATACCTTCTCGCCTCGCGGCTATGCGGTGGGTGTGAACGTCGTGATCTGGGCCTTGACGCACTGATTCGGGCCTGGCTGTCGTCCGCTTGGTTGGGTGGAGTGCAGCACTAGCGGGCGGCGTAGGAAAATCCCCGATCCAGGGCTCCTCACCAGGCCCCAGTCGACCGCAGACGGTGCCGGTCGGATCGCCGAAGCGCTGTCCGCCTCTTGGCGCGCATCTTCCATACGGGATATCCTACCTGAGTCACCCAAGCGAGCGACCCGAGCATGTCAAGGCGTCTCAACTCAACACTGCTATTCCTCGTTTTCGCCCTGGCTGCTGCCGCTGCAGTGACAGTCAGCGCGCAGATGCGATACTACGGCGCCCGTTCCCGTGTCGAGCCCGGTGTGCTGCCGGAAAAACGTACCGGATTCACCTTCTGTCGCCTCGCCTACACTTCAATGCGACGCGAGAACGGTGGTTCGGGGTGGGATACCGATTTCCCGATGGCGGACGAGAACCTGATGATCCGCCTCTCCGAGTTGACCCTTTCGGACATCACCCGCTTCGATGACGAGGCTCCAGCACACGCCGTCGTCCGCAGTACTGACGACGTTCTGTTCCAGTGCCCGTTCCTCTTTGCCTCCGATGTCGGCACGGTCGGGTTCGAGGAGGAAGAAGTGGTCAGGCTCCGGGAGTATCTGTTCAAGGGCGGGATTCTCTGGGTCGACGACTTCTGGGGGACCCGAGCCTGGCGGGAATGGACTCGAGAGATCGGCCGTATTCTGCCGGAATACGAGATCGTCGAGTTGCCGATGGACCATCCGGTCTTCTCGACCTTCTACTTCGTCGAGGGGATCCCTCAGATCCCGTCCATCCAGCATTGGCGCCGGACAGGCGGCGGTACGTCCGAGCGCGGTTCAGACAGCGCCGTGCCGAAGATGTATGGCATCCTCGATGAAGACGATCAACTGCTGGTGGTGATGAGCCACAACACCGATATCGCTGACGGCTGGGAGCGAGAGGGTGAGGATTTTCAGTTCTTTCATTCCTTCTCACCGTACGGCTATTCGATCGGGATCAATATGGCGATCTATTCGATGACGCACTGAGTAGCGATCGGCTACTTCGGCGATCGGCGATCAGAAACTGCTCGTCGGGACAGTGAAGATCGTAGCGATCGCCTGAATGGATTCAGACCGCTTCCGCCGGCCGGGCGGCGACGGGGCTCGGAACAACGCCACGCCTGCGCACCCGATGTAGCCAGTAGAACATGAGCGGGAGGGGCAGCAAGGCCGGGATTGCGAGGAGCGGGGGGATACGGAGGGCCTCGGGGATCTCGTCTACCTGGCCGAGGAAGAACGAAGCTGAGGTGATGAACAGCGCGAAACACATCCTCCAGAGGTGTCTCGCCACTCGGAGTTTGCCGCGAATTCCCCCGGAGCGCAGTACACGAAAGTCACCCGCGCTGGCCGAGAGTGCGACAGTGCCAAAGAGGAAGAGTATCGGAACCGGCGCCCCGTCCCGGACGAACTCGCCCTCGGCGAGGGTACGCGCCGCGAGCACGAAATAGCCGACCCCCACCAGGAGGGCCACGAACATGCCTCCGATCTCCAACCAGCGCACCCCCGGAGTCGGCGAACGGACGGTGGTCAGTGCAGTAATCACGAGGTATGTGACCAGGAGCCCGCTTGCGATGGATGTCTGAATTCCGGCCAATGCGGCCATGACGGCTGCGCTGAGCCCCATCACAACCATCGCGAACACGAAGAACCTCCCGCTTGTGCGGTGCAGCCGCGCTCCCTTGGCCGCAAACAAGGCGACGAAGCCCAAAACGATCGCGGCGGCACCCGCGCCAATGTGAATCTGCGTCGTCGGCTGCATGAGTTCGGCCCTCGCTGGAGAACCCCGCCTCCCCTTGAGACCCGCCTCTTGGGGATTTTCGCAGGCGTGGCCGCGATCGGCATCCCGCGATCCGGGATGCCCGCCTCGCATCCGTACGGAGCTTGGCCGGGTTTGTTTCGGGGAGTCTTTTGGTGTCCAAGCCGCTTGGCAGGGCGGACCACCAGGGCGGTTGGCCGAGCGACGAAGTGACCGGGGATCGCGAAGGAGATGACAAAGGAGAGGGGATAGCCGATTGCTACGCCGTCAACCACCGATCGATATCCGTCGCTGCATCCTGCCCCTCACGAATCGCCCAGACGATCAGTGATGCTCCGCGTTGCGCATCACCGGCCGCCCAGACGCCGTCGAGATTGGTCCGGTAGGTAGCGTCGACCGCCAGATTGCCGCGGGGGTCGACATTCAGGCCGGCCGTGTCCACCAGGTCGTCGCGGGTCGGTCCGACGAAGCCGATCGCGACGAGCACGAGGTCCACATCGAACTCGAACTCCGTACCGGGAAGGGGAGTGAGCTCCGAGCGCGCGCCAGGGACGCGCTCGACCTCCACACGGATGGCATGGAGCTTCTTGACCCTGCCGTCCGTACCCGAGAGTCCGGTCACGATGACACTCCACTCGCGCTCGCCGCCCTCCTCGTGCGCGTGCGAGTCCATGAGCTTGAGCGGCCAGTAGGGCCAGGGGGTGGCTTCGTCGCGGTCCAGCCCCGGCTCGGGGTAGAGGATGAATTGATGGACGCTCACAGCCCCCTGTCGGTGGACGGTTCCGAGGCAGTCCGAAGCGGTGTCTCCACCGCCGATGATGATCACGTGCTTTCCCTGTGCAGTGATCCGGTGTTCCTCCGGGACTGGGTCGCCGGCGATCAGCCGATTCTGCTGGATGAGGTACTCCATCGCATAGTGGACTCCCTCGAGATCGGCCCCCGGCACCTCCATCGGCCGTGCATCCT
The DNA here is from genome assembly GCA_009380025.1 of Gemmatimonas sp. Classification (GTDB taxonomy): domain Bacteria; phylum Gemmatimonadota; class Gemmatimonadetes; order Longimicrobiales; family Longimicrobiaceae; genus WHSP01. Next base: position 10,403 of record WHSP01000001.1, on the reverse strand, counting down.
CCGCTCCGATGGCGAGACAGACGGCGTCATGGGCATCCTGTAGCTGCTCGAGCGCCACATCCCTGCCGACCTCGACGTTGGTCCGGAATACCACCCCCTCAGCGACCATCTGTTCGAGCCGCCGGTCGATCGCCGGCTTCTCCATCTTGAAGTCGGGGATCCCATAACGGAGCAGGCCGCCGAGGCGGTCCATTTTCTCGAATACGGTGACCCGGTGGCCTGATCGTCGCAGATTCTGGGCGGCCGCAAGGCCTGCCGGCCCAGATCCCACGATCGCGACTCTCTTGCCCGTCTCCTTGAGTGGGGGTTGCGGCTGCACCCAGCCTTCATCGAAGCCGCGATCGATGATGGCCATTTCAATGCCTTTGATCGTGACCGGTTCCTCGATGATCCCGAGCACGCACGCCTGTTCGCACGGTGCCGGGCAGAGCTTCCCGGTAAACTCCGGAAAGTTGTTGGTCGAGTGCAGGGACACGAGGGCTTCACGCCATCGGTCCTCGCGGACCAACTCGTTCCAGTCCGGTATCAGGTTCTGAACGGGACAGCCGGTATCCGCCTGACAGAACGGAACGCCACAATCCATACAGCGCGCGGCCTGCTCTTTCAGCGTCACCACCGGGAGCGGTCGGTAGAACTCCTTCCAATCACACTTCCGCTCGGCGGGTGGCCGCTTCGGAATGTCGACCCTAGGCAAGGACATGAAAGCCTTCGGGTCAGCCATTCGCGACAACCTCCAGACGGGACTCATTCTGGGCGCGCTGCCTGGCGAGGGCACGCTCCTCCATGACGCGCTTGTACTCGATCGGGATGACCTTGACAAACCTGGGAAGTAGCGCGTCGAACCGGTCCAGCACCATCCTCCCCCGGGCGCTGCTCGTCAAGAGGACGTGCCTCTCGATGAGGGTCCACAAGAGGTCCCGATCATCGAGCGTCTCGACCTCCTCGAGGTGGACCATGCTCCGGTTGCATCCCTTCGCGAAATCACCCTCCTCATCCAGCACGTACGCCATCCCGCCGCTCATCCCGGCGGCGAAGTTGCGCCCGGTCCGACCGAGCACGACGACGGTTCCTCCCGTCATGTATTCGCAGGCGTGATCTCCGACACCCTCCACGACCGCCGTTGCCCCGGAGTTCCGGACGCAGAAGCGCTCGCCCGCGAGACCGCGCAGGAACACCTCGCCGCTTGTTGCCCCGTAGAGAGCCACGTTCCCGATCAGGATCGTCTCTTCCGGAACGAAGCCCGCCCGCTCCGGCGGGAACATGACGATGCGCCCGCCGGAGAGTCCCTTACCCATGTAGTCGTTGGCCTCTCCCTCCAACTGGAAGGATACGCCCTTCGTCAGGAACGCACCGAAGCTCTGGCCGGCCGAGCCAGTGAAACGGAAGCGGATCGTGTCGTCAGCTAGCCCGGCGCTTCCGTACCTTCGGGCGACCTCGCCGGACAGCATCGCTCCAACCGTGCGGTGGATGTTGCGGATCGGAAGCTCGTGTCGGACGCGCTCGGCTCGCTCGAGCGCCGGCTGAGCCAGTCGGATGAGCTCATGGTCCAGAGAGTCTTCCGCGCCCGCCGTCGGCCCCTCGGCGTAAGCGAGGACCGGATCGTTCGCCAGGTCGGGCACGTGTACGATCGCGTCGAGATCGACGCGGCTCGCCTTCCAGTGGTCGAGCTGGATGGGACGCAACCGGTCGCTCCGACCGATCATCTCCTGGACGCGGCGAAATCCGAGCTGCGCCATCAGCTGGCGAACTTCCTCTGCGACGAAGAAGAAGTAGTTGATCACATGCTCGGGCTGCCCGGTGAATTTTTCTCGAAGAGCCGGATCCTGCGTGGCGACGCCGACCGGACATGTGTTCAGGTGGCACTTCCGCATCATGATGCAACCTTCGACGATCAGAGGAGCCGTCGAGAATCCGTACTCGTCGGCTCCGAGCAGGGCGGCGACCACGACGTCGCGGCCGGTCCGGAACTGCCCGTCCGTCTGCACGCGAACGCGACCCCGAAGCCCGTTCAGAACCAATGTCTGCTGCGTCTCCGCGAGACCCATCTCCCAGGGGATCCCCGCATGCTTGATCGACGAGATCGGGGAAGCGCCGGTTCCGCCCGCGTTGCCGGAAATCACGATCAGATCTGCGTGCGCCTTCGCCACACCCGCGGCCACCGTTCCGACCCCCACCTCCGCGACGAGCTTCACCGACACGAAGGCGTATGGGTTGACCGTCTTCAGGTCGTAGATGAGCTGCGCCAGATCCTCGATCGAGTAGATGTCGTGGTGTGGCGGCGGCGAGATCAGCGGGACTCCGGGTGTCGAATGCCGGGTCCGCGCGATCGTCTCGTCCACCTTATGACCCGGGAGCTGCCCGCCCTCACCCGGCTTTGCCCCCTGCGCCATCTTGATCTGCAGCTCGCTGGCGTTGACCAGATAGTGCGTGGTCACGCCGAACCGGCCCGAGGCGATCTGCTTGATCGCGCTGTTCCGCTCCGTGAAGAATCGACCCGGATCCTCTCCTCCTTCGCCGCTATTGCTTCGCCCCCCGATTCGGTTCATGGCGATCGCCAACGTCTGATGCGCTTCGCTGCTCAATGCACCGAACGACATCGCGCCGGTCGTGAACCGCTTCACGATCTCCTGTGCAGGTTCTACTTCTTCGATCGGAACCGGCGTACCCGGCGCCAGATCGAACAGACCTCGCAGGTGGAACCGCGAGTGCTGTTCGTTCGCGATACGCGTGAACTCCTCGTAGGTACGTGCGTCGTTCCTCTGCGCCGCCTGCTGCAGCTTTGCAATCGTTAGCGGGCTCCACTGGTGGTGCTCCCCCTGGTTCCGATAGTGGTACTCGCCGCCCGGGGGGAGATGTTCGGCCGGATGATGCTTGTCGAACGCTGCGTTGTGACGCCGGATCGTCTCTTCGGCGATCTCGGCCATCCCGGCACCCCCGATCCGGGAGGCCGTTCCCGCGAAGTACCGATCGACGAACCCCTGATCCAGGCCGAGCGCCTCGAAGATCTGGGCGCCGCAATAGCTCTGCAGTGTCGAGATCCCCATCTTCGAAAAGATCTTCAGCAATCCTCGCCCGACCGCCTCGATGTAGTTGCGGGCCACCTGATCCTGCTCCAGACCGAGTAGGTCCCCTCGCTGATGCATCTGCTCGAGGGTCTCGAAGACGAGATACGGGTGTACCGCCTCGGCTCCGTAGCCGATGAGCAGGGCAAAATGGTTGACCTCGCGAGCCTCGGCCGTATCCACCACCAGGCTCGTGCGTGTCCGCAGCCGCTCGCGAATCAGATGATGATGGACCGCTGCGTTCGCCAGTAGGGTCGGGATCGGCGCATGCCGCGCATCGATCCCCCGATCACTCAGGATCAGGATTCCTGCGCCTTCCCGAACCGCGTCCGCGGCGTCCGCGCACAGCTGCTCGACTGCCTGCCGCATCCCGGTCGGCTCGTTCATCACGTCGAACAGCGTCGACAGCGTCGCGGTCCGGAACGGCCCACTCGAGATCGACTCGAGCTTGGCGAACTCCTCCGCCGTCAGGAGCGGCCGGTCCAGATGAAGCTGCTGAGCGTGCTCCGGTGTCTCCTCGAACAGGTTCGCTCGCGGCCCCAACCGGTTCGAGAGCGACATCACCAACGCCTCCCGGATCGGATCGATCGGTGGGTTCGTTACCTGCGCGAAGAGCTGCGCGAAATAGCTGAAGAGCAGCTGCGGATGGTCCGAAAGCACAGCGAGAGGCGTATCGGTTCCCATCGAACCGACGGGCTCTTTGGCCTGAATCGCCATCGGCGCCAAGATCATCCGAAGCTCTTCGCTCGTATATCCGAACGCCTCCTGCCGCGTCACCAGGAGCTCTCGTTCCGCGTCGATCAGGCTCTCCGGCGCCGCCAGGTCCGCCAGCGTGAACCGATGGCTTTCCGTCCACTCCGCATACGGCTTCTGAGATGCAATTCGAGCCTTGATCGTCGCATCGTCCAGGATCTCGCCCGCTTCCGTATCCACCACCAGCATCTTGCCCGGCGCCAACCGCCCCTTCGCCCGAATCTCAGCCGGATCGAGTGACACCACGCCGGCCTCCGACGCCAGCACCACCCGCTCGTCGTGCGTTACCAGGTATCGCGCTGGCCTCAACCCGTTTCGGTCCAGGGTCGCCCCCACGTACCGCCCATCCGTGAACGACACCGCCGCCGGCCCGTCCCATGGCTCCATGATCGATGCATGGTACTCGTAGAACCCCCGGATCTCCGGGTCCAGGTCCGGATTCCCCTCCCAGGCCTCCGGAATCGTCATCATCACGGCGTGGGGGAGTGAGCGCCCGCCCATCACCAGGAACTCGAGCACGTTATCGAGCGATGCCGAGTCGCTCTGCCCCTCCGGAATCACGGGGAACAGCTCACTGATGTCTTCGCCGAACACGTTCGAAGAGAGCGCCCCTTCGCGAACCCGCATCCAGTTCAAGTTTCCCCGCAACGCGTTGATCTCGCCGTTGTGGCAGAGGTAGCGGTACGGATGGGCACGTGCCCAGGTGGGGAAGGTGTTCGTCGAGAACCGTGAGTGGACGAGAGCGATGGCGCTCTCTACCTTCGCGTCCGCCAGGTCCGGATAGAAGTCGGTGATCTGGGTCGGGATCAGGAGCCCCTTGTACACGATCGTACGGGAGGAGAGGCTCGAGATATAGAAATGGTCGACCCCCGGCAGGGCCAGCCGGACGGCGGTGTTCTCGAGGCGCCGCCGAAAGAAGTAGAGCTTTCGTTCGAAGAGGTCGCGCGAGAGATCTCCACGGGCGATGAAGAACTGGCGGACGACAGGGAGGGTCCGCCGGGCTTCGCTGCCGATGGATTGCCCGTTCGTCGGAACCGTTCGCCATCCGAGAAAGGCCCCGGGGCGCGAGACCACGCTCCGCTCGATCTCTCGCTCGTAGGCTTCCCGATGTTCGTCGTTGGCCGGAAGGAATACCATGCCGACGGCGTAATCACCCGATTCGGGCAGCAGAAGCCCTTCCTTCAGGCACTCCTCGGCCAGAAAGCGGTGGGGGATCTGAAGCAGGATGCCGGCGCCGTCGCCGCTCTCCGGATCGCTGCCGGCGGCGCCGCGATGCGTCAGGTTGATGAGAATTTCCAGACCCTGCTCCACGAGCCCATGCGACTTTTCCCCACCGACCTGTACGATGAACCCGAACCCGCAGGCATCCCGTTCGTTTTGCGGATCGTAGAGCCCTTGCTTCGCAGGGAGGCCGGCAGGTCTATGTTGCGCGAGGGTCATGTTGTTCAGCGTCGTATCGTAGGGCACAAAAAAACCTCCCGGAGCTTTCCGAGAGGTCGCCTGCCAGCAGAGTCGGGTTTGGCGCTATCCGCGCGCTGCTAGCATACTGCCTCTCGGCGGTATGATATGAATCTTCGGCTTCTCGACGAGAATGCGGACTTCAGACCGTGTATTCACGTGAACAAACTCGCGATGCGCGTGCGTCGAGTTAGTGCAGGACATCTCTCGGGAGAGAATAACTATCTCCACGAAGTGTTAATTTCCCGCCTATGCGGTGTCAAGATGAGCACAAAACCAGAAGCCGCGCGCGATGCCGGCGTCCAGGGCGAGTTTCCCAGGCACCGGATGAGATTACTTTCTCTTCTCGGCCGCCGTTGAACGGCGAGCGCGTTGTGATTCAACTAGGATACTTATTGCCGCGCCCTCGAACAAGGGTCCCAAAGGGGCACATGGAAAGATGGCACGGACCGGTCACGCTTCCGGGTCGGGTGGTCGCCCACGTAGATTGCGTGTCAGTCGACAGTTGCCCTCCCTTTGGAGGATCCCGCAATGGTGAGTAGGCACGACGGCACGGTGGACACAGATCCCCGAGATATCGTCACGGACCATGCCTTCCGCGTGAGTCCCACACTGCTGGGTGCGCGGCTGGCATCGTCACGGCGGCGGGGCCTGGCGCTGGCCGTCGACGGAGTTCTGATCGCGATCCTGGCGAACGCGCCGGGAGTGATTTTCGGGTTGGCTATGGCTCTGGTTTTGCTCCGCGCTGCGGCGCGGTCGCCGTCGGGCGGAATCATCCGGAGGTCGGTGAGGCGCATGGACGGGGCTGTATTTCACCGCCTTCGTTGCGATGTGGAGAGGGCAGACCCCCGGCAAGCGGCTGTTGAAGATCCGGATCGTGCGGCTGGATAGCCGACCGATCAGCTGGGGGAGTGCGTTTGGCCGGTATGGAGGGTACGCGGCCGGGCTCGCCACGGGTCTGCTGGGCTTCCTCCAGATCTACTGGGATCGCAATCGGCAGGCGATACAGGATAAGATCTCGGGGACGGTAGTGATCGAGGAGTAGAGACTTTCGGCTACCAGTTACGGAAGATGCGTGCGGGCACGGGCTTCGCTTCTTCTGATAGCCTCCGATGGCCGATGGCCGATAGTGTTCATCCACTTCAGAGATGTCGATGCCTGGCGATCACCTTTGGTACAAGGACGCGGTCCTCTATGAGCTACACGTAAAGGCCTTCCAGGATGGTTCGCACGACGGCGTCGGGGACTTCCGGGGCCTCGTGACGCGGCTGGACTACCTGCAGGATCTCGGCGTCGATTGTATCTGGCTTCTCCCCTTCTACCCATCGCCGCTCCGTGACGACGGGTACGATATCGCGGACCCGTACGGCGTCCACTCGAACTACGGCAGCATCGAAGATCTGCAGGCCTTCCTCGATGAATCGCACCGACGCGGGATTCGGGTGATTGCCGACCTCGTCCTGAACCACACCTCCGATCAGAGCGCCTGGTTCCAGCGGGCCCGCCGCTCCCCGAAGGGATCGCCCGAGCGGAACTGGTACGTCTGGAGCGACTCCGACGCGGTATACCAGGATGCCCGCATCATCTTCACCGACACGGAGCCTTCGAACTGGACGTGGGATCCGGTCGCTCAACAGTACTACTGGCATCGCTTCTTCGCCCACCAGCCGGACCTGAACTGGGAGAATCCGCAGGTGAAGGAGACGATGTTCCAGGTCATGGAGTACTGGCTGGACCGCGGTCTCGACGGCTTCCGTGCGGATGCAGTACCCTACCTGATCGAGCGGGAGGGGACGAGCTGTGAAAACCTCGTGGAGACGCATGGCATCCTGAAGGAGTTCCGGGCCAGAATCCAGTTGCGCTATCCGGACAGGATCCTGCTCGCCGAGGCGAACCAGTGGCCGGACGACGTGCGACCCTACTTCGGCGACGGGGACGAATTCCACCTGGCGTTCCACTTTCCGCTGATGCCCCGGATCTTCATGGCCGTGCGGCAGGGAATTCGTGCGCCGATCGTCGAGATCATCGAGCGAACGCCATCCATTCCGGCCGAATGTCAGTGGTGCATGTTCCTCCGCAACCACGACGAGTTGACCCTCGAGATGGTGACGGACGAAGAGCGGGACTACATGTACCGGGAGTACGCCGCGGATCCGCGCATGCGCCTGAATCTCGGGATTCGCCGGCGCCTCGCCCCACTCATGGAAAACGATCGCCGCAAGATCGAGCTGTTGAACTCGATCCTCTTCACCATGCCTGGCACGCCGATCATCTACTACGGCGACGAGATCGGTATGGGTGACAACATCTATCTGGGAGATCGCGACGGCGTCCGGACTCCGATGCAGTGGTCGCCCGACCGGAACGCCGGGTTCTCCCGAGCGGAGCCTCAGAAGCTCTACCTGCCGGTGCTGAACGATTCGGTCTATGGTTTCCAGGCGGTGAACGTGGAAGCGCAGGAGCGTTCTCCGTTCTCGCTGCTCAATTGGATGAAGCGTCTGATCCAGGTGCGGAAGGCGCATCGCGCGTTCGGGCGGGGCTCGATCGAGTTCCTCACGCCGGAGAACCAGCACGTGCTTGCGTACGTCAGGGAGTACGAGGGCGACGTGATTCTGGTGGTCAACAACCTGTCGGGGACGGCACAGGCGGAGAGACTGGACCTGCGAAGATTTGTCGGCTGTGTACCCATCGAGCTGTTGGGGCACACCGAGTTTCTACCGATCGACGATTCGCCCTACGCGTTGACGCTCAGTCCCTACGGTTTCTTCTGGTTCGCCATTCGCCGGCCGACCGACGCCCTTCGAGACGTGGACGACGCGGAGATTGCCAGGCTAGTGGGCGAGTGGAGTGACGAAGATGCGTCGTTGGTTGCCAATTCGGATGCGGTCGCCGGATTGCTCGCCGAGCTGTCGCCCGATTGGATTCAGCAACAGCGCTGGTTCCGGAGCAAGGCGAGACAAATCGCGGCTGTGGAGCACTACGATTTCGGGAGCGTGGCACCCGAGCGGGCCGCCCGCGGGCTTCTGGAGATCGTTCGGGTGCGGTACACGGAAGGTGATGCCGAGTACTACTTGCTCCCTTTGAGCCTCCGATCTCCGTTGCGGGCCGATACGGAGCCGATCGCCATTCTTACGGTCACGACCGCCCACCGCGAGGTATCGCTCTACGAAGCCCTGAACGATTCCAACGCCGCCCAGGCGTTCCTCGACATCATCGGGAACGAAGCAGAGCTGACTGGCGGAAGGGGTCGGTTCCGGGGTCGGACCACCGCGGCGTTCGCTGACCTCGAGGGATCGTCAGAGCCGGCTCGGCCGATCTACGGCGAGCAGACCAACTCGTCGGTCACATTCGGGGAACGCGCTATCCTCAAGATGTTCCGAAAGCTCGAAGCCGGCATCAACCCGGACATCGAGATCTCGAGGTTCCTCGTCGAGCATACCGACTTCCGGGCGGTCCCAGCGCTCGCGGGTTGGCTCGACTACATCGGCGACGACGGCATGGAGATTTCCGTCGGCGGGCTCTACCGGTTCGTTCCCAACCACGGCGATGCATGGGTCTTCACCCGTACCCGGATCGAGCGCTTCTTCAACGCGGCCAGTCGCAACGCTGCTGACCCTCAGTCAGTGTCCGGACAGGCATCGCTGCGGCGTATGGCCGGAGACTTCTTCGATGTCGCGCGCACACTCGGGCGCGTGACCGGGGACCTTCACCGGGCGCTCGCTTCGGCAAGCCCTGAGCACCCTTCCTTCGTCCCCGAACCCATCACCGACGAGGACGTTAGCGGCTGGGTCGATGCTTCGCAGCGGGCGGCCCTCGAGGTGCTGGAGGACGTCGGTCGCAGGCTGGAAGCAATTCCCGGGTCGTTCCCGGCCGGTAGCCACAACGACCTGGCGGCGATCATCCGCGATGCACCGGATCTCCGACTGCGAATCGAGGATCTGCGACTGCTGGCCGACGCGGGCGTCATGAAGGTCCGAACGCACGGCGACTATCACCTCGGCCAGCTGTTGCGCGCCCGAAACGCCGACGGGGCAGGGGGCGAATGGGTCATCCTGGACTTCGAGGGAGAGCCCGCCCGATCGCTCGCTGAACGCCGCGGTAAGCGCTCTCCGATCCGGGACGTCGCCGGGATGCTCCGGTCGTTCAGCTACGCCGTTCAGATGGGAATCCGGAATTTCCAGACGGACGACTTCATGGTACGCAACGCGCTGCGAATGTGGGGCGGTGCGTGGGAGGCGACCGTTCGCAGCGAGTTCCTCACCGGGTACCGGGCGGCGATCGGCGACGCTCCCTTCGCGCCGACCAGCGACGCCGCGTTCGAACGCGTGCTGGCCGTCTTCGAGCTGGAGAAGGCCCTGTACGAGCTGGGGTATGAGATGAACAATCGACCCGATTGGATCTGGGTCCCCGTCGCTGGCATCCTGTCTCTCAAGGGAAGCGCGACGTGACGTCCGCGTTCTCCTACGATCCGTCAAGAGGCTCGCGTGGCACGATTTCCCGGGCTGAGCAGCGCACCCGTCATGCAATGCCACGCCCCCTGGCTCGGCGAAGCCGCAGACCCATCCGATCCAACGCACCGTGCCTGAACGACTCGACCTGACGCAACGGTCCAGCGGTGTACTTCTGCACCCGACCTCCCTCGGGGGTTCAGGGATCGGCGACCTGGGAGAATCGGCTCGTCGCTTCGCCGATTGGCTGCACCGTGCTGAACAGCGCTACTGGCAGATCCTCCCCCTCGTTCCGGTCGATGCCTGTGGATCGCCGTACAACGGATTGTCGGCGCTGGCTGGCAACGCTCTGCTCGTTTCGCCCGAGCTGCTCCTCGAGGACGGGCTGATCAGCTCTGAGGCCATGGCAGAAGGCTACGCCCTCCCGCAAAACACGGTCGATTACCCACGGGTCTTTGCTTGGAAGGAGCGTCTCCTCGAAAATGCCCACCGCGGCTTTCTGGATGGCAGGGCGGACCACCTCGCCGACGCCTACTCGAGGTTTCGCGAAGAGCACGCAGTCTGGCTGACCGATTTTGCTCTCTTCATGGCCCTACGGCGGCATTTCGGTGGCGCCCCGTGGACCGACTGGCCGGACGACATCCGTTCGAGGCGGCACGAAGCAGTGGATCGCTGGCGCCGG
>WHSP01000019.1 GCA_009380025.1 Gemmatimonas sp. | reverse complement strand
GTCCACCCTGAGACTACCGCGCCCACCAGGTGGGCATCCACGCAAACGGGAATCAGTGGTGCTTCGCCCTGTACCTCGTCCAACTCGGCGTTCAACCGGCCGAGCTCGGCACGAAGCATGGCGGGGGTGGGGCCTTCTGCGGCAGCGTCCGTGGGAGCCTGCGCATTGCCGATGGTAGACTCGATCGCCTCCCGCATCTCCCTGACTCTCGCGACCAATTCCCGCTCGCGCTCCCATCGGGGTGTGAGGGCGGTGAGCTGGGCTTCCGTCTCGGCCCGTGCTGCCGCGATCGCCTCTAGCCTCTCCGAATGATTCGCTCCGACGGCTGCCTCTCGTTCGAGGACGCGCTGCTGAACCTCGAGATCGTCCAGCGTCCGGCGCGCATCTTCGAGTGGGGCAGGTACAGTACTCTGACCGAGCGCTAGCCTGGCGCACGCCGTGTCCAGAACGCTGACCGCCTTGTCCGGGAGCTGACGATCCGGCAGGTACCGATGTGAGAGCCGAACCGCCGCCTCCATGCCGTCGTCCAGGACCCTGACGTTGTGATGGCTCTCGAGCGAGGCGACGATGCCCCTCATCATCACCATGCACTGTTCCTCGGACGGCTCCTCCACCTTCACCAATTGGAAGCGCCGAGCGAGCGCCGGGTCCTTCTCGAAGTACTTCTTGTACTCGGACCAGGTGGTGGCTGCGAGCGTGCGCAACTCGCCCCGCGCGAGCGCCGGCTTCAGGAGGTTCGCCGCGTCGCCCTGACCCGCCTGCCCGCCCGCTCCGATCATCGTATGCGCCTCGTCGATGAAGAGGATGATGGGCGTCGCGGACGAACGGACCTCCTCGATCAATCCCTTGAGACGGTTCTCGAACTCCCCCTTCACCCCGGCACCCGCCTGAAGTAGCGCCAGGTCCAGCGTTCGGACGGTAACGTTCCGTAACGGGGACGGCACGTCTCCGCTGGCGATGCGCATGGCGAAACCCTCGACCACGGCTGTCTTCCCCACGCCCGCTTCCCCGACCAGGATCGGATTGTTCTGGCGGCGGCGCGTCAGGATGTCGATCACCTGCCGCACCTCGAAGTCTCGGCCAAGCACCGGGTCGAGGCTCCCGGTCCGTGCACGATCCGTCAGATCGACGGTGAACTGGTCCAGGTTCGGGGTTTTGCCGCCGGGACGCCCGACCTCCGCTCCCTCTCCTGCAGCCACCCCTCCGCCCACACTCGCCGTCCTCTCTTCGGCCGACTCCCCGACGATCGACACGAAGCTCCTGTGCAGGTCCTCCGCCGAGACCTTCGCGAGTTCCCCGCTGATCCCGGCGGCCAGCCGTTTCAGCTCATCGTTGGCCACCAGCGCGAGGATTGTGTATCCGCTGCGGATCCGGATACCTCCGAACTCCAGCGATCCCACCGACCAGGCCTCGGTCAGCATCTTCACCAGGCTCGGGCTCAACGCCGGCGTCCGGGCGTTGCCCGACTTGAGACGATCCAGTCCGTTCGTCAGATCGGAGGCGAGCCGCGATCTGTTCACTCCGTACTGCTTGAGGATCAACGCGACATCGGTGTCTCTGATGTCGAGCAGCTTGAGCAAGTAGTGCTCGACCTCGACATCGTAGTGGGTGCGTGACAGACACAACCCGGCTGCGCCTTCCACCGCGTTCCGCGTCTCGTCGTTCAGTTTTCCGATGAGGGATCGCAGATTCAGGTTCATGGCCTACTCTCCTCAAGTCTACACAGTGGTGTGGCCCCCAGCGCCTAAAGCCGCAGGATGGTGTCGTCAGCATCGTCAGCCGATACTCGAGTCCGGATCCAGGTCGTCCAGCCCAGAGGCGTGGGCAGGCTATCTTCGCCCAGGACGAAGCCCGGCACCTCGGCGCTGGCCAGCACTAGCTGAACTTCGAAGTCGTGCTCATCGTTCCCGAAGTAGCGAGTCAGGGCTCGCAGGGTCTGGTAGTTCTCGCCCATCGGAAGGAAGGACTCGTAGCGGTCACGGGTGAGTGGCCCGATACGAAGGCGGACCCCGCTCTGCTGGTCCCAGACTTCATCGCCCACGACGGCGCCGATACCCAGGCGCGAGGACGCCCCGTTCTCCTCCCCCAGTTCGCACTGATCATAGCGCGGCAACCCATACCAGCCCCCCACGAACTGCTCGACCTCGACCGGAACGTCGAAGTAATCTGCCAGGAGCTGCTCGAGCACCACGGCGCCCTTCCGTGGCGACGCCACGAGGCCCGAGTAGTAGACGAGCGCATCCTCCGAGAACGGAAGTTCGCTCCGGGCACCCGCGAGCCCCATTCCGACCAGATCGAGTGCGTGCTCCTTGAGCGGGTCGTCATCGCCTGGCCCCCCCGTCCAGAACCGGTTCTTCCGCCACGCCCGATTGAAGAGCGAGATGATCCGGTGGTGGAACAGGTCCAGAAAATCCCCGAACGCCGCGTCCTTCCCGCGTGGGCGATCGGAAGCGAGCTGCGTGTAGTGATGCGGGAGGACCCCCTGCGGCCCGATCAGCCCCATGAAGTTGACGCTCATTCGAGCGGGCTCGCCATCGCGCATCTCCAGAGCCCGGATCTCGCTGGGCGGAAACGAGATCGACCGGTGGGTGGAGAAGCGGACCACCTCCTCGGCAGGATCCCCCGACCGCCCCGGCAACGAGAGGTCGGGCCGAAGCCGTTCGAGGAGCATGACGGCCTGGAAGAACTCGAACGCCGTCGGGTTGGCGCGGAGTTCCTCCTCCAACGCTCGAAGGGCTAGAGTAGCGTCTTCCATCCCGATCTAGGCGCCCATTCGGCCAGGGTTCCCTTCCGCTGTCGGGAACGCGCAACCAGCGTGCAGAAACTGTTCAAGGAGACGGTCAACCCCAGGAAATGGTTCAACACGTTCGCGAGCAGGTACACGCCGCCCCCCGCGAACTGCTCCTCATCGAAGTCGACCTCGACTCGCTGGCCGCGAGCGAAGGTGAGGCCGTACTCGCTCTCCACGCGCGAGTACGCCGGCCCACCCCGCACCTGCAGGATTCCCTGGATCTGCTTCTCGCCGGCCTCCGAGTCGGCGGAATTGTGGAGGCGGAGCAACTCTTTCAACGCGTCGGCGCCGCCATCCACCAGAGACGTATAGTTCAGAGAGAGCTGCGAGACCAGCCGCCACAGCTGCGCTCGGCCGAGCGGGGGATGGATTACCTCGGTCGGCTTGACCAGCGCGACGATCCTGCGGATCGGTCCGCCACCCGGGAGCTCGAAGTCTCCTGTCGGGTCGCCGAACGGGAGTCGGCTAGGGAGATCGCCGTTGTAGCAGAGGAGTCGCGCCGTGATCGCGGTCCGGTGGGGTCGCGCGGTGACACCGCTTCGATCGACGAAGGAAAGGAAAACGTCGGTTCCTTCGTCGGCCCTCCACCCGGTCGGTCGGCGTCGGGCGTACCAGAAGCGCTCTTCGGCGTGACGACCGGCATGATGAAGGGAATAGAACGGCTCGAAGCGTACCGGCTCGGATGCGTCGGGGGTGATGGCCACGACGTCCTCGACGGAGTACACGCCCGTTCCGACCCTCAGTCGTCCTTCGGGAACGATCCGATACTCGTAATGCTTCTGGTCGAGGAGGATCGGCTCCGCCGTCTGGGGGAAGACGTTGATGATGGGTGTGCAGTTCAACCGGATGGTGTCCGCCGAAACACCCGCCTCCAGCATCGCACGTCGCTCCGGCCGGCCGAAGGGGGAGAAGAGGAAGACGACCTCAGCGCGGGACCCGAACTCTTCCGCCCGCAATCGCTCGAGGCCCGAGAGCTCGAAGAAGAGGAATTTCTCCGGGAACGCGAAGTACTCCTGGAGCAGGCGATAGCCAACGAAAGATCGCTTACCGTAGGGGAGCAGTCCCTCATCGGGAGCAAAGCCCACGGGCCGCAGAGCCGTTGGAGGAAGGAAGATCGGCTCCAATTTCGACCCCGGCGTGGGGTCGCGCACGACAATTTCGACGAGGTTGTTGCAGAGCAGCTCGTAGAGTGTCGTCGCGAGGTTCGCTTCGGCGTTCAGGTGCAGCCGGAGGCTGCCGAGATTGAGCTGCCCGAAACCGAGGTCGGCCGGTGCGCGAAGATCGAGCGCGAGAGCGCCGGCAGCGCCGGGAGCGCCGAGCGGAGGACGAAGCTCGTAGGGTGCTCCCCATCGTGCCCCGGCCACCTCGATCGGCCAGATCGTCGTCGGATAGCAGCAGCGGAAGCGGCACGTCGCGCCCGCGACGGGGCGGGAATGAAGCAGGGCGTCAGGGGCGATGCTGAGCCCATCCGGGAGCTTGCCCTGATCCGGATCGAGGTGGAACTGGACGATCGAGAGCGAGGGAATGGGCCGCGCATAGTGCGGATAGACGACCTCGAGCAATGCCTCGCTGAACTCCGGGAAGTCGTCTTCGAGCTTGAGCTGCACGCGAGCGCTCAGAAAGGCGAAGCCTTCCAGCAGCCGCTCCACGTGCGGGTCGTCGCACTTCGACGGCTCCAGCAGCAGGCGCGAGGCGATTTTCGGATATCGCTTGGCGAACTCGGATCCGGTCCGCCGGAGGTAGCTCAGCTCCCGCTCGTACTGCGCAAGCAGCGCATCACGCATCCCCGTCTCCGCTGATGTGGAACCTCCCTGTCGACGTCTCGAGCACAGTGTCGAAGAGCACGCGCTCGGGATCGGGGTCGAGGCGGAGCAGCCCCTCGATGACGAACCGGGTGAGGCGCGAGCCCGCTTCACCCCCCGGACGCACAGACACGCGCACTGCCGTCAGACGAGGTTCGAAGAGCCGAATGCACTCCTCGATCTCGCGGGCTAGATCGGCTTGTACCTGCGGCGAATCGGCACTCTTCGACGTGACATCCGGGAGCCCGAAGTGATAAACGGAGCTCCGGATCTCCGGATAGCGCTCTGGGGCCGGCTCGGCGATACGCCGCGAGTTGAGCAGCCAGTCGAGATCCTCCAGGAGAGACTGCTTCAGAGCATCGACGGTGTCGTCCCATGTGACCCTCCCGTCGCCGAGCCCCGGATGGCGATCGATCAGCCGGTCCAGAACGGAGAGCCGAACCGTACGCTCCTGTCGGGCGCTCATTCGGCCGGTGCCGGCCCGATCCTCAGCGCCTGCATCGGATCCAATCGACACACACGCTCGAACAAGCCGCTCGCGCTCGAACCATTGCCCTCGATCGCCACCCTGCACCGATAGAGCAAACCCAGCGGCTGTGCTATCGTCTCCGCCTCTTCCCACCTCTCCAGCTCGTGCTGTTCGATCTGCTCGACTAGCTGCTCCAGGATCGGCATGGCCACGGCCTCCTTGCCGGCTTCGACCAGGAGGGCGGCGGCCTGTGTCCGCCGCAGGAATCGACCGCGCGGACTCCGCTCCTGGGCTGCTTCGCTCATCAGGAGCTCCACGGCCCGGTCCGATTTCCCGGACTTCGCGAGCTCGGTCGCCCGAGCAAGCACATCCTGACGGGGACGCGGACGCGGGGGCAGCATTTCGTCCTCAGCATCCTCCGCTACCTCTGGAAGGAGTCCCTCCTGCCGCGACCAGGCTCGCGTCTCGGCGTTCGCGGTCGGCGAGTCGTCCGTCATAGTGTGGGCCGCGATATCCGGAAGGTCCTCGAGCAGGGAGCGCAGCGAGCCGCGTATCGCCGCCCCGAGCACCGCGTATTCTCCGCCGAGTGCATCGCACGCCGTAACGACATAACGCTGGAGGTCCAACCAACCGCGACCGAACGGCGTTGCCATCACTTCCTCCGCCGAGTCGAGCAGCTCCTCCCACTTCTCCTCGAGCAGGAGCGACTTCACGCGCGTTCGGACCTCGGTCGGCGGGGCCACCAGCAGCATCGGGTCGAGGTCCCGGCCGTTGGCTCGCAGCTCACCCCACCGCAATCCGCGGAGCATCAGGTAGGACCCCGGATTCGATCGCGATTCCGAGCGCAGGGTACGCGCGGCTGCCGCGATGCTCGATTCCGCGGCACCGCGGCCCTTCGGCATCGCCGCGACGACCGATGCGGCCGACGGCCCCGCGAACACTGCGGGCACCGCAACCGATGGAACTCCTGCCGACCCCGCCGCCGCACCTTCAGCTCTGGACCCCTCGGTCTCGGGCACGGCTACCTCCTCGGGTACGGGCTCGGGTTCCGCTCCGTCAAGCCTCCTCTCGAGCAGCTGAACCATCGTTCGTCGCACCTCCTCGATCGCTTCTCGCAGCGGGGTGAAACGAGGAGCCTCCGATCCAAATCGTCCGACGCACGTGGAATCCAGCGCCTCGAGTGCCGCCAGCGCACCGTCTAACGCGCCGACCTGCCCCCGATACCATGCGGTCTCGGTAACGTTGAACCCTTCGTCGAACCCTTCGGCCGTGATCTTTCCCGCCTCGATCAGCGCCTTCCGCTCGTCGCGCTTCGCGTAGGTGTCCGCATCCTCCTCATACCCGACCTGCTGCGAATCCCGTAGATCCTGGAGGGAATGACCCACCTGGTTCACGGGCATCAGTCGCACCGCACGATCGGTGTACTGGCCGAGCCAATCGAGGGGGACCGAGCGGAACTCGGCGTCACCATCCTCCAGCTCGGGGTGTAGGTCATCCCAGAACTCTTCGAGAAGCCTGCGCGTCAGCTCGAGGCCGTCCCGGAGACCGCCGAACCCCTCCCTCTTCAGCAGCCCTTCGGTGAGCCAGGCAGCGATCTGAAGATCCTTGGACCGGGAAGCCAGGACCTCGCGCGCGAGCTTGACGACGAGCGCGTAGTCGGCGGTTCGACGCTCCGTCTGCCACTCCCCCGAAGGGAGCTCATCCTCCTCGATCCGGGCCTGCTGGATCCGATCGTAGACAGGGTCGTAGCGCAGGTACGTGCCACCGGGAGCGGAGCCGGGAATCGGTTCGAGCAGCTCCGAGATGTGCAACGGCATCGGGAAGTTCGTGCAGCTATGGGGAAGGAGAGATATCGAGTTCCCTTACCTCGAGGATCGGGACCAACTCGTCATCGACCCGGAGAAGCTTCTGTCCCACGGGAATATCGACCTCATCAGCGAGTGTTTCCCAGTCCGTGACGCGACCGAGTCGCACCTCGTCGTCGGAGCTCTGCCAACTCAAGGGCGAGAGGACCGGAACGAGCATCTCGCCGAACTCGAAATCTTGGAATTCTGCGCCCGCCCGCACCATCGCAGGCGACCAGAGGAGGTCGCGGAGACGCTTCGGGGAATCGATTCGTATGGTCGCCAGGTGTGAAAAGGGGACCCACGTGTACTGGCCTGCCGCGAAGACTTCCAGCCGTGCCCCGACCCGCGGATCGGCATCGCTGATGGAGCTGAACGCCCGCCCGTTCAGCGTACCGCTGACCTGAGCCGCTTCGGTCGCGGGGGGCTTTTCGAGTTGCCCGGCGAACATCTGCTGCCGTAGGCGCTCCGCGTGCAGAGCGCTTCGGTAGAGAAGCGCCCCCATGGCCGCCTCCTGACTGCCCTGAGCGATGACGTCGAGCTGCTTCTCGGCGCGATCGTACTCGCCCGCGAAGCAAAGCAACTCGAAGAGGAACGTGCGCTGCCGGACGTTCGTCGGGTCGTCCCGAAGAACGACCCCGAGCGCGCCGATGGCCTCGTCCAGCCGCCCGCTCTGGTACAGTTGGTGGGCGTTCATGGGGGCGTTCGCGACCAATTAATACACGGCGTTCGCGGCGATGTCCCAGGCTACCGCCGGCTTGTCTCCCTCCCCACCGGTCGGCGCCTGCTCTACGTACCCCACCTTCACCTTGGAAAAGTTCAGAGTAACGTTCTCCGTCAGGCGGTCCTCGCCACCGCTCCCACCCGTCGAGTAGGAGGTGATCAGCACGTCATCCATCGCAATCGAAACGTACTCGAGCGGTTTGTCGCCGGCCTTGCGCACGACCAGCGTCGCGTTGGGAACGGTCGTTCCCGCGCAGCACGCGAGGAATATCTCGGGGCTGGCCTTGTCGACCCACTTCGTGAATGAGAGGTCCTGGACGCTCGCCTTACCGGCCCCGCCACCTCCACCGGTGTGGAAGGTGCCCGAATTGCTGGCTCCCCAACTCCAAGCGAGAACATCGATCTCGTCTTTGTGAGACTTGTCCTTCGACTCGCCGTTGATTTCGCCAAGCTTGATGAAGATGTCGGATGGCATGACCGCGACCTCCTGGATTAGTGATGGTGTGATCTCCGCACGATGCGGCGTGTCAAGGTTACAGCGTCCTCCGGTGATCGCGACAAGCCGCGATCACCGGGGCTTCCAGACCCTCTACTTCGCGGGTTGAGGCAGTTCAGCCACCAATCGCATCGACATCGTCAACTCATCGAGCTGGAAGTGCGGTCTCAAGAAGGCCACGGCACGGTAGGCGCCCGGCTTTCCAGGAACCTCCACCACCTCGATCCGTGCCTGGCGTAAGGGCTTTTCTGCCTTGACGCTGAAGCTGGCACTGTCGTTCGATACGACGTAGTTCGATATCCAGCTGTTGAGGAACCGCTCCATCTCGGACCGCGACGTATACCCCCCGACCTTGTCCCGCATCATCGCCTTCAGGTAATGCGCGAAGCGCGAGACCGCAAACATGTACGGAAGCTGCGCCGAAACCCTCGCGTTCGCCGTCGCGCTGTCTTTGTCGTAGACCTTCGGCTTCTGACAAGACTGCACGCTGAAGAAGGCGGCTTTGTCGGTCCCCTTCGCATGGACGAGCGGTACGAAGCCCAGGTCCGCCAGCTCCTTCTCACGCCGATCGGTGATCGGCGTTTCCGTTGGGCACTTCATCGCGACGTCACCCGAGTCCGTTCGGAAGTTGTGGACGGGGAGCCCTTCCACGAGCCCACCGCTCTCCACACCCCGGATCGTCGCGCACCAGCCGAACCTCGCGAATGACTGCGTGACCCGAGCCGCCAAGGCCCACGCTGCGTTCCCCCAGAGATACCGATCGTGCTCGGTGCCGTCGACCTTCTCATCGTAGTCGAACGCCTCGATGGGCACGGTGTCGCGACCGTACGGCTCGCGCAGCAGCATCCGCGGTGCTGCAAGCGCCACGTAGCGCGAATCCTCGCTGTCGCGGAAGGATTTCCACTTCGCATATTCAGTGGTGTCAAACACCTTCGCAAGATCCCGTGGCACATCGAGTTGCGTGAAGCTCTCCAGGTTGAACATCTCGGGGTCGGTACCCGAGACGAACGGCGCGTGTGACGCCGCCGCCACCTGCGACATCTTCTCCAGCAGCTCGATGTCCTGACCCGACTTGCCGAACTGGTAATCGCCCACCACCGCGCCGAACGGCGACCCACCGAAGACGCCGAATTCTTCCTCGTAGACCTTCTTGAAGATCGCGCTCTGATCAAACTCCGGCGCTCGCTGCAGGTCTCGCAGCAGCTCCTTCTTCCCGACGTTCAGCACCTTGATCTTCAGCATAACGCTCGTTTCGCTCTGGGAAAGTAGGTATTTCAACCCCCTCCAGGTCGATTCGAGCTGCTGAAACTCCGGGTGATGCATCACCTCGTTCAGCTGAAGCGAGATTAGATGGTCGATCTCGGCGATCCGCGCGTTGATCATCGCCTCGGTGTCCGGCGCGATCCGGATCTGCCCCTTCAACACCTCCTCGACAAAGCTCTTCACCAGGCCCCGCCCTCTTTCCTTCGCAACCGGCTCGCTCCCGAAGCGACCCTGCTCTACGATCTGATCGAGCAGGCTCACCTCCCCGGCGTCCGCTGACGCCTGCTGGACTTCCGCTTCTTGTTTACTCATCGTCGCCCCCTTCTTCCGCTTCACCCTCGGACGATAACTCCACCTTGAGCTTGTCCAGGCTCTCTTCGCTCGCAAGCGTCGCCTGGATGATGTCGTCCAGCCGCTCATTGCCCTGCAAACTGCCCCGGAGGTCACCCAGCTGCTGCCGCAGCTCCAACAACCTCCGCAGCGGCTCGACCTGGGCGGCTACTTGCTCCGGCGAGAAGTCGTCCATGCTCTGAAAGTTCAGATCGACGGCGAGCTGTCCGGCGTCCGGTTCATCGGACAACATGTTCTCGACCTTGAAGCTCAGGTGCGGCTTCATACTCTTCAGAACTTCATCGAAGTTGTCCGGATCGATCTCCACGAACTTCCGCTCTTTGAGCTTGGCCAGAGGCTCGGACGGATGCCCGGTCAAGTTGCCCAGGACGCCCATCACAAAAGGAAGCTCTTTCATCTCGATCGCACCACCGGTTTCCACCTCGTACTTGATGTGAACCCGGGGTGCACGCACTCGTTCGAGCTTGGTATTGACACTCTCTGCCATGGGGTCACTCCTGACTGAAAGGAAACCGGAAAGACTCGATGACGTACTGGGAACGGCACCCCGAAAGTAGTCGACCGAGCGCGGGCTGCGGCAGGGGTCGGGCCTGACGAGTAGGGTGGGCCGGGGGGTGCAGAAGCAACGCCACCGACCGACCGGAAGACCCGGCAAGGTAGCGGCAGGTTAAGCCCCCGCTCCGGCGCTTGTCAAGGGAACTCACATCCCTCAGCCGAAAAGAGAGTTGGGCGCCCATCGGGGGTGGACCTTGCCGCAGGTTGCTGCCGGGTTATGCTATCGGATACGGGATAGGATTTCGCGCAAGTAGCCGCCCGGCTCCGTCGGCCGCCGCTTACAAAAAAATCGGAAAAATCGCGATGACGCAATTGCAGAAAGTGCTCTGGACGAAGGGGATCCTCCTGAGCCCGCAGCACCTGCAGGCGCAAGATCGCTACCTGACGAGCCTGATCGACTTCCAGCTCACGGGGTTCGCGTTCGCGCCTTGGGGGTTCCATCGGCTCGAACTGGACCACGAAGCGCTGGCGGACGGAACCGTCTCGGTGACCTCCGCCGCCGGTCTGTTCCACGACTCGCTCCCGTTCGAGATTCCCTCAGCCGATGTCCAGCCGAGTCCCAAGCCGATCGAGGAGCACTGGGGGCCGGACCGGCGGAGCATGGCGGTTTATCTCGGAGTGCCGGAGCACCGAGTCGGCGGCCACAACGTCTCCCTGAACGGGAGCGGAGGGCACACGAGGTATCTGGCCGAAGCGGTGCTTCGACGGGACGAGAACACCGGATTGATGGAAAAGCCTCTCCAGATGGCCCGCCGGAACCTGAGGCTGCTGCTGGAGGGTGAGGTGACCGAGGGGCACTCGGTGTTGCAGATCGCGCGGGTGATCCGGGCGGAATCGGGACAGTTCCAGCTCGACCCGGGGTACGTGCCGCCGCTCCTGGACATCGCGGCGGACGGTCATTTGATGTCCATCGCCCGCCGCCTGGTCGAGATCCTCTCGGCGCGTAGCAGCGCCCTCTCGGGGACGCGCCGGCACCGCAACCGCGGCCTGGCGGACTTCGGCTCGTCCGACAGCGCCAACTTCTGGCTGCTCTACACGATCAACACCCACTTCCCGGTGATTCGCCACCTCTACGAGGTGAGACGGGGTCACCCGGAAATCCTCTATCGTGCGCTGCTCGGGCTTGCCGGAGCGCTGACGACCTTGTCCCCAACGATCCGTCCACGGGATCTTCCGGCGTACGACCACTCCGATATCGGCGGCTGCTTCGGCCACCTGGACGCCCAGCTACGGGACTTGCTGGAGACCGTCGTACCGGTGAACCATATCACCCTTCCCCTACGCCCCACGGGCCCGCTCGTGCAGGCGACGGCATTGGACGACGACCGCCTCTTCGACGCCGCCGAGTTCTACCTTGGCGTTCGAGCCGAGATGCCCGGCGAAAGGCTCACACGACGCGCGCCGGATCTGCTGAAGGTGAGCGCGGCCGACCAGGTCGACTGGCTGATCCGGCAGGCGGTGGCGGGAGTCGGTCTGCGCCATGTTCCGACTCCGCCGAATTCCCTGCCCGTCAAGCTCGACTATCACTACTTCCAGCTCGGTCGCTCCGGGCCGAGGTGGGACGAGATCAAAACGGCCAGGAACCTGGCAGTCTATGTTCCGTCGGACTTCCCCGACCCTCAGCTGGAGTTGGTCGTACTGCTCCCGGACCGGAAGGGCTGAGGTTGCGGCTCAGGGCGTCCCGGGGTCTGGCCTCGCGGGCGCGGCGACAGCAGCGGAATCGGCTGGCGCCTCTGACGAAGCCGGCGTCAGCTGAGTCCTGAGGACGATGTAGAGGATGAGGAAGAGGGTGACCAGAACCACGACCGCGAGCCCGAAGAGGATCATGGGTCGGGGCGAGGATCGTCGGGGGCCCGTGGGAGCCGCCGACGACGCCGACGGCTTCTGAGCGGCGCGGACGATACGCGTGTACGTCCCCGGTTCCGGCTGCGGAGCGGGCGCCTTGGTGGCCATCTCGGAGGGCAGGGGTGGCAGCCAGCGAGGCGGCGCCGCCGTCTGAGGAGGGTCGACGGGCTTGGGCGGCTCGACAGGCTTCGGCGGCGCCGAACCCGTATTGTACAACCGATCGAGGTACGACTCCGAGTCGGTCGAGGGAGACTGCGGACGCAACTCGCTCCCGGATGGCTGCGGTCCGAGCGGCGTGCGCGAGAGCGCCTGGAACATCTTGGTGAAGTCACCGGGAGCGCGGCGTTTCTCGTCGGGGGCAACCGAATCGGCGGGCGCTCCCGCCGGTGAGGAGTCCGAGCGGTCAGGCGGCGTGCCCCGTGTCCGGAACATCTGCGTATAGGGGCCCAGCTCTCGTGACTCCTCGCCAGCGGCCCCAGTGTCGACCGGCTTACCGGACACCGGGCCTCGATTCCCTTGGAATATCGTATCGTCTGGGCTTTTTGCGGCGCGGAACGTCCGGGTGAACTCGCCGGGCTCGGGAGGAGACGCCTCTGCGGGCGGCGGCGGCGCTTGACCGCGACGATCGAGGTGATCCGAGCCCTGCGCTACGTCGGGTCGCGGCGCCTGGACAGCCCGGAAGGCTCGGGTGAAC
Organism: Gemmatimonas sp.; assembly: GCA_009380025.1. Lineage (GTDB taxonomy): Bacteria > Gemmatimonadota > Gemmatimonadetes > Longimicrobiales > Longimicrobiaceae > WHSP01. The sequence continues at coordinate 33,431 of WHSP01000019.1, read as the reverse complement.
TCGCCGGGCTCACCGGCAGGTTCAGGTGGCGGATGGGTCGGCTCGGGCGTGGGCGTGGCAGCCGGGCCCGGCTTGGAATTCACGCCGGGTCCCTCTGCTGGCGGGGATGCCGTTGCCCGGAACAGACGGGTAAACTCCCCCGAAGGATCCTTCTGCGGATCATCATGCCGAACTTCGGAGCCGGCTCCGGGCGCCTCGGGAACAGGATCGGTAGGGCGACCGGTGTGCTCATCGGACGGCGCGGGCGCCGCCCGGAACATTCGGGTGAACTCCCCTACCTCTTCGGTTGGCGACTCGTTCGTCGGGATAGGATCGGAGCTATCGGCCCCGGTGCGAGGCTTCTCCGGCGTCGATGGCGGCGGATCGTCGGGTACCGGTGTCGCCGTCGATTTCGCCCGGAAGACCTGAGTGACTTCGCTCGCCGGATCGGCCGACCGCTTTTCGTCGCCTACCTCGTCGGCAGAGCGGCTCGACCAGGGTCCTCCGCTCTCCGGGCCACTATTCTCGACTGTCTGGAAGAGCCGGGTGAACTCGCCCGGCCCCGACTTCCTGGGTGGCGGCGCCGCGCCCTGGCCTTCGATCCATCCGGTGAACGTTTCGAAGTCGAGCATGAAACGAGTCACGACCGTGGTGATCCCCTCCACGTTCATGATGTCGACGATGCGATCGCGGGCGTCCCCCCGAAGGGAGTCCAGCTTGGCCTCGAGGGCGTGCCGCTCCTCCTTCGAACCGATGTCGAGCACGTGAACCATGACGACCTGGCCGTGGCGACCGGTCGCGAGGAAGGAGTGCGCACCCCGATCGGAAAGGGGGCGGACGATCGTGTACAGCGACTGGAACTCCTGGATCGTCATGAGGGCAGAAGGAGCAGGCCGGGTGCGGGGACCGGTGGCACCTGGGCCGGGAACGGGCCGGCTGGTCCTGCACCACATGATCGCGTATGATGGAAGCCCGACCCACCGGGCCGGACGCCCTGTAGTAGAGTAGGCGCGGTCCCGGCCGAGCGCAAACCTGTCAGGATCGTTACGATGGGCTTTTGCCGTCACCTTTCCGCGAGGAGGCGCGCTCGCACGCGGCACACTCATTACCCGATCGGACCGAGGCGATCGTGACGTCGCTCACACGGGTGGTGTGGAACGAGGGAATGCACCTCGCCCAGCACCACTTCCAGGCTCAGGGTCGATACTTCGAAGAGCTGCTGTCGTTCGCCCGAACCTCCCTGCTCTTCGAGCCGTGGGGCCTGGCCGGGTACGACCTCGACGCGGATGCCCTCGCCAACGACACCGTCGCCCTGACGGCTGCTCGCGGCATCATGCCGGACGGGCTCGCCTTTGCCTTCCCCGAGGAACCCCTCCCCGAGCCTCTCGAGATTCGCGAGCTCTTCTCGCCGACTGCGGACAGTCACCGGGTGCTACTCGGTATCCCACCCTTCGTCGAGGGCGGGGCCAACGCGACGGCCGAGGGCGCCGGGCCGACGGGTCCTCGGTTCGACGAGGTCCGGGTCCCGATGACCGACGAGGTGACCGGGAGGGATGCAAAGCCCGTCGGTGTCGGGAAAAAGCGGTTCCGCCTGCACCTCGAAACGGAGGAAGTCGATGGCTTGGTGACGCTGCCGATCGCTCGAGTCCGCCGCGACGGCTCAGGCCATTTCGTCTTTGACTCCGGGTTCGTGCCACCGTGCGTCCATGTCGGTGCCAGCCCACGGCTGATGCGCTTGGTCATGGGGATGATCGAGGTAATCTCCGGGCGGATCGACTCGCTATCCGTCGAGCACGACAGCTCGCCCGGCGAGATCGCAAGCCATTGGCTCGCCCACTCACTGCACTCCGCTCTTGCCCCGCTGCTTCACGTCGCGCGCTTGCGACACGCACATCCCGCAGACCTCTATGTCGAGCTCGCGCGCTTGGCGGGTGCCTTGAGTACCTTTGCCTTGAACAGCCAGCCGCACGACCTGCCCCTTTACGACCATCGACATCTGGGCGAGTGTTTCGGCACGCTCGAACGTCGGATCAACGATGCACTCGGGGTGGTGGTTCCCGTGAACTGTCTCAGGTTCTCGCTCCAGCCGCGAGGCGAATCCTTCTTCGCGACGACCATCGCCGACTCACGCTGTTATTCCGGGCCGCAGTGGTACCTCGGTGTTCGCTCGAGCCTCCTCCCGACACAGATCGTGGCGGACGTGCCGCGCCTCGTAAAGGTGTGCTCGGAGAAGCACATCCGGCGTCTGGTCGTAGAGGCCTTCTCCGGTCTCGAGGTGGAGCACGTCGTGGCCCCACCGGCTCAAATCTCACCCCGAGCGGGGACGGAGTATTTCGTGGTCCGGAAGGTGGGGCCCTGCTGGTCTTCGGTCGTCGAATCGCGAGAGATCGGGGCCTATGCGCCCGCGGCTCTCCCCGATGTCGAGTTGGAGGTGGTCATCCCACTCGAGTCGACTTGACCTGGTCGTAGACCAAGCGGCCGTGGAAGCATATATTTTCAGACGACGGATTCTCCCTGTCCCCCCGCGTTACCTTCATGTCGAATACCGCGACGCTCGACCCCGCGCCACGCGCCGTCGAGGAGAGACGCCACCCCCATGGCGAGCTCGCCGTTCTCCTCCAGGAGACGTTCACGGCGGCCGCAAGACTCCGAGCGGACCGCCAGGTCGCCGCGGACGCCGAAGCGTTCCGCCTGCGGATCAAGCAGCTCCTCGGTGCCGCCGACCAGGCCGCTCGGCGCGCTGGCTACGATCCCGCACACGTAAAACTGGCCATCTACGCCTTCATCGCATATCTGGACGAATCGGTCCTCAACTCGACGCAGGAGATGTTCGCCGGCTGGCCCCGTCAGCCTCTCCAGGAGGAGATCTTCGGGGATCACATGGCCGGCCAGACGTTCTTCATCAAGCTCGACGAGCTCCTCGCGGCCACCGACTCCGAGGATCTGGCCGACCTGCTAGAGGTCTATCAACTTTGCTTGCTCCTCGGGTTCCGTGGGCGCTATGCCTCAGGCGACGACGGCGGCCTGCGCGGTCGTATCGTCGCGACACAGGAAAAGATCGATCGGATCCGCGGGGGACCGGGTCCCTTCGGTCCGCATGCCGCTCATCCGACCGACGACGTGATCCCCGCCAGCCGCGACCCGTGGCTCCCGTGGCTCGGCGCCACCGCAGCTGCTTGCTTCGCTGGCGCTTCACTCCTCTACCTGATCTTCAGGATCTCCCTGAATGGACAGGTCGAGCAGCTTCGCGCGATGGTCATGCAGCTGCTCCAGTAGCCCACTCGCCAGCCAGACGACCGTTTCGCCTATGAAGAAAAAGGCTCCCGCCGCGGCGGTCCTGACCCTCGCCGGGTTCCTGCTGCTGGCAGGAGTTCTCGACTTCGCACTCCCCATCGCCGGTCTCGACCGCGCGCTCATCTGGGGCGGCCTCACCCTGCTCGGCCTGGTTGCCGCCACCCTCGTTTTCCTGCACCTCACGCCCCGCAAGACACAGGCGGAGCCCGAGGGGATCACACCGGAAGCAGAAATGGATCTGATGATCGGTGCGGTACGCCGGCGTCTCACCGCTGCCGGTGTGCCAGGCGCGAGGATCGAACGGCTGCCGGCGCTGATCATCCTGGGCCCGACTGGGAGCGCGAAAACCTCCGTGGTGACGCGTTCGGGCCTGGAGGCGGAGTTGCTCGCTGGAGAGGCCAGTCCAAGCGTAGTTCCGGTCCCCACCGAAACGTTGAACCTATGGTACGCGCGATCGACCGTACTGGTCGAAGCGGGAGGCCGCATGTTGGATGACGGTCCCCGCTGGCGTCGGCTGCTGCACCGCCTTCGGCCGAGCCGGTTAGCCGCGGCATTGGGAAGGAGTCGACAGGCCCCGCGCGCCGCTCTGGTGTGCTTCAGCTGCGAAGAGTTGATGCGACCGGGGAGCGTCGAAGCCGTGGCTGCCTCTGCCAGGACGCTTCGGGCCCGGTTGGCCGAGCTATCCCGCAAGCTCGGCGTTCGGCTGCCCGTCTACGTGATGTTCACCAAGGCGGATGCGATTTCCTACTTCGAGGACTACGTCAGGGGTCTCTCTTCGAGCGAGGCGAAGGACGTGCTGGGGGCGACCCTTCCGATCGCAGAGGTAGCGCCCGAGGCGTACGCCGATTTCCAGTCGCGGCGGATTCACCTCGCACTGAACGAGCTTTTCCAGTCTCTGGCGCTCTGGCGCTTGCCCCTTCTCGGCCGGGAAGGGGGCGAGGAAGCGCGAAACCGCGCCTACGAGTTCCCGCGCGAACTTCGCAAGGCCTCCGAACAGGCATCTCAGTTTCTCCTCGAACTTTGCCGTCCGAGCCAGCTCGGGTTCAATCCGTTCCTGCGCGGGTTCTACTTCACGGGCGTCCGGCCGATCGTCGCAGGGGAGGAGGTCGACGAGGTGCGCCCGCAGTCCCCGCGACGGCGGGTCGAGCTCGGTGCCACCGACGTGTTCCACGTTCAGGATTTGGGATCTTCCTCGGAGCCAGTCAGGCCGGCGGGGCGCGGACGTCGGGTTCCGGACTGGGTCTTCCTTCGCCGGGTGCTCCCGGACATCGTGCTGGCCGACGAGGCAGCGAGGGCGGTGACTGCGGGCGGACGTCGGGTCGACATGATGCGCCGAGCACTCGTCGCATCCGCGGCCGCGTTCTTCCTCGTCTTCGCCGTCGGCTTCACCGTCTCGTACGTAAATAACCGCTCTCTCCTGGCGGAGGCCGCCACGGTAGTGCAGGGAGTCGAGCCGTTGCGTACGGTGGGTGCCGAGATACCGCCGACGGGAGCGCTCACACAGCTCGACACGTTGCGCGCGGTCGCCACGATGGCCGGCGAATACCAGCGAGAAGCCCGCCCTTGGCGCCTGCGCTGGGGGCTCTACACGGGCGACGACCTTTACCCGGAGCTCCGACGTGCCTACTTCGACCGCTTCGAGCGCTTGCTCTGGGCTGATGCAAGGGTAGACCTCGCCGCCTCCCTCGAGGTGGTGCCCGATACGGCTGGGCAGACCGAGGATTACGCCGAAGCGTACGAAGCTCTGCGCGCATATCTGGTCACCACCGACTACCCGCAGGAGAGCTCGCCCGAGTTCCTCACGCCCGTGGTGCTTCGCAACTGGAGGCAGGCGAGCGTGCTCGACGCGCAACGAGAGGCGCTGGTTCGTCGGCAGCTCGACTTCTACGGTGCAGAGTTACCGCACGGCAACCCATACGTTATCAGCGCCGACGAATCGCGGGTGAACGGCACGCGGGACTTCCTGCTGCGATTCACTGGTACGGAGCCGTTCTACCGGGCCCTTCTCACGGACGCTGCACGCGGCGCTGTGCCGATTCGGTTCAGCGAGCTCTACCCGGGCTCCGAACTGGCCCTCACGAACGATGCTGCCGTGCCGGCCGCCTATACGCGCGATGGCTGGGCCCGCGTTCAGGACACCCTCGACAACCTCGACGGGCTGCTCGCCAGGGAGGATTGGGTGCTTGGGGGTCGCGCAACCGCCGCACCGCAGGATCGGGCGGTACTGGCCCAGGAACTTCGCGGTCGGTACCTCACGGACTATATCGCCGCCTGGCGGAGCTTCCTGCGGGCCGGATCGGTTACGGAGTACTCCGGGCCGACCGATGCGGCCCGTAAGCTCGATGTACTCAGCAGCAACCAGTCTCCGCTACTGCGGATGTTTGCCCTTACCGCACTACATACCGGCATGGACACTGCCGTCGTTGCGCGCGTCTTCCAGCCGGTGCACATCATCACGCCTCCGGACCAGAGTGACCGCCTGGTGAGCGAGTCGAGCGAGCCATACATGTCGGCGCTCGAGTCGCTTCGCTCCGCGATGAATCAGGTCGGGCTCGCGTCCGGGCCGGCGCGGCAGGATGCCTTGTCGCAGGCAGCGGCCAATGCCTCGGAAGCGACTGTCCAGATCCGGCAGTTGGCCCAGGCGTTCAGCATCGAGGGCGAGGCGCGGGACGTTGGCGTAGAAGTGCAGAGGCTCCTCGAGGCGCCGATTAGCGGGGCGCAGGGATTGGTCACCCGGCTTCCAGCGGCCGATGTCAACGCCACCGGAGCCTCATTCTGCCGCCCGATTCAGGAGCTTGCGGCGTTGTATCCCTTCGCGAGTGAAGCGAGTCGAGAAGCGTCGATCGACGATGTGTACGCGATGCTCGGTGCGGGGGAGAGCGCTCTCTGGGCATTCTACGAGGAATCGTTGAGCGGCCTGCTCTCACGGCAGGGAAACCGCTTCGCCGCACGCGTCGGGGCCGATCCTAGCCCGAACCCGGCCTTCGTGTCCAGCTTCAGTCGGGCCGCAGGGATTTCAGCGGCGCTCTTCCCTCGTGAGGGCGCAGGGCCCAGGGTCGGCTTTGCTCTCCGCCCGCAACTCACGGATCAGATCCCCGAGGTCCGCGTGGACGTGGATGGACAGACCCAGAACTTCACCCGGACCCGGCCCGCCGGCGTCCCCTTCACCTGGGATGGGCAGACCGCAGGTTCGGCTCGAATCTCTGCACTCGTCAACGGAGAGCAGATAGTGCTCGTTCAGGGCTCGGACGGACCGTGGGCGCTCTTTCGCCTCATGCAGCAGGCCGAATGGGTGGGAGGCGATGCGGGCCGATACCTCCTGCGCTGGCAGATCCCGACCGAGCCGGGGGTCCTCATCGCCGAGATTACTTTCGCCAATGGTGTGCCGGTATTCATGCCCGATTATCTGCGACTCGAATGCGTATCGCGAATCGTTCGCTGAACGTGACGTCTTTCACTACTGGCTTCCGCGACGAGGAGATCGATGAGACGTAGACTGCTGTTCGTCCTGTTGGCGCCGGCATGCTTGAGCCTGCCGGCCTGTCGAGGCGGACCGGCGCCGGTGAGCACACCCGCGGTGGCGCCGGTTGCTCCGAGTGAGGTCGTCTTCTACGACAACAGCGGTGGGATCCGCGATTCGCTTCGGGTCGTCGTCCGTGATGAATCTACCCTCCGCGAGTTCTGGGAGAGCGCTACCTCGACACAACTCGCCCCGCCACCTATGCCAGCCGTCGACTTCGGGCGCGAGATGGTGCTCGTAATCGGTGCGGGGCGGATGACCCCGGCCGACCAGCTGCAGGTCGACAGCGTCGGGGTTCGCGACGAGCCCACCTCCGGGGGTGGCCGCCAGCGTGTTCTGGAAGCCGTCGTCCGAACGATCCAGGGGTGTCAGGAGTTCAACGCCGATGCCTACCCGGTGGTGTTCCTGCGCGTACAGCGCTTCGATGGAACCGTGCGCTTCACCGAGCGCCGTGACCAATCCGCCGGATGTGATCCGACTTCGCTGTTCGGTCAGGTCGACGCCCGGGCCGGCAGGAGGAGGCCGGCTTGAGCGAGATGTACCGTCGTGGGGGAGACGCCCCGGACCTGGTGCCGCCGACACTCGCAGCGGGACCCGGCCGATCTGCGCCTGATCCTGAGGACGACCTGGTCGGTTCCACCCTTGCCGGACGCTACCACATCCTCAGGCGGCTCGGCGAGGGGGCCATGGGCAATGTTTACCTCGGCGAGCACGTGAAGATCGGGAGGCAAGACGCGATCAAGGTCCTGCGGAACAACCTGGCCACGGACAGGGACGCCATTGCGCGCTTCCTTCGCGGCACCCGCAACGTTTCCGCGATCCGCCACCCGAACGTCTGCACAATCTACGATTACAGCGATACCGAGGACGGGCTGCAGTTCGTGGCGATGGAGTTCGTCCCGGGTGAAACGTTGAAGGATCTACTGCATCGGGCAGGTGTGCTGCCGCTCGCCCGGGCCGTCGACATCACCGCCCAGACCGCTGAAGCGCTGGAGGCGGCCCACGCTGCAGGCATCGTTCACCGCGACCTGAAGCCAGCCAACATCATGGTCATGCAGTCGCGGACGGGGACGGACGAAGTGAAGGTGGTCGACTTCGACATCGCGAAGGGACGGGAGGACGGCGATGAGGAGGAGGTCACCCGGCTGGGCTTCGTCATCGGCACCCCGGAGTACATGAGCCCCGAGCAGCTCGTCGGGGAGCGGCTCGACGGGCGGAGCGACATCTATTCGCTCGCCCTGGTGCTGTTCCGCACGCTGACGGGCAAGCTTCCCTTCGGTACTGACAGCGGCCAGGAGGTGATCCTCAGACGCCTCACGGAGCGACCCCTACTGCTCGCAGAAGCGAGCCCCGAGGCGGCTTTTCCAGAGGAGCTCGAGCGGGTCATCCATCGTGCGCTCTCCCGACGACCGCAGGACCGCCACTCGAGTGTGCAGGATTTCGGACGTGAGGTGATCGCGAGCGTTGGAGGCGTTGTCGCGGCGGACAGACGGCAGAACGCCTACGCCACGCCGAGCGAAGCACAGGCCCGTCCGCTCCCCCTCGAGCCCGAACCCGTTGTGCGACCCGCGGAGGATCGGAAATCGTCCGGTTCAAGGATCCTGGCGACGCGGAAGAATGTGATTTGGGGCGCGATAGCCGCGGCTGGAATGCTCGCCGGTTCGATCGGTGCCGTTATGATGATGCGACCTGGTGCCACAGAACAACCCCTCTCCCCGGCTGAACGGGTTCTGGAGGCAGTGGAGCCCACCCCCGCGACCGATGTGGGAGCGACGGGGAGTCAGGGCGTGCCGGTCGATGTGCCCGTTACTGCGGCGAACCTGGGCGGCGCGTCGGGGCCCGGTGGAGGTAGTGCGCCCGGTGGAGTGGGCGAGCCCACGCCTGCACCGCCGGCGAGCACACCTCCCGTCGGGCAGCCGGCGGCGTCAGCCGTGACCGCCGTCAACGCGGAGGAGGTGCTGTTCGAGCTCCTCGGTCGCCTCGACCCCAACGCGAGCAGACCCGTGCTCGCCGGGGTTCGCGATACGGCCGAATTCGTTTTCGATCTTCCTGGCGTAGCCACCAATGAACGGGCGTTCGCCGCCTACATCCTCGGCAATGCCCTGCTCCCCCTCGGCGATACGGTCGGCTCCGTGAGCTGGCTGGAGCAAGCCGTCCGCCTCCGACCCGACGGTCCCGGCTATCAGCAGCTCCTCGACACCTACCGCCAACTGCTTTCCCCTTGACGTGATTTTCTCCCTCCCGCCCCACCCACCTCCTCCTCCCGCTCACCCTGCGACAACGGCGTGAACGCCAGACTCGAAATCCTGTCCGGTGCGCGCGCGGGTGAGTCGATCGCACTCTCCGGACGGTCGGTGACGGTCGGCCGACATCCAGGCGTCGAGGTCCGCTTCGATCCCGAAACCGAGCGTTCCGTCTCGGCCCGCCATGCACTGCTCTTCCAGCGGTCGCGAGGCTGGTTCGTCCGCGACCTCGGGAGCCGGAACGGGACTCAGCTCAATGGACGACTCGTGAAGGGCGAGGTCCCCTTGAGCAACGGCGACCGGCTGACCTTCGGTGCGGATGGACCGACAGCCCAGTTCTCGATCCTGATCGGTGCGGCCAACGTGGCCGCTGGTGGTCGATCGTCCGCCTTCCGACAACGCATTCTTCACCCGCGTGCGCTCGCGGGGGTGGCGGTGATGTCGCTGATCGCCGCGTACGCCGCATTGATGACTGTGGAACTGCGTCGGGAGGCAGCGTGGGATCTGGAGCGAGAGTCGATGCGGCTCCGGATCGACAGCCTTCAGTGGTCGAGTGCCAGAACCGTGGAAGCACTCGAGCATCAGCTTCTCGAAGTAACCATCTCTCTCGAACGCTCCAGCGAAAGGGTTCGGGCGCTCGAGGACGACCTGAGCTCCGCAGAAGGCAGGGGGGAATCGGGCCGAGACGAAGTACAGGAACTGCGCCGCGAGCTCCAACGCGCGATGACCTCGCTGCAGGGACAGCAGGCCACCGCGGAACTCGACTTCCGCACGATCCAGGACCACAATCGCCCCGCGATCGCGCGGATCTTCGTCGAGTACGAGAATGGCCAGGTAATCACCGCGACGGCATTCGCCGTCCGTCCGGACGCGACGCTCGTGACCAACCGACACGTCGTCGAGGGGGAAAGCGGCGAGCTACGGCCACGGCGAATCGCAATCCAGTTCTCGGACTCGGATCAGATCTGGCCCGCGCGCCTACTTCACAGCTCGGACGAAGCCGACCTCGCGATGGTGAAAGTCGACAACATCCTGGGCGACATCCCAACGGTTCGCGGAATCAGCCTGCGGCCGGACACCCTACCCTCGGGAGCGCCGATAGCCATGCTCGGATACCCGCTTGGAGGGGCACCTCCTACCAGCGGTGCGGCCGATGACATCGCACGGCCGTACCTTGCCGCCGGCATCATCCGATCGGTCGCGGCGGATCGCGTGGAAGTGCAGGGATACGGTGCCGTCGGGGCGAGTGGGAGCCCCATCTTCGATGCCCGTGGAGAAGTCGTAGCTATCGTCTTCGGCGGCAGAGCCGAGGATGAATCCTACGCCGTTTTCGGGGTACCCTCGCCGGCTGCCGTACGCTTGCTGGGCGAACTGCAACGCGTAGAAGGGCAATAGGGATTCCCGCACTTTTGACGCAGCCTCGTTCGCGAGAGCGACGACGGGGCTTGCTTTACCCGCCCTGCAGCTGTCGCAGCGCCTCCTGCGCCTCGGTCATCGCCGGGAATCGATCAGCGATCTGGCGATACAACTCGATGGCCTGCTCGCGACGCCCGCCGTCTTCGAAGACCTGCGCCCGCGAGTAGAGGGTAACGGCTTCCACTGGAATCTCGCGGGTCCGCCGTTCTTCCAGGGCGACCGCCGCCAGCGGCGGGAGCTCCAGCCGATCCGTGATGCCGCTGGCCAGGTCCACGAGCATCTGATACAGGTTCTCGCGCTGGCTGCGTACCTCCAGAGCGCGCAGCTGCTCGCTCGTCTCCACGTCCACGACCCGCCCGTCCAGCCGGAAGTCGCCGTAGAGGTCCATGAACACGCCCGTGATGACGTAGCGGGCCCCGACCAGCCTCCCGATCCGGGCCGCCGTGTTGGGATCGACCTGTCCCGAGCGGACGAGACCCTGTTCGTCGAGGATCTCTCTGATCCGGCTCCGCTCCACAATGCGCATCGACGGGTTCTGCGCCAGCTCGGTGAGCAGCATCTGCTGCACCCCCACTTCCAGCGTCGCGAGGTCTTCGCTGCCGGGGCCGAACGAACCTCCATTGGTGAACGGCAGGACAGCTACGCCTGGCCGTGTGTCGGCTTCCTGTGCTTCCAGGCTCGCCGCGAACGCCGAAGCGATCATCAATGCGACGACTGCGATCGTATGACGCATAGGTCTCTCCTGAAGTGATGCGATTCGACCGGTGTGTCCCGGTCAATTCACGGATCGACTCTCCCGTTGAGCAGAGCTGCCACGCGCTCGGAGAGCGCATCCTCCGTCGAGGCGCTCTCGACCAGGAATGGTTGCACTTGCAGAACTTCTTGCGGTTCGAGACGGTACGTGCGGGAGCCATCGCCAACCTGCCCGAACCGGTTGTACCCCCAGCAAGCGGGGCGGCCGTCCGCCGTGACCGCGCAGGTATGGTGGAGACCGGCGCTGACCGAGCGGAGCGGGAGGCCATGGGTCAGAACCGACACCGGCGACGACCGATCGAGTCCGGTCCCATCACCCAGGGCGCCAGAGCGGTTGTACCCCCAACACATCGCTTGGCCATCGACCGTCAAACCACAGGAGTGCAGGCCGCCCGCGCTCACCGAAGCGAATTGAAGCGTCGTCGAAATCGGGGTTGGGACGAGCAGGGATTCGTCCGAGCTCGTGCTACCGAGCTGCCCGAATCGGTTGTATCCCCAGCACGACACGGATTGATCCGCCGCCACAGCGCATGTGTGGAGACCGCCGGGGCTGATCTCCGAAAAGAGCTGCCTCCCGGAGTCAACAGCGATAGGGAAGGGCTGATCGGTCTGGCTACCGTCGCCGAGCTGACCGAACTCGTTGAGCCCCCAGCAGTAGGCGGTGCCGTTCTCCGTAACGGTTCCGGGAGTGGAAGTGAAGCTGGTAAGGCCCTGCTCGCTCGCGAGAGCATCCCGCGCCTCAGCCAGGAGCAGACGTCGACGGATCAGCTCGAGTCGGCCGATGATGTTGCGCCGCAGGGCAGCGTTGCGCCCCAAAGCAAGATAGTCTCGATAGCGCTCCTCCGCTTCGCGAAGCTCGTCGAGTTCTTCGTGAGCCGCGGCGAGGAGGAGCAGGGCGTCGGGATTTCCCCCGTCGACCGCAACCGCACGTTCGAGGAGTGGCCGGGCGTCGGAGGCGCGGGCGGTGAGCACATAGCCACGACCGAGGGCGAGCAGCGCGTCGAGATCATCTGGGTCCTGCGCCAGCTGCTCTTCGAGAGCTCGCAGCTCCTCGGCACTCGGGATCGGTGCCGGTGGCGGCAAGGCTGCGCACCCCATGGCCGGCGGAATGAGAAACCATGCCAGCACGCAAACCGGCCACGGTCGGCGACAGGCGACGGCGAAGGTCTCAGGCAATTTCAATGTGCCGAAAGGTGGAAACCGGACGAAGCCCCGACGGCCCGGAGGGAAGTGGCGAAGAGCGGCCGGAACCGGTCTCGTGGAGGGTGCCGAGGCAGGGGTTGTATTCGGGCCGGGTCGGCGGCAAACTAACTCCACCGGAGTCGTGTGGCAGCACATCGTCCAGCCTGACGGCCGATTCACACCCGACGTGCGCGCACCTCCCCAACGAATGCCAACGATGCGTCATCTCCTCCTGACAACCCTGCTCACCACTATTGTGACCGCGCCGGCAGCAGCGCAAGTACCCCTTGCGGCCCGCGCCCTGGGCATGGGCGGCGCCTGGATCGGGATGGCGAGGGCCACGAGGCTCTCTTCCTCAACCCGGCCAACCTCGGGCTTCGGGATTCGCCACCCTGGTCCGTCTCCCTTCTCCAGGTCTCGGCGGGCGGTATCGTCAGTGGGATCGGTCTGGGCGATGTTGCCACCCTGTTCGACTACGGCGACCTCTCGCGTCCCCACCTGCTCGCTAAACCAGTGTCACGCCCGCCTCATCGCGCATCGGGTCGTCGGTCGGAACGATGTCGCCTCCGGCGCCGAGTACGTCTGGATCCGTCGCCGGGGGGTACGACGAGTCGTACCTATACGAGGATCATCGACCCGCTGATCGTCGGCTCCGTTCGCCAGATCTCGAGACCACCGTTGACCCGCGCTGAGCGTGGATAGGGGTAGTCGGGACGCAGCCCGAAAGTCCGACCGACGACGGCGAGTGCCGAAACCGCGATCCGCTGGACGATCGGCTCGTGCTCGCTCAGGCGTATGGTGTCTCGATATTCCTCGAACGTGACGGCTTTCTGCAGGAAGCTCGGCTCGCCGTTGCCTTTCACTTGCCCTGCCTTCGCCAGGCCAAACAGAGTGCTGACGACTTCTTCGTACCGGCCGGCGGGACGAAGCTCGAGGATGGCGTTCACCTCGTCAAACCCACAGTTCCACCAGATATGTGGGGTTCCGGCGGACACGATCGCCTCATCGCCGGCCCCGAGCACGTGCAGCTTACCTCCCACACGCAGCATCATCCATCCTCGTTTGACGACGAACCTCTTCTCCTGGTGGGGGTGGATCTGAGATCCGGAGGGACTGCTCTCGGGACGAACGAAGAGGTCGACTTGAAGCAGCTGGCCGCTCGTATCTTCGCCGGTTTGCAGAAAGACCATCGTTTCACCACTGACCGGATGTTCGATTACATCACCGGTTCGTGCCATCGCTGCCCCCTGTCGATCTCGTGCCGAATCGTTGCCGACCTGCGTAGCGAGACAAGGTGGGTCTGGAGAACGCAGACCACATGGGTAAGATGACCATCGTCTCAGGGAATGCGTTGTGCCAGGTCGCGGCGCCTAGATGACTGCGCGGTGGGTCGATGGCTGAACAGAGAGGAACGAGGCATCCTCCGTAGTGCCGGAGCCTATCGCACGAATCGATGTACTATGAGGGCGACACCGGGTCGGAAGGCGCCTGCGCGGAAGGATGTCATCCGTTCAGGAGGGGGAGGCGACTTTCGACCTGGCTTGGGTGTTCGACAGTGCCAACTCAGGAGATAAGATGTCCGTTGAACCGTTGATGAAATCGTCCGCGGCATCGATCGCGGAGCAACTTGCAGACGAGTACACGGGTGTTCGCCGATTCACCGAGAAGCTCTGTGAAGGGCTGGCGGCCGAAGACTACGTGGTCCAGTCGATGCCCGACGTGAGCCCCACGAAATGGCATCTCGCACACACGAGCTGGTTCTTCGAGACGTTCGTCGTGCAGCCCAACTTGCCGGCGTATCGCCCTCTCGACGAAAAGTACGCCTACCTGTTCAACTCGTACTACGTGAATGCCGGAGAGAGACATTGTCGTGCCCAGCGCGGCTACCTCTCGAGGCCGACGGTTGCGGAGGTGTACGACTACCGGCACCACGTCGACGAGGCGATTCGGAACTTGCTCGCCGCTGCCGACGAAAGCCTCGTCGCGACGCTGAAGCCACTGATCACCCTCGGCCTGAACCACGAGCAACAGCATCAAGAGCTGCTGCTGGCGGACCTTAAACACGTCTTCTCCGTCAACCCGCTTCGCCCTGTCTATCGCGACCTCGGGACGCAGGGATCGTCGGATCCAGGGGAGATCGGATGGCTCGATTTCCCGGGAGGCCTCGAGATGATCGGCCACGATGGGAAGGGCTTCGCGTACGACAACGAAGGGCCGAAGCATCGACAGTTCGTCGAGCCCTTTGCCCTGGCGAGCCGGCTTGTCACGAGCGGCGAGTTCCTCGACTTCATGAACGACGGCGGATATCGCCGCCCTGACTTGTGGTTGTCGATGGGTTGGGCGACCGCTCAAGAGAACGAGTGGACTGAGCCATTCTACTGGGAGCGCCGGGACGGGGAGTGGTGGGTCTTCACCCTCGGCGGCATGCGGCGTATCGATCCTCACGAACCTGTCTGTCATCTCAGCTACTTCGAGGCCGACGCTTTTGCGCGCTGGGCGGGAGCGCGGCTCCCTACGGAGGCGGAATGGGAGGTTGCCGCCCGCTCGGTGCCGATCGAGGGAAGCTTCGCGGACGGAGCTGCTTTCCACCCGGCGACGGCCGACCCCGTACCCACCGGGCTTCAGCAAATGTACGGCGACGTCTGGGAGTGGACTCGCAGCCAATACTCACCTTACCCGCGCTACGCTCCGGCCGAAGGAGCCCTCGGGGAGTACAATGGGAAGTTCATGTGCAATCAATTCGTGTTGCGGGGCGGTTCGTGCGCGACCTCCCGTTCCCACATCCGGCCAACGTACCGCAACTTCTTCCCGCCGGAAGCGACCTGGCAGTTCACCGGAGCCCGGCTGGCGAGGAACGCTTGAGGATCTCCGAGACCCGCGCCGGCGCCAGGTCCATCACCCTCTATGATTACGAGCCGACGCCCGACCGCATCTGCGACGATGTCGTGCGTGGCCTCACCCGGCGCCCGCGCACTCTGCCGCCGAAGTATTTCTACGACGAGAAGGGCGCTCGTATCTTCGAGCAGATCACCGAGCTGGAGGCGTACTATCCCACCCGAACGGAGATCTCCATCCTCCGAGCGCACGCCGCCGAGATGGCCGAACGGGTCGGCCGGAATGTGCGCCTGGTCGAGTTCGGAAGTGGGAGTGGCGACAAGACCTGGTTGATCCTGGAACATCTCGTAGCGCCCGCCGCGTACATACCGGTCGACATTTCTCGCGCCCAGCTCGTGGACTTCGCCATCCGGGTCTCGGAGGCGTTCCCGAACCTGAGGGTCGAAGCGGTCTGCGCCGACTATACGGCCGAGTACGAACTACCGGACGATGTCCCGGCGAGTCGCTCGGTGGCCTTCTTCCCTGGCTCGACGATCGGGAACTTCGAGCCCGGGGAGGCGGAGACCTTCCTTGGGCGAGTGCGACGCCTGGTTGGGCCGAACGGGGGTCTGCTCCTCGGCGTCGACCTGCGGAAGGATCCGGGCGTCATCGAGTTGGCATACAACGATCCGCAGGGCGTGACCGCCGAGTTCAACCTGAACCTCCTTCGGCGGATCAACCGCGAATGCTACGCTGATTTCGACCTCGACGGGTTCCGCCACAACGCTTTCTTCGACGATGAAGCGAGCCGCATCGAGATGAGGTTGGTCAGCGAGAGGCGCCAGGCCGTCCGCGTCGGAGGCGGTCCTGAGGATGGCGCGGCTCTCGAAGTGGAGTTCCATCAGGGCGACCACATCACAACGGAGTACTCGCACAAGTACGATCTGCTTCGCTTCGCTGGCATGGCCGACGCGGCGGGCTGGAGAATCACCGACACCTGGACCGACGAGCGCGAGTGGTTTGCAGTGCTCCTCCTCGAGTAGAGGGGGGTCGGCTTCGAGCCTTCTGGATTCCCGCCTTCGCGGGAATGACGAATGGGGATGATCGAGTTCGTGGCGACACTGGCAACGTGCACTCAGCACCACGGCGCGAGGAGTCGACCGACACTCGCGGGCTGATCGAAGTGCGACGCATACTTTCTGCATGGCGACCCGGGGTGGCCAGCGGTGTTTCCAGGTCAGGTTCCAGCATGGCGAACGGATACGGCGTCCTCCACCGAGCCCTTGCCGAGGCCGGGGCCGCTCTCGAATGGCTGAAGTACGGCCGACGAAAACGGCATCAGTCGGACCGGTACCATATCCAACCCTACCGCGGCCACGGAACCGCCAACTACCTCTACTTGAGTGGTCGTGTCTTCGAAGGCGGTCCGGTCCCGTCCGCCCGAGCGGACGATCCCTACTTTCGCAACTTCTGGCACACCCTCCAGCGACTCGGAAGCGACGAGGTCCCCGCGGCGCGGGTACGCGTCTCCGCCAATGGCGTGGACCAGACGGTCCTCGCGGATGACGAGGGATACTTCCAGGTCGCGCTTCAGACGAGGACCTCGCCGGGCGACGGAGAAGTCTGGCGAGAGCTCGAAGTCGAATTGCTCGACCCGGTCTCCGAATCAGGCAGGGTCACGGCGCGTGGCTTCTCGATCGTGCCCCCGACGGCCGCCCGCTTCGGCGTCATCAGCGACATCGACGACACTGTGGTGAAAACCGACGTCGCCAACCTGTTCCGGATGATCCGGCTCGTCCTCCTCACCAACGCACATACGCGGCTCCCGTTCGCAGGCGTCGCCGGCTTCTACCGGGCGCTCCACCGCGGTGCGGCAGGTCCGTTCACCAATCCCCTCTTCTATGTGTCCAGCGGCCCCTGGAACTTCTATGACCTCCTTACAGAGGTTCTGGAGGTGCATGGCATCCCCCTCGGCCCGCTTTTCCTCAAGGACTATGGACTCGCTCGAGATCTCCTTCTCTCACGCGGACACGCCGAGCACAAGCTCGCCGCGATCGAGCGCATCTTCGCGACTCATCCCCAGCTCCGGTTCGTACTCCTCGGCGACAGCGGCCAGATGGACCCGGAGATCTACCACGAAACCGTGCGACGACATCCGGGCCGAGTCGAAGTCGTCTACATTCGAGACGTCAGCCACGCCGAACGAGACCGAGAACTGCGCAATCTCGCCACCGAAGTGGAGGATCTCGGTGTTCAGATGATCTTCGCTTCCGATACTCTCTCCGTAGCTGAGGATGCGGCAGAACGAGGCCTCATCGATGCGGCCGGGCTGGCCCATGTCAGGACGGAAGGCGGCTGACGCCTAACTTCACTAGCGCTCGGCCCGATGCTCCGTGCACATTGACACCTCGCTTCCCCGCCGGCTAATTGAAGAAACAATCGTTACCCTTCCGTTTCGTCCCTTCCCCCCTCGCCTCGGAGGTTGCTCATGGGATCCCATCCCGCCTATACAACCGATCGGATCCGCAACGTCGTCGTCCTCGGCCATGGCGGAGCCGGCAAGACGACCCTGATCGACGCCTGCTGTTACGCCGCCGGCTCCTCGAAGCGCCACGGTTCCACGGATGATGGCACCGCCCTCACGATGTTCACCCCGGAGGAGTTCGCTCACGGAATCTCGGTGAACTGTTCGGTCGCCTACGCCGAGTGGATGGACCGCAAGATCAACTTCATCGACACCCCCGGCTACATGGACTTCATCGGCGAGACGACTGCGGGTGCGCGTGTGGCCGATGGTGCGGTGATCGCGATCTCGGGGCCCGCGGGTGTGGAAGTCGGGACCGAGCGCGTCTGGCAATTGGTACGGGATCGCCAACTCCCGGCCGTGATCTTCGTCTCGATGATGGATCGCCAGAACGTCAATTTTGAGAAAGTGTTCGAAGACGTGAAGGCCCACCTCACCCCCAAAGTCATCCCCGTCGAGATCCCCATCGGCAGCGGCGAAGAGTTCCGGGGGATCATCAACCTGTTCTCCGAGAAGGCCCATCTCCATAGGCCGGGCACGCAAACCGGGGAGTACGACGAAGTCGACATTCCGGACGACCTTCGGGAGATCGAATCGCGCTACTACTCCGAGCTGATCGAGACAATCGCGGCTACCGACGACACCCTGCTCGAGCATTACCTCGAGGGCGAGGAAATCACCCGGGAGGAAGCGATCCATTCGCTCAAACAGGCGATGCTGAGAGGGGAGCTCGTACCACTCTTTTGTGGTGCTCCGATGATCACGTTCGGGGTGCGCGCGCTGTTGACCAAGCTGGTCGAACTGATTCCATCGCCACAGGAAAGGCCTGCCGAAGAGTGTCAAGGCCGGGGAGACTCGGTTGTGCAGGTGCGCAACCTCAACAGCGATCCCTTCTGTGCGCTCGTCTTCAAGACGACGAGCGAGCCGCACGTCGGCGAGCTGTCCTACTTCCGCGTCTTCGGCGGCTCCGTCACGAACGGGCAGGAGGTCTACAATGCGGCCCGCGATCGACCCGAGAAGCTCGCCCACCTTTCGATCGCGCAGGGCAAAGAAAGACGGGAAGTCGATTCACTACGGGCAGGCGATATCGGGGTGGTGGCGAAACTGAAGGACACGCACACGAACGACACGCTCTCGGCGGAGGGGCACCCGCTGGTGATGCGGGGGATCGACTTCCCGCTGCCGGACATCGCTATGGCGCTGGAAGTGGAGAACCGAGGAGACGAGGACAAGCTTTCACACGCCCTCCACATGCTTCACGAGGAGGACCCGTGTTTCATTGCGGAATATGCCGCCGAGCTGGGTCAGACGATCGCGCGCGGATGTGGAGAGCTTCATCTGGAGGTCCAGGTCGAACGGATGAAGCGCAAGCACAACGTTTCGGTGTTGACGCGTGAGCCGAAGATCCCTTACCGCGAAACGATTCGTACGGTTGCAGAGGCACATGGGAGGCACAAGAAACAGACCGGAGGTCGGGGACAGTTCGGCGATTGCCACGTCAGACTCCGGCCTCGGGAGCGTGGTGAGGGGTACGAGTTCATCAATGCGATCGTCGGCGGGGTCATCCCGGGGAAATTCATTCCTGCGGTTGACAAGGGAATCCAGGAAGCGGCCCAACGCGGAGTCGTCGCCGGTTTTCCGCTCGTCGACTTCTCCGCGGAGTGCTACTACGGCAGCTACCACACGGTCGATTCGTCCGAAGTGGCGTTCAAGATCGCGGGGTCACTGGCGTTCCAGGAAGCAGCCAGGCAGGCAGACCCGGTGCTGATCGAGCCCGTTCTCGAAGTGGAGGTCGTTGCTCCGGACGACTTCCTCGGTGACGTCATTGGCGATCTGAATCAGCGGCGCGGACGGATCCTCGGCCTCGAACCGGCCGGGCGCACGCAGAAAATCCGGGCGCTCGTTCCACAGGCAGAGCTGTTCCGCTATGCCACGACGTTGCGCTCGATCACGCAGGGTCGCGCCGCACATACGCGTCGCTTCCATTCATTCGAGGAGGTCCCGCCGAGCGAGGTCGCGAAGGTGATCGAAGCAACGAAGCGGGAGCGGGAAGTCGAGGCGGTCGCGCGCTGACGATCGCAAAGCCAACGTGCCATCTCCGGGGACACCGTGGCCGCGTAGCCGGGTCGCCTGTAGGGACGAGGAGGCCGCCGCTCGGCGGCCTCGCCTCGTGGGTGCCGACACCCGTCGTGCCACCGGCACAATCCCGGCCGAGGGGGGTTCAATACGACCACATAGGTCGGGATCCCCAGTGAATTTGCGAATGATCGATCGAACCAATTTCTTGCTCGTGCCGCTCGTCCTGTTCGGCCTGGCGTCCTGCGGACGTGATCCGGAAGAAGGAGCCATCGCCTCTGATTGGGACGGAACGGGCGTCGGCTGGACGACGGATCTCATCAGCCGAATACCGGAGGTGAGCCGGGAAGCGCAACTGATCGGGCTTGCCCCGATCCAGGAAGTCCGAACGGGAGTGGACGACGGGTTCGATCGGATGGTGATCGAGATCGAGGGTCGCGGGATGCCGAACTACGAGGTGGAGTACGCCGCCGAGCCGCTGCAATACTGCGAGACGGGCGAGCCGGTGCAACTGGAGGGCACGGCCACGCTCCACGTTCGGCTCGAGCCGGCCAAGGCACGCAACGAACAAGGACGTGTTCTGTTCAGCAACAGCGGCGGACGGACGGGTCTGCCCGTGCTGGTGGAACAGCAGCTCGTCTGTGATCGGGACGGCTCCGTGGAGTGGGCGGTCGGGGTCGCGTCGCCCAACGCATATCGGGTGCTCCAGCTCACGGAGATGAACCGCATCGTTCTGGACATCCGGCACGAAGGCTGAACGGATGCCGAGAACCGCGGCCCGTCTGGCGATCGTGCTCCTTGCTTCGCTCACGATGGCGTGCGCCGAGACCGGGGCCGAAAGGGCGGCCGAGACACCAACCACCGGAGCTGGCGGTCAATTGTCGGGTGCGGAGCCCGACGCGCCGAACTCCGCGATTCCGTTGGATCCCACCGCTCAGGCGGACGATTCCGCCCCGCCCTCGCCGCCGAACCTCATACGAGAGGAGGATTGGACGGCCGGCATCATCGATCGCGAGAGGACGGTGGCCGGCGCACCGATGGTGGACGACTTCCGCGTCGCTCAAAACCAGGACTTCGACAGAATCGTTCTCGAATTCGCAGAGGACGAGATCCCCTCCTATCGGATCGAGTACGTCGATCAACCGATAAGGCAGTGTGGTTCGGGCAATGTGGTGGAGCTGCGCGGAGACGGATGGCTGTCGATTCGCCTCGATCCGGCCGTTGCGCACACCGAGGAGGGACGTCCTTCGGTCGAGAATCGCGCTGACAATGTCGATCTGCGGGTCATTCTGGAACACCGGCTACTCTGTGACTTCGAGGGGCAGGTAGAGTGGGTATTGGGGGTCGCGTCGCCGAATCGCTACAGGGTCCTCGAGCTTGCCGAGCCAGCACGACTGGTCATAGACGTTCTGCACTGAGCTCGCAGGGCCGACGGCACAGCCGTTCTCTCTCTCGTCTACCCGATCAGCCCGTCGCAGGGAACGCCTTGCCGTGCCACGATGCCCGCAGCGGTCGCTCCCATTCGCCTGCTCTGAGCGCGCCGAGCGTCGCGACGGTGTTGTCGAACACGGTCGTATCCTCCTGAACCTCGCCCCGTCTGGCCATCTCCCGGAACGTGGACCGCGACACGGACCTGACCGCGGCGTTCGAGTCGCGAAACCAGACCGGTGACGCATCGACCAGGGTTGCTCCAACCTCCCGCTCGACGTCCTTGAGGGTCCGGAAGAGGGAGTCGATCGAGCAGCCGCTGACACCAGTCGCACGCTCATCCGCGGCGACGATCAGGAAACGATCGAATCGCCAGTCGAAACCGCCGACGACGGGTTGCCCGTGTGCCGTCCAGGCAGCGCCGAACTCGCGGGCACCGGAAAGCAGCTTATCGGCAGCTGCACCGGTCAACGGCTCCGCGGCAGCGAAAACCCAGACGCGGGCATGGTCGGGGAGCTGAGCAAAGGGAACGAGGGGCAAGGATCTTCCTCCGACATGCGGTCACTGAAATGTTGTTGATCAGCCTTCAGCGGCCAGCGATCAGGTTAGCCGGGGCGTCAGTTGGCGAACTCCTCCGGGACGGGCGATCGGCGCCGCTCCGTGCGAGCCCTTCCCACCCGCACCGTGGGCACCACCGCCACTGGACACGCCCACGCGATATCGCGAGACCGATCCTACCCGCTCGGTTCATCCGAATCATGAGCGACTTCTCGTCGCACTGCATACAACTCCGGTCCATCGGCAGCAACAGGTAGATCATCACGAAAGCGAGAATCACCTTCGCGCCGAAAGCGACGAAGAAGAAGACCAGCCAGTAGAGCCACATAGAACCGAACGAGGAAGAGCTAGTACCAAAAAAAGTAGAGCCGGAGCACGTACTGGACAAGCGCGGGTTCGACCGGAAAATGGCGAGGTGCGAGTTCCGTACCGACTCTGCCGAAGCCCGGAACCAAGGCACGGCCACCGGCGACCGCTGGTGGAGCTGCCCTGTGATCGACTACCTTCGTCCCGTCCCTGCGCTTCGTTGCGTTCAATGCAAGCGGGTGATCCCATCAACAGAACGAGGCCTCACCCGTCGGATGAGGCCTCGAGCAGGGAACCAGACGACCGAGATGCTCAGGTGCGGAGCCTCACCTGCTCGGTCCGCTGGATTGTCAGGCCTCCGGGTCGTAGCTGCCACGCTCGGCTGATCTGGCGAGCGAGGGCGAAGGTCAGACCGGGAACGAACAAAACCCAGAGAAGACCCACGCCGAGCGCGGCGAACGACAGGATGACCTGATCTGTGAGGGTGAAATGCGGCAGGCGCGGCCGCAGAATCACCGCGTGATAAAGAGTGTAGGCCGTGACCAATGCTCCCACGGCGGCATAGACTGACAGGACGACGGCTAATTGCATGTGTGCCTCCAATATCCATTCAACACGCGGTCCGTGCCGGTGCAGTGTCATCCAACACTACGATAACGATCGACCATTGGATTCACTGACCGGCTCTTCACGCTGCGGCCGACATGGGCGGGTCGCGTGGGTCATATGACCTCGTGTTATCCCCGACGAGCAGTCCCGAAGACGGCGCGAACCGTGCCACCGGAAACGTCAGCGCGGCCAGATTTCCGAGCCGCGGCTGGCCTGACCCCACGGAACAATTTGATGCCAGCGAAGGGATGAGATCCAAAACGCGAGTCTGGCGGACCGGAGCGGCAACATCGATCGCCGTCGGCGGGCGATCGGCCGCCCTCGGGGGGCGACGCTGATCGATGCAAGCTCCCATCGAGGCGATCGGCAACCCGTTCGCAATCCTCTCCTTCATCGTGGCGCCCGCCATCCTGACGAATGCTTCGTCGGTGCTGGCAATGAGCACGAGCAATCGTCTAGCCCGGGCGGTGGACCGGGCGCGGGAACTCTCGAAACAACTCGAGACAACGGACGGTAAGGATTGGGCTGAGACCGACCGCAGATTGCGGGAGCTCTCCGTCGCAGAGCACCGCGCATTGATGCTGATCCAGGCCCTGCGCAGCTTCTACACTGCGTTGGGAGGATTTGCGGCGGCAGCCCTCCTTTCGCTGCTGGGTGCGGTGATCGTTCGATTCGAAGCGGAACGCTTCACGATCGCGCTCGAGATCATCGCGGTCGGTACGGGGCTGTTCGCGGTTGCCGCCCTCGTCCACGGCTCCGTGATGCTCGTCCGTGAGACGCGGCTAGCGGTCCAGGTCATTCGAAAGCGTGCCGAAAACATTCGGGCCCACCTGGCCACTCGCGGACGATGACGCTGAAACGGCTGGAAGGGACCTGGAAGGCGATCTGCCTCCGCGGCGCATGCCTTCTCCTCCGTGCGGGCAGAGCTCCTCACCGGGTTCCGGACTGGCAGAGGGAGCCCAGCCGGATCCTCTTCCTCCGACAGGACCGCATCGGCGACGCGATCGTCTCGTCGGGGCTGCTCCGCGCGATCAAGGAGTCAGGCCGTTCGATCACCATCGACGCGCTCGCCTCACCCGCGAACGCGCCGGTACTGATCCGGGATCCGAGCGTCACGGCCGTGCACGTTTTCGACAAGCGTCGTCCAGGTACGTTCCCGTCGCTCGTTCGTTCGCTCAGAGCGAGACGTTACGACGCGGTCATCGATTGCATGGTGACCGCTCCGTCCCTGACCAGCTTGCTGTTGATGGTGGCGAGCAGGGCCAGCCACAGGATCGGGATCAGCGGCCGAGGCGTCGATTCGGCCCTCACGATCCCCGTCGACCGCGGCGTCGATTGCGGCCATATCGTCGACCTGTATTCCTCGTTCGGCACGGTTTTCGGAATCGACCCTGAGCTCACCGACTGGCGCCCGGCCATTCAGCTCGCCTCGGCCGAGCTGGCCGAGGCAGATGCGCGATGGCCTCGCCTGGAAAGTGGCCGAGGACGGCGCCTGCTTGTGAACGTCTCCGCCGGTAAGAGGGAGCGCAGATGGCCGGACGAGCACTTCATCGCGGTGATCTCCCGACTCCGAAAACGCTTCGAGGATCTGTCGTCGGTCGCGATCGGGTCGCCATCGGAGTGGGATCGGGTCGAGCACGTCGCGAGGGAGGCAGGTGCAAAAGCTCTCGAGACACCTCGCATCGACGACGCAATGGCATTGGTCGCCACTGCCGACGCCGTTTTCACGCCGGACACCAGCATTTCACATATGGCCAGCGCCTTTCGAACCCCGGCGCTCGTCATGTTTCCGAATCGCGATGGCGCGGCCCAGTGGGGCCTCTACGACGCTCCCGGAGTCGACCTGGTGGGGAACGTGGCGAGTCTGGCGGACCTTCCGATCGAACGCGTTCTGCCCGAGCTCGAGCAGTTGGTCGAGTCGCTCCTCCAACCGTCGTAAACACCACAGCGGCGGCCCCTTCCGCTTGCCATCGCGCAACGAGGTTGCTACTTCTCCCGGCCTTTCGCGATACCCAATAGGAGGAGCCGAGACGTTTGGAAGATCTGGAGGAACTGCTCGCGAACAACCGCGAATGGTCGGAAGAGGTACGGAGCCAGAACCCGAGCTTTTTCGAGGAGCTGTCGGAGCAGCAGTCGCCCCGCTACCTCTGGATCGGCTGCTCGGACAGCCGGGTCCCGGCGAATCAGATCGTGGGCCTGGCACCGGGCGAGCTATTCGTCCATCGAAACGTCGCGAACATCGCGTCTCCGACCGACCTCAACTGTCTCGCCGTCCTGCAGTTCGCGGTGGACGTCCTGCAGGTTCGACACGTCATCGTGTGCGGTCACTACGGTTGTGGCGGCGTTCAGGCCGTGCTGGACGATATGCGCCTCGGTCTCGTCGACCATTGGGTTCGGCACGTCCATGACGTGGCGCGGGTCCATCGTGCGCAGCTCGCCGGGTTGGACGATCGACAGGCCCGCTTCAACAGGCTGTGTGAGCTCAATGTCATCGAGCAGGTTCGCAACGTAGCCCAGAGCACGGTTGTCGTCGACGCGTGGAGCCGGGGTGCCGACCTTGCCGTGCACGGCTGGATCTACGGCCTGGAAAATGGCCTGCTTCGCGACCTGGGAATCCGCGTCGGATCGGCGGCTGAGGTCGATGCAGCCTATGAGGCCGCCATCGACACCGAGGTCCGCGCCCGAGGCAGCTGACCGTTCCTCCTCCGCCTCCGCGTGAGTGCTATTCTTCCCCGGAAGCCTCCAACCTCATGGACCCGATCTGCGCCGCCGAGAGCGCGCTCCGGTCGACCTGGACCTGCCACATCCGGGCACCCGTGAGGACGGCCCCTTCGAGCGAGGCGCCGTCGAGAGCGGCACCTCGCAGGTCGACCTCTCTGATATCGGCCCCTTCCAGATCCGCACCCTCCAGCCGTGCGCCTCGTAGATCGGCACCTCGCAGGCGGGCGCAAACGAGGTACGCGTTGCGGAGATCCGCTTCGCGCAAATCGGCGTCGGCCAGTAGCGAACCGGTCAAGTTCGTTCGCTGGAGCTGCGCTCGCCTGAGGTCCGCGCGTGCCATATTTGCGCCGCCGAGATCGATCCCGGCGAGATTGCGCTCGGCCAGCACGGGCGGATCCGATTTGGCTAGGCCACCCCACATTTTGAAAATCCTTCGTAACAATGCAGCCTCCATCGCTGAACGGGGAGGAACCTCGGGTGGCGCAACCCGCGGCAACGATCTACTCTGGTACCGATCCGCCCCTGAATGGCTGACTACTAATGCTGCGCCTCACCCGTCGACCGCAACACGGTGGCGGTTCGTCGCACATCGCCGCCGCTCCGGAGGCAGGAACCGGGCCAGAGTTGAACTTCGGTCTCCGCCCCGATCCGACTAACCCATGGTATGGACGGAAGATACATCGGTACATCGCGAGCCGGGCCAACGGAATAACACTGCAGGGGAACTGGCCAATAACCATTCTGCCGACGAACCGCCGACATGTTCATCATCCTGCTCCTCGCGACCTTCGTCATCGCCCTCGCGGTCTCCGCCGCGGTCGCGCGTTTCTTCTCGCAACCCGTCCGTAGGATCCTGAGCGACATCGTCGCGGATGATATCACCTACGCCTGGTCGAAGTATATCTGGTTCGCGATCCTGGTGGTCGGAGTGTCCAGCGGGGTGCGGGTGTTCGAGTTGGAGCGCTACATCACGCCAATGGGTCTGGCACCGGCCGAGACGCTCGTGCTCACTCGGGATCGTTGGGTTCTGGAGGTCTATCGTACCATCATCGGCTCCCTTCAGGGCATTGCCTGGGTGCTCCTCGTCTTCTTCGCCTTTGCGCTGGTCGCGTACGTCATCGTGCGGGTCGGCGAGGCTCTGAAGAAACGCGGCGGAGGCCCGCAAGCAGGATCGTGAGGATTTCGCGCGCAGGTGAAAGTCCCGCACGTCGATAGGCCGAACTCGCCAGGTCGATCGCGCCTCGGACGTTTCGGAATCCCGCACGTCGCCGCCGGTCTGGGCGAAATCGGATTCGAAACGAAGTCATGGTGTCTCGCGGCACCACCCAATACCTTGGGAATGACCTCAGCAGCGCTCGTCGTCAGGCAACCGGCACTCCAGACATTCCCCGGGAGGAACGATGGAACCGCGTTTCGCCATTCTACTGCTGATCGCTGCACTCGGGCAGCTACTGCTCTTCCTCCTCTTCGGACGATACGTCGCTGCGCGCTGGAAAGCGGTCGGGACAATCGGCTTCTATTTCCTGATCACCTGGATCCTCGCCGACTCGCTCGGCTGGTGGAGCTTGATCTGGATCGTCGGCCACCCGGTATTGAGTGCACTGGCCCACGTCATCTGGTGCCGGAACCATGGCATCGACTGGCTGACCTGCGAACCCCGCGACGAGTACCTGAGGCTCCATCCCTGGACAGCGGCGGACGGCTTCGCCAGCTGGAAGTAGCATCCGTCGGTCGGCCCCGTTTCGTCTCCCCCCGCCAGCCCAAGCCCCACCGAATGGCGCGAGGTTGCGGTCGCCAACTCCAACGACCAGACTGGGTTTCGTTCCGGAGATCCCTCTCGTTCGTGCGGTGCGTGCCCAGCGTTCGGGCCCGGCTGGATCACCGAACCGGAGGGTGTGTTCCATAGTACCTCCTGTTCGATACCAGTTATGGAGTCCCGGTGAGCTACTGTATAGTAGCGGCAGCCGATCTCTATCACGCCCGCTATCACGACACCGAGTACGGCTTCCCGGTCCGTGAGGATGGGGTGCTCTTCGAACGCCTCATCCTCGAGATCAACCAGGCCGGGCTCTCCTGGTTGACCATCCTCAAGAAGCGAGAGGGCATTCGAAACGCCTACGACGACTTCGATATCGAGCGCATCGCCTCCTATGGCGATGCCGATCGCGCTCGGCTTCTCGATGACGCCCGGATCATCCGTAACCGCCTGAAGGTGAACGCCGCGATCGAGAACGCGAAGCGGACCCTCGATCTCATTGCCCAGCACGGCTCCTTTACCGCCTGGCTCGACGCCCACCATCCCATGTCTCTCGACGATTGGAAACGGCTCTTCAAGAAGACTTTCGTCTTCACTGGGGGCGAAATCGTTCGCGAGTTCCTCGTCAGCACCGGCTACCTATCCGCCGCGCACGACCAGGACTGTCCGGTCTACACCTCGGTGCTCGCCCTCCAGCCACCGTGGGCTCGGGAGAACTGAGGCCCCGCTTCGACGGAAAGGTCTCCACCCCTCAGTCCGTCGAATCGTGGGCGCGAATCGCACGGCCGATGTACTCGCCCATCTCCCTATACTGGCGGTAGTTCGACTCCGTCCGCGATGCCGGTTGCAGCAGGCCGATCTCGTCGTAGTGGTGAAGCGCTCGGATCGTCACGCCGGTCCGTCGCGCCAGCTCCCCGATCTTCCAGCGCTGAGCACTCATTCGTCCCTCCCCTTTCCAACGTCTTCGCGATCCGCACTTCAACGATAAACCCTGACGCTACGGGAGGGTCAAGGGGTTGAGCTAACAGCTATCGGCTATCGACTTATTGGCCCATCATCCGACGTCTGATAGCGTTGGAAGCCAAACAGCCGGGCGAGGTTCGCATGATCTGGCGCTGGCACCGGGCCTCGGGTAGACTGTTCGTCAGGACAACCGACTGGCGGCGGAGCGAGGATCGCGTCCCGCCCGCCGTTTGCCGTCCTGGAAAGCCGGACCCATTTGGAGGCGAACGACTGCAGCTGAGAGCGTGTCGTCGCTCGCGCAGCGCCCAGCGCGAATGCGGGCCAGACCGCAGTCCCGGGGAAGCCGAACCCCCTTGGACGGGTCCGGCGAGGGACGGTAGGTGGAAAACGAGAGGCGGAATGCATCCGGATCTGGCAAGGATCATCAGCGAGCTACGAGCGGCGGAGGAGCGGGCTCGAGAGCTAGCCGAGGAGAGCTCGGAAGCGGGTTGGCAGGAGAGGCCCGAAGCGAGCGAGTGGTCGGCAGCCGAGTGCGTCGCACACCTCAACCTGACGTCGGAAGCCTATCTGCCGCTGCTGGAGGAGGGGTTGAATCGCGCTCGGGCCGATGGAGGGCCATCGCCCAGTCGGTTTCGGCGTGACCCGTTCGGCTGGATGCTGGGGAAGGCGACCGGTCCCGGGGGTCGGATCAAGATGAAGACGGCGGCTGCATTCGTCCCGGGGGCAACGGTGCCGCGCGAAGAGGTCATACGGGAGTTCAGCCGCCTCCAGGGGCAGGTGATCGATGTTATCGAGCGAGCCGACGGTTTGGCGCTCCAGCGGGTCAAGGTGACTTCGCCATTCGATCCGCGGGCGAAGTACTCTCTCTACTCGGCGTTGATGTTGATCCCGGCCCATCAGCAGAGGCATCTGAGGCAGGCGGAAAGAGCGCTTTCGAGGGTAAAGGTTTGAGCGCCTGGACTACGAGTCCTCCTCAACAGTCACGGTGATCCGATAGTCCCCGGGGTCGATGGGGGTTTCGAGGGGTGCGGGTTCTACCTGCACGAGCGTGATCAAGAAGCCGTCGACGCCACGGGTGCGGGGCTCAACCCCGGTATGCAGAGTCGTCGGGCTCCAGCCATCCCCACCGCTGGCCGTCTGCATGAGGACCTCGGCATCCCCTTGCCACACACAAACCACCGTGATGGGACACCGGCTGTCGCCCAGAACTTCGCGGAAGCCGATGAGGAGCGCTTCGTCCCCGACTGCAGCAACCTCCCCAGGGGCGAGACGGAAGGTTGCACCCACGTCGACGTGGACGGTCGCCACGGGGTGGGAACATCCAGATGCGCATAACGCAATGGCGATGGCAGTCAGAAGCCTCATATCTCCTCCATTCCTCGCATAACATCACTTTCGGTCGCCGAAAAGCGAATGCTGGTGCTGCTGGTGCCGATTCGATAGAAGAACGCCTTTCGAGCGGGCTCTGTGACCCGGAGTACTGGCGTGTCGCCCCCATCCAACCGATCTTGCCGCCGTGCTCAGAGATTCCCCTCTTACCGAATCGGATGGTCGGCGGCCGTTCCTGGAATTGGACGAAGCCACGGTCATTCGCAACGGCCTACCGATCCTCGACCGCGTGAGCCTCTCGGTCTCCGCTGGGGAGAACACGGCGATCGTTGGCCCTAACGGGTCGGGGAAGTCGACGCTCATCAAGCTCCTGACTTATCAGATCTATCCCGTCGCCCGGGCAGACGGTAGGCCGCCGGTGCGAATATTCGGGAGACACCGCTGGAACGTCACCGAGCTACGCTCACGGATGGGAATCATCACGGCCGACTTGCATCATCGGTTCGTGAGTGGGTCGAGCATGGGGCATGTAACCGGGCTCGAAGCCGTGGTGGCGGGCTTTCTGGCCAGCGAGGTGCTCTTCTTCCATCACGAGGTGACTGCGGAGATGAGACAGCGCGCAGCGGCGGCGCTGGATCGGGTCGACGGTTCTCGTCTGGGGAAGAAGCGGATGCACGAGATGTCGACCGGAGAGGTCCGCCGGGTTCTCGTTGCGCGGGCACTCGTGCACGAGCCGGAGCTTCTCGTCCTGGATGAGCCGACGACCGGCCTCGATCTGATTGCGAGGCACGAGTTCCTCTCCCAGCTGCGGCGGTTGGCGGCTTCCGAAACGACACTCGTCCTCGTCACGCATCATGTCGAGGAGATCATCCCCGAGATCGAGCGGGTCGTGTTGCTCTGCGAAGGGAGGGTGGCGGCGGATGATCCAACCGACGATGTTCTCACGCCGGAACGCCTCGGGTCCGTCTATGGCTCCGACGTCGCCGTCCAGCGGGTCGGCGACCGCTATGAGATGACGTTGAGAACTTGATCTCCGGGCGTTGCCGAGGATACGGTTGCGTGACTGTTGAAGCTTCCTCATTCGGGCGATAAGGGACGACCTTCGATTGGGCTGTACGGGCGCCGGTGGGTCTATCGCTGCTACACCAGTGCACCAGAGTTAACGAATGGAAATTTCAGATCCCCGCTACCCGATTGGAACGTTCCAGGCAGAAGTCGGCCTCGACGACGCGCGACGAGCGCAACTGATCGACGACATCGAGGCCCTGCCTCTACGCTTGAGCGCCGCGGTCGCCGGACTCTCGGAGCGGGAATGGGAGGAATCCTATCGCGACGGAGGGTGGACGGTCCGGCAACTCGTCCACCACGTGGCGGACAGCCATCTGAACGCCTATATGCGCTTTCGGCTGGCGCTCACCGAGGAAACGCCGGCTATCAAGCCGTATCTGGAGGCTAGATGGGCGGAGCTGCCGGACGTCGCGATCACACCCCCGGAGGTGTCGCTCGCGCTTCTCGAATCCCTGCACCGCCGCTGGGTCGACCTGCTGCGCGCTCTCCCCGCTTCCGAGTATTCACGGGAGCTGCATCACCCGGAAATGGGAGAGAATGTCTCGCTCGAGGCTATGTTGGGCCTATACTCGTGGCATGGACGGCATCACGTTGCACACGTGGAGGTGCTGCGGCTGCGGCTCGTGGAACAGCCGGACGTCCCACTCGCCTGAGTCGGCCTGGGCGGATCAACTCCCGGGAACGATCGGAAGGTCGCATGACCGAAACCCAAGAACGCTTGCGGCAACGCCTTTCGGCGATTCATGCGGAGGCCCTTCGAGTTCACGATAGTCCCGTCCGCGCAGACCAGCTCTCCGCACAGATTCAAGAGATCCATGCGGGACTTCCCGATGCGGAAGTGGGCGACGAACAGCGTATCCGAATCACCGGGTCGCTCGAAGATGCTCTGCGTGTGCTTCGACGCGATGACGATGGGCGTGAGGCCGCTCGTCATCTGCAGGCAGCGCTCGGCCAACTCGATGGCGGGGGCCCGCGACGACCGTCGCCCTTTCTCGACGACTAGAAGGCCGTTGATAAATCTCGCAGCTCTGCGTTACGCTTCCTCGCCGCTCCCTGCGGCGTACGAAAGTACGCCTCGCTCGCGGCTTGTCGGGTGCCTTGACCTGCACGATTTCTCTTCGGCCTTCGCTGAATGCTGTTCTCGACAGCCTTTGGGCTGTCTGGAACGCGGCTTGCGATTCAATTCTTCCGATACTGCAGGGACACCGTGCTTTACGGTCACTGCCGAGGGGAGGGGATGATCGATGGTCGACTTCGAGCTGCCCAAGTGCAGAAAGTGTGACGAGGGAGAACTGGTTCCGCTCTCCGACTATGGCCGTGACGGAGCTCCCATCACCTTCAAGGCTTGGGTCTGCAACAGTCCCGAGTGCGGTTTCAATATCCGGATCGACAACGGCGAGATCAGCTTCGGTCGATCGATCGGACAGAGCTCTAAGTGAAGCGCGGCGCGCCTGTCGCCGATCCGATGCCCACGACACGAGCGTGGGCATCGCCATTTTCTGATTGATACTTCCGCTCCCCGCGAGTTTCCACCGATCCCACGATGACGGCTGGAGAACGAGACTCTTCGTCGCTGGACGGAGAGTCGCGCGACCCCGACTTGCTCGCGCTCCTCACCGCAGCGGAGATGCGCGAGTTAGAGCGCATCGCCTTTGCCGAAGGCGTCGTCGTGGAGCGCGTGGTGATGGAGTCGGCTGGTCGGTCCGCGGCCGAGGCGGTGGCGGGGGATTTCCCGGAAGGGCCTGTAGTGGCGGCCGTGGGGCGTGGCAACAACGGGGGTGACGCGATCGTCGCTCTGAGAAGCCTCGCCGCCTGGGGACGTGAAGTCCTGGCCGTTCCTGTGGGTGGCGCCGAGCTGAGTCCCGAGCTGACGCACGGCTGGGAGATTCCGATTGGCGAGCCGAGCGCTTTCGCGAACGCGGGCGTGATCGTGGACGGCATTCTCGGCACGGGCGCCTCCGGACCACCTCGAGCCCCGATTGCGGAAGCGGTCGAGGCGATGAACCGCTGCTGCCGGCCTATCGTCGCCCTGGACGGGCCGACTGGAGTCGATCTGACGACCGGTGCGGTACCCGGTGCCGCGATTCGCGCAGCCATGACGGTCACGTTCGGTGCCGTGAAGCGGGGGCTCCTGCTCTTCCCCGGCCGCAGCCTTGCCGGCCGCATCCTGCTCGCCGAAGTCGGGTTCCCGCCGATCGCGCCCGGAGGCTTCGCGGCTGCATTGATCACCGACGTCTGGGCGTGTCGGCAGATGCCGCGGGTGGCCCCGGATGCACACAAGGGGGAAGTCGGGTGGGTCGGTGTCGTGGCCGGGAGGGGTGGCGAGGGAGGAGCGGCGATCATGGCGGCGATGGGAGCGCTGCGTGCCGGCTGTGGCGGCGTACGGGTCGTGTCGGCCGAAGCCAATCGGCTCGCGATCCATGCGGCGGTTCCCGAGGCGGTCTTCCTCGATCGGGAGAGCCGCGAATCCATCGAAGGTCTTCATCGGACGGCGGCGCTCCTGATCGGACCCGGAATCGGGACGGACGAGAAAGCCCGTTCTCTCCTCGAGTCAGTCGTTTCACAGTTCGAGGGGCCGATGCTTTTCGATGCCGACGCATTGACGCTCGTCGGCAAGGATCCGAGCCTCCTCCCCACTGACGCCTCGCCGAGATCTGTCCTCACACCCCATCCCGGTGAGCTCGCGCGACTCCTCGGGCGCTCGACGGCCGACATCCTCGACGATCGGTTCGGGGCGGCAAGCGAGGCTGCGGCGAAGTTCCGTTGCACAGTACTGGCGAAGGGGGCTCCCTCGCTCGTCGCTACACCGGGCCAGCCAGTTCTGGTCGGAACCACTGGATACTCGGGAGTAGCGACTGGGGGCATGGGCGACACCCTGGCCGGGGTCATCGC
>WHSP01000199.1 GCA_009380025.1 Gemmatimonas sp. | reverse complement strand
CTCCTCCGGCGTGCCTACGTTGCGGAGCTTGCCGGTGGTGAGGAGGCGGCGGAGGTGACCGCGGGTGTAGCCGGTCAGCTCGACGGCACGGGCCATGTCCACCACCTCGGCGGCCCCGTCGTGGAGGTCGGCCTCGAGCTCGGCGGCGAGGCGCTCCAGGAGGTCCGCGGTGCGGTCGTCGCCGTAGCCGCGGAAGACGGCGGCGTCGCGGCGCCAGGTGCGGATGCGTTCGGGGATCCTCATGGGGGGAAGTGTGGAGGGGTGCGATCGTGACCGCCGCGCCGCCCGAGACTTATCGGAGCGGGGCGAGCGGAACCCTCTGGAGCAAGCACTTGGCGATCAGCGGAAGCGTTCTGTCGGCGGTGGTGCCTGGGGAGGGGTTGAAGGGGCGTTTAGCTCCGAAACTGGACCAGCTGAGATCATTCCGTATCCCGGAGATCCTCATCCCGCTATACGAAACGTCGGCACTTATTTATATGTGTAAACGAAACGTAAAGAGGGGGTGATGAAAGTCTCACGACAGGAAAAACTGCTAGACCTCGTACGGAAGGCCGGGATCCTCAGGCCGCGTGATCTGGATGATCACGGGATTCCACGGCAGTATCTTCGCATCCTATGCGACAGCGGTGTCGTGGAGCGTGTCGGCCGCGGGCTCTACGTCGCTTCCGACGCCGAGCCGAGTGAGTACCAGACGCTCGCGGCGGCGTCGAAACGGGTGCCGCAGGGGGTGATCTGTCTCCTTTCCGCACTCCAGTTTCACGGCCTCACTACGCAGAGCCCGTTCGAAGTTTGGATGGCGATCGAACGCACTTCGAGGAAGCCGCGTGCAAATGATCTCCCGCTGTGCATCGTGCGGTTCTCCGGGGAAGCATTCTCGTCCTTCATCGAGAACCAAGATTTCGCCGGGGTCGAACTCCGCGTATACAGCCCGGCGAAAACGGTCGCCGATTGCTTCAAGTACCGTAACAAGATCGGCCTCGACGTAGCGATCGAGGCTCTGCGCGAGACCTGGCGACGGAGGCGGGCGACCATGGACGAGCTGTGGCGAGCAGCTGCCGTCTGCCGAGTTCAGAATGTGATGAGGCCTACCTCGAGTCGCTCGCCTGAGGCGCCGGCAACCTCCGCGACTCAAAGCCACTTAATCGTTTTATAGCAGTCGTGCTATATTGGAGGTATGAGCGAGGACGAGCGAAAGCCACTCCATTCATCGGGTCGAGCAAGAAAGACCTGAAGCAGATGCTGGAGGAAGTGCAGGATGTCTTCGGCTCCGCCCTGCTCGATGCACCGTACGGGGACCACATCCCGAAGGGGCACGCCCGTTCCGTGAAGGCCTTCCGAAAGAGGTCATGAAGCTCGTCGAGGATTATTACGGAGACACCTATCGAGCCGCGTACACCGTCGCTCTACGACACGCGGTCTATGTGCTCCAAGTTTTCAAGAAGAAGTCGAAATCCGGCATTGCCACACCGCAGCCGGACAAAGGACTGATCCTGCAGCGCTTGAAGGCTGCCCAGGCCCATCACGGCAGCGTCTACGGAGAGGAACGATGAAGGACGATATCGAGGTCCACGATAGCAGCGGCAATGTCTTCGAAGACATGGGAATGCGGGACGCCGAGGAGCGTCTCGCCAAAGCCGAGCTTGTCCGCGTGATCCGGAAGACGATCCACGATCGTAAGCTGACACAGGCCGAGGCGGCCGAAATCCTCGGAGCCGCACAACCCGACGTCTCGGATCTGGTTCGTGGCAAGTTGTCGCGATTCAGCATGGAGCGTCTCGAGCGGTTCCTGAATGCCCTCGATATGGAGATCCGGATCCAGGTAGGGCCGCGGCCCAGCGGGAAGAGTCGCGCGGGGATCACAGTCGAATTCGTGGGCTCCTTCTGAGGCGCGCGCAATCAGGTTGATTTCTCGAAGTATGGAGGAGGTTGTGGAGCGTAGCTGGACGCCGCTCGATGACGAACAGCTCGAACGCGAGATCGGCGATGCTCGGAAGCAGTCGAAAATCGCCAACGACGGCGAGCCGCGTGCGGTGAGTGCGCACTACAACCGACGGACCCGCAGGATCGAAGTCGAGCTTGTGGATGGTTGCCTCTTCACCTTCCTGGCGAAGAGCGGACAGGGGCTCGAGGGTGCAACACCCGATCAACTCGCTGAAGTAGAGGTTCGGGGTGACGGGTACGCGCTTCACTGGGAGAGCTTGGACGCCGACTTCACGGTCGCCGGTTTGCTGGCCGGCCAGTTGGGGTCGCGGGCTTGGATGCGGGAGCATGCCCGACGACCGACTGATAGGATGCTGAGAGAATGAAGAGGAGCGCCGGAAAAATGTCAGAATCAGGGGATCGGAAAAAGGCGGGTGGCAAGCTCATTCGGGTGAGGAGCACTGATCTGGCCCCAGATGAAGGATCGGTCCAACTGGGAGCGGGTCGATCGCCTCACCGACGCCGACATCGATCAGGCGATCGCGGACGACCCCGACGCGGCACCCACTCTCGATGACGCCTTCTGGCGGGATGCCGAAATCCTCCATCCGCGACGCTAAACGCACGCAAACTATACATATCGGCGCAGACCTGTATCAGAAATCCCGTTTTTCTATACACGTTGCGCTGACGGGGCTTGGCGCAGACACCATCCTCGAATTTCGCAGCGGTGGATCGGCGGCCGATATCTCGGCCCGATCAGTCGGATTTCTTCGCCGGCCGCGGCGTCCGTTTCCTCACGGCTTTGCCGGCGCGGCGAGAGATCGGAACCTCCTGGATCAGGACCTCCGCGCGCAGGTCCAACCCTTTGGCGAGTCTGCGGATCATCGGAAGCGTGAGCGCCCGCTTTCGCGAGAGCACCTCCGAGACGCGGCCGCGGGAACCGATCATCGGCTCCAGGTCGCGTTGCCGGAGGTTTTTTTGCTCCATTCGGACTCGAATGGCTTCGATGGGATCCGGGGTTTCGATCGGCCAGTGGCGTGCTTCGTACGCCTCGATAAGTGTCACGAGCACATCCAGGCGATCGCCTTCCGACGAGCCGGGGACCGCATCCATCAGAGAATCGACCTCCGCCAGGGCGGCATCGTAGTCGTCCTCGGTGCGGATCGGCCGAACCTTGATTTCCATCAGATCGTCTCCGCGTCGATGGCGTCGTATTCCGCGTGAGTTCCCACGAACCGGATGTAAACGATACGATATGGGTAGTTGATGCGAGCCACGAGCCGAAACTTGTTACCGCCGATATTGAAGACCGCTCGGCCCTTCTTCAGAATGCTTGCATCTCCATAAGTCGCCTTCACGTCCGCGGGAGTCGACCAGTCCGCCCCCTCCACGGTGGCATGCCAAACCTGAAGCGGGGCTTTCGCTTCGGCGCCGCGCGGATGCGATTCCCAGAACTGGCGCAGGGTGCGCTTGGCGATAATGCGCATAACGGATTATAATCGTGCTCCCACAGTGGGAGCAAGACGGGGTGGCCAAGTGGTGATGACGAATGGTACTATCCCATCGGGTGTTGGTCCGCGAAGCCTTCCCTGCACACCCGCCCCACCGAAGCCGTGAACGCCTTCGTCGCCAGCACCGACTCCAAGTGGTTCGAATTCCTCTCGTCGCAGGCGGACGTCGACGAGGTGAACTTCTGGATGCCGAAGCGCTGGGGCGGGCGGTTCCGCGTCCTTCGGCGCGGTGAGCCTCTTCTCTTCAAGCTGAAAGCGCCTTACAACGCCATCGCCGGCGGCGGATTCTTCGAGCATTACACGGAGCTTCCCATCAGCCGCGCCTGGGACTCATTCGGGACCAAGAACGGTGCGGCCTCGCTCTCGGAAGTCCGCCTGAGCATCGCGAAGCTCCGCAGGGACGATCCGCTCCCCTGGGAGGACTACGTCATCGGCTGCATCCTGCTCGTCGAGCCCTTCTTCTGGCCACGTGATCTGTGGCTGCCGGCCCCCGAAGACTGGCGAGGCACGATAGTCAGAGGGAAGACGTACGATCTTCAGGAGCCGATCGGGTCACGGATCTGGGATGAAGTTCTCATGCGGCTCCAGGGCAGGGAAGTCGGCCGCCAGGTCGCCGAGCGGCCCCGCCTCACAGTCCCCGGCGGGTACGGTGAGCCGGTCCCCGTCTTCCACCGGATCGGCCAGGGGACGTTCCGTGCTCTCGTGACCGACGCATACGGCCGCCAGTGCGCCGTGACGCAGGAGAGAGCGCTGCCCGCTCTCGAGGCAGCCCACATCCGGCCATTTTCGGCCGACCAATCGCACCACGTCCGGAACGGACTTCTACTCCGGTCCGATGTCCACCGTCTCTTCGACTCGGGTTATGTCACGGTCACGCCGGAATATCGGGTGGAGGCGAGCGCCCGGATGCGCGAAGACTTCAACGACGGCGAGAATTACCTGCGTCTGCACGGTTCCAATATTCTGCTACCGCGCGACGCCGAAATGCATCCCGACCCGGAGGCGCTGCGCTGGCACAACGACAACTGCTTCCGCGGAGGATGATGTCCGACGACCTCGCTCGCCTTCAGCAGGAGCTGCGAACCTTCGCCCGGGAGCGGGACTGGGAGCGCTATCACACGCCGCGAAACCTCGCGGCGCTGATCTCGAGCGAAGCCGGTGAGCTGCTGGCACTTTTTCGATGGGATCAGAATTCCGTGGTTGAGAGACCGAAGGAGGTCCGACAGGAGATCGCCGACGTATTCTTGGGAGTTCTTCGAATGGCCGACCTGGCGGGAATCGACCTGGTCGAGGCGGCGGATGAGAAGCTGAAGTTGAACGCCGAGAAGTATCCGCCAGAGGCGAACAGCGGACCCGATAGTACTCCCCCGGGGTTTCCTCGCAGAATTTGATGCTTCCGAGCAATCGTACAGCACCCATTCCCGGATCCGAGGGATGACCACTACACCTTTGCCGGCGAGATTCCATGGTCACCTCGATTCGGCATTGAACTGCGCGACGAGGAAGGTTGTGCCGAGCCAGACCGGCGTGAGGCATTCGTTCGGCATGACGGCACTCGCTGGCTTCCAGGCATCGCGGTGGAGGTTCCGACCTACCGGTTCAGTTGGGAAAGCTATCACAGTCCCCTGAGGTGTCCGGCATCGTTGTCCCCTCACCGGCACTGTGCGAGAGATTGCATCTGTCGAATCGGCGAGGAAAATGGGACCTCTACGATACATTAGGGCAGCCCGCCTCACTCTACCGCGAGTTCAGGTCCGATGCCGACACATTCGGCTCCCATCTAACCTACATCCGCGCTGATATTCTGAAGCAATATCTAGCGGAAACGGAGCAGAGTTTAGTTTGGGTATGGTGGGGGGAGCGAGATTTCCACCACAGGACGGGCCGTGCCCTCAGCGAGGAACTTCGAGACCTATATTCTGATGACCGCCAGAAATTCAGGAGCAAGGTACTTTGGTCGGCGGATTCTTAGCACGTTGGTCGGCATTCGCTGAGGTACTCCGCAGTGAAAGGTCCCATCAAGATTGCGGCTGTTTGGCCGCTGGGTGGGCTCCGTTGGGGATCCCTATTGAACATGGAGGCCAGCGCCCGGAACAGGTTTGCCGCGCCATACGGAAACAAGATCCTGAAGCTGCTAGTGGAGGGGCTGCGTCAAACCTTGCTAGGCCGCCTTCACTCTTTAAGGCCGGTAGGTTCGCGGCCCTGCCGAGCAGTTCGTCTAACTTGGTCCCGATCTTCGTTTCTAGTCGGATTGGGGAAGGTGTCAATTGCCCCCCGTACCCTGCCCGGCCGCATCGCCCTCGACGTGCAGATTGCGCGTGCCGCCTAGGTTTTTGGTCATTCACCGTGCAGCCGAACCTCCTAAATCCTTACTCGTCTCCCTGATAAGCGTGAGGTCGGAGGTTCAACTCCTCCCAGGCCAATTTGTGTAACTCGACGCCCTGATGCTACTTAGATTGTGTGGGAGCGGTTACCATCCATTCCCCTTCTACCAGAGTGTTGCC
Organism: Gemmatimonas sp.; assembly: GCA_009380025.1. Classification (GTDB taxonomy): domain Bacteria; phylum Gemmatimonadota; class Gemmatimonadetes; order Longimicrobiales; family Longimicrobiaceae; genus WHSP01. The sequence goes on along the minus strand of WHSP01000199.1, from coordinate 977 downwards.
ATGACCCCCAAGCAAATTTTTCGCGTTTGCGGCGCGGCACCAGGCGGAGATGGTGGACCTGAAGTTCGTGGATCTACTCCGGAGCTGGCAGCACTGCTCCTTCCCGATCTACACCTGGGACGAGAGCACCTTCGAGGATGGCGTGGGCTTCGACGGCTCGTCGATCCGGGGTTGGCAGGCGTTCATGCCGAAGCCGATCTTCAAGGACAATGGCAGTGGGATGCACACACACATGTCCCTTTGGAAAGGGGGAGAGCCGCTCTTCGCCGGGGACGGCTACGCCGGCCTCAGCGAGCTCGGGTTCCACGCGATCGGGGGGCTCCTCCAGCACGCCCCGGCGGTCTTGGCGTTCGCTGCACCGACTAGCAGTTCGTATCGGCGACAACTGACGACCAGGCGCGGCGCCGAAGCCGCGCATTGAGAATTGGCCAACAAGCAACGCACCAGCGAGCTGGATCGTGACGCAGCCAAGCTCACTCAAAATGACAGCCCTGACGGCACCTACGCCGTCAGGGCTTTTTTCGGACCGGCCGGGTCACCCAGGCGTACCAGACACGCAAACGGGTGGGACGGAGATGCTGGCGCCGACTCAGGCCATGAGGTCGTAGAGTCCCCGCACTCCATCGGACCCGGGGAAGACGCGATCCGCTTGCGCCCCCGTGAGGTCGAACGTGGCGGCGACCACCCCCTTCAGCACGGCGCGCGTGTCGATCGTGGGCTTGAGGTCGCGACTCTCGTAGAGCGCGCTCTTGCCGAGACCGGGCCAGTCGGCGAGGACGGCGGAGCGGGCCACCCTAGGGCCCAACACGAAGCCGGCGCCTGCGGTGCCGTGGTCCGTCCCCTTGGTTCCGTTGGGTCGTGCCGTGCGGCCGAACTCGGTCATCACCACTACCGTCGTTTCCGCCCAAGTCGGGCCCATCGCACCGCGGAACGCGACCAGCCCTTCCGCGAGCTGCCCCAGCAAGCGGTCCAAGGCC
>WHSP01000198.1 GCA_009380025.1 Gemmatimonas sp. | reverse complement strand
TCGCGCGCCTTGACCTGCACGATTTCTCTTCGGCCTTCGCGCAGCCTGCTTTTCACCAGCCTTCTAAACGATTCAAAGTCAGGGAAGATCATGCGAATCGGAGTGAGCGGTGCAGCCGGCAAGTTGGGCAGGGCCGTCGTGGCGGACCTCGTGCGGCGCGGGGGCGGCCACGAGATCGTGGGGATCTCCCGATCGCCGGAAAAGGTCCCGACTCCGGCAGAGGGACGTCTCGGGGATTACGATCGGCCGGAGACTCTCGCGGGAGCCTATGCGGACCTGGATCGGCTCCTGATCATTCCGACCGCGGAGTTGGGACCGGGACGCCGCGCCGGGCAAACCCTCGCCGCGATCGACGCTGCGGTCGCGGCAGGCGTCGGACACATCGTCTTCACCTCAGCAACGGGGACCCGCGCGGCCGAGGAGCCGGACCTCTTCGCATCCTACTTCACTGCCGAGCAGCGGCTGATGCAGGCGTCGCGGCACTGGACGATCCTGCGCATGAACTACTATGCGGAGTCCTTTATCGAGGAGGCGCAGAGGTCGCTGGCAGGGGGTGTCCTCACTGGGCTCGGAGAGAACAAGGTGGCGTTCGTCGCGCGTGAAGACGTAGCCGGCGCGGCGGTCGGTATCCTCACGGGTGAGGGACACGAGGGCGCGATCTACAACGCCACGGGGCCGGCCAGCCTCACGGGGGCCGAGCGGGCTGCGACGGTTGCGGAGGCATCCGGGCAGCTGATCCGCTTCGTCGTCTTACCCGAACCGGCGCTCCGTGAGGGACTGGAGCAGGTGGGGTTTCCGGCACTCGCCATCGGGGCCGTCCTGTCGATCCAGGAGAAGTTCGTCCTCGGCGGCTTCGACATCGTCACCGGCGACGTGGAGCGGTTGTCTGGACGGAAACCGCAGTCGCTGCAGGAACTGCTGGCCGAGGCGCTCGCCGGCGGCTGATCCACGCACGCCGGCGCACATGCGGCTTCCTGCGACACCGAAAGGAATACACCGGATGAAAGTCGAGACCTACTCGGACGTCGTCTGCCCCTGGTGCTACATTGGGGAGCGCAGGTTCCGCCGCGCGCTTGCGGAGTTCCCCATGGGCGGACGGAGTGGAGGTCGGGTTCCGGCCGTACCAGCTCGATCCGGAGGCACCGCCCGTGGCGGTGCCTCTTGGAGAGTACCTGGAGAAACGGTTCGGCCGGAGTGGGGACGGCATGCATCGTCAGGTCGATGCAGCCGCGGAGGCCGAAGGGATCTCCATCGCGTGGGATCGGGCCCTCTCGGCGAACACGCGGACCGCCCATCGGCTGCTAAGACTCGCCGGGCTGGAGTACGGTCCGGACGTGCAGCATGCCCTCGTGGAAAGACTGTTCGACCTGCGCTTCACGCGGGGCGGAAACATCGCGGATCCCGAGCAGTTGGCCGATGAGGGGGCCGCGGCGGGAATGGGCCGTGAGCGCGCGCAGACCTACCTCGCGTCGGAAGACGGGGTGCGGGAGCTCGAGGCGGAGTTCGAGAAGGCCCGCGAAATCGGTGTCCGTGCGGTTCCGACCTTCGTCTTCGACGGCAAGTGGGTTGTACAGGGCGCGCAGTCGAAGGAGAAGTTCCTCGAGGTGCTGGTGGAGGTCGCACGGACAGCGCCACCGATCGTTGCCGCGGACTCCGCGGGTGCCGGCCAAGGAGACAACCCCATGCCTGAGGCTCCCAACCCCAATGAGGGGATCCGGTTGACACACTTCATCGTCTCGGATGACGTCGAGCGATCTCGCAGCTTCTACACGGATGTGCTCGGCGGTGAGACGGTTCGGGAGGGCGAGCCGTCGATCGTCCAACTCGCGAATTCGTGGATCATCATCAATGTCGGAGGCGGACCGACCGTCGATAAGCCGGACGTGATCCTCGAAACACCGCCGGACCCGAACCGTGCGAGCAGCTTCTTGAACATCCGGGTCGCCGACATACAGGCTGTTTACGAGGAGTGGCGCTCCCGCGGCGCGGAGTTCATCACACCGCCGAAGGATCTCGGGGAAGAGATCCGCTGTTACATTCGCGACCCGGACGGACACCTGATCGAGGTGGGGCAGACGGTTCGCGCTTGATCTCCACCACATCCACCTCCTCGCCCACGCTGAGCGCGATTGCGAACGGTGCCCGCCAGCCGTAAGCGCTACGTTTTCATACTCCACCACTTCGCGGAAGCGAACAGGATTCTTGCGAACGTCTCTCGAGCTCGCGAATCTTCATCATCGCCTCCCGCGTGGAACCCTGCAACAATAGCAGCGACCCACCGAGCGACTATCGGCCGCCTTGATGCGATCCCATCGTGGCTAAGGATCGAAGCGGCCTTTGGCGGATACTGGAGAACGACCAATGGACAGTACCGAAATCAAGCCTTCCTACAATCGCGGCTTGAGGCCACTAGAGGAATTGCTCGACGGTGTACGAAGGTCGGGTGATTTCTTCGTTCGGGGTACGCTGGAAATGCCGATGCCGCGGGTCGACGTCGTGGGCGTCGGGACTATTTCCTTTCCGGTACCCGAAGCTCAGGTTTCGGAAATCATCGCCGAGGCGGAGCGTGCTCCTTATGGCCGTGGCGAAGATACGATCGTCGACGGCTCGGTACGTAACACCTGGCAGTTGGCCGCAAGTCGTGTCCGTGTGGGTGGCAAATCCTGGGATCGCTACTTTCAGCAGATCCTTTCCATGGTCACGAATGGCCTTGGCTGCGCGGATCTCCACGTGTCAGCGGAACTTTACAAGCTGCTCGCCTATGAGGAAGGCGGCTTTTTCAAAGCGCATCGCGATACGGAAAAGGCGGATGGGATGTTTGCCACTCTGGTGGTTGTCCTGCCGTCATCGCATCGCGGAGGAGAGCTGGTGGTTCGCCATGCGGGACGCGAGGTCATCTTGGACCTGAGCAGCGATGAGGTGTCGGAAGTGAGCTTCGCCGCGTTCTATGCGGACTGCGAACATGAGGTCCGACCCGTCACCGGGGGTAACCGCATTTGCCTCGTCTACAATCTCATTCAGCAGCGGAGGGGCGGAAAGGACGACCGGCGGTTGACAGCTCCGCTGTACGAGACCGAGGCAGTGCGCGCCGCGGAAATGCTCGAAGGAGCGTTCAACGAGGGTGGTGGCCCGCGAAAACTTGCGTGGTTACTGGAGCATCAGTACAGCCCCGCCGAACTCTCGTTTGCCGGCTTGAAGGGAGAGGATGCCGCCCGTGCGGGCGTGCTTCTCCATGCCGCTGACCAGGCCCGCTGCGCGGCGCACCTGGCCCTCGTCCATATCGAAGAATCAGGAATCGCCCAGCCGCTGCATGACGATTACCATCGCGGCTCCCGATGGCGAGGGTACGATTTCGAAGAGGAAGTACAGGTCGATAGCGACGAGTTCGAGGTGATCGAGGTCTGCGACTCCAGAGAGTTTTTCGATCATTGGATCGATCCCGGCGATCGTGCGGTCGAGTTTGGTGAGTTGCCCCTCGGTGAAGGCGAACTGCTGCCCGCGGGTGCACTCGACGGAGCGGAGCCCGATGAGCAGCGGCTCACGGAAGCCACGGGCAACGAGGGCGCGAGTTTCGAGCGATCCTACCACTGCTCGGCTGTCGTGGTCTGGCCGAAGGCGGGGTTCGCTGAAGTATTGCTGCAGGCCGGGGTTGGCGCTGCGGTCCCGTACCTTGCGGATTGCGTGCGAGCCTGCGAGGGCGCGGTTGCGCCGGCAATTGAACGCGAAAGGACGGTCGCCATCGCTGATCGGATTCTCGCGGTATGGGAAGCCGAGCCAGCCTACCGGCTGTACGCCGGAGGGGGCAGAAAGGCAAACCGCAGCGAGATGCTCGCGCTCCTTGGCGCAATTGCCGATCCAGAGCTGCTCGAGCGCTTCGTCGATGCCATCGTGATACGGGACTACGATGGGAGCGAAAATGGGGCCCTTGCCGGGCAGATGCACCTGCTTGGGGCGCGGCAAGCGGGTGACCTGCTCTCCCGCTTGGCGCGCGAGAACACGCGCGAGTGCGTTGCGTCCTGCGTGGATCTACTCAGTCGTTTGGGTCGCGCGAATGGCCATGAAGCCCCGGCGGTGAGCACCTCCGCATTGCGCAAAATGGCCGAAGCCATCATCGAGGTCTTACCGGAAGTCCTGCCGCGCGGCACCCTATCAGCCGCGGATCCGCGGCAGGCGCGAAAGGCACAGGCGGCCGATGCCTCGACATTGGCCGATCTCCTGGACAGTTTTACCCGACTGGGTCTCATCTCGCTTCGTGTCCGGGCAGCCCGCGCGGTCATTGCGAACGTGCCGGTGTTCGATCCGGGGGAGGTGATCGTGCCGGCGCTCGAGCTGCTTCGACAAAGGCGCAGCGGTTCCAGCCAGCGCGATGCTGACTTCCACCTGCTGTGGCGGCACACCGCGGCGTTCCTCCTGGCGCGCAGCGAGTTTCCGCCCCATCCGCCCGCGGACTGGCGGCAGGACGTCGCGATCTCCTGCGCCTGCGACGATTGTCGAGAGTTGCAGGCGTTCGCACGGCGCGCCGGGGAGGAGGTTCATCGCTTCCGCGTGCGGAAGGATCGGCGACAGCACCTACATCATGCAATCCAGTCCAATGGGCTCGACATGACTCATGTCACCGAGAGGAAGGGTTCGCCGCAAACGCTCGTTTGCCGCAAGACGCTGCGTCGCTTCCAGGCGCGCTGCGTGCAGCACACGAAGGATATCGCTGCTCTGGGGCGGCTCTCTCAGCTCATCGATGTTGACGCGGGTGCCTACACGTCCGACCGGGACCGGATCGCCGCCGCCTTGGCGCGTGCGCCGCGGCCGTTCTCTCCGCCTTCACAACCCACTCCAACTCCGTAACGAACAGGACCGATCAAGGTGACAGGCTTGGCACCGGAACACCCAGCCCTTCACGGCCTCTGATTCCCTTGATCACCTCGGCTCCCTCGCGTATCCTGCCGGGAGCGTCGAATCTGAACCGAAAGAGCGTTTGGATTTCCTTCGGGGCCGTCACGCCGGAGGAATGGTTCTGCCTGAAGGGATTGGACTTGGCGAGTTGGGGCGAAATCCGCGCCGGGGTGTTCTGAGGGACGGGCATCCGCCGGCGAGGACAACGAGATCTGAGTGGGGGGTCATGGAGAACCACGGAGTCGAGATTGACCGCAAGCGCCTCGCGGAGCTATGCCGCCGCCACCACATCGTGCGGCTCGCGTTGTTCGGGTCGATCCTGAGGCAGGACTTCGGTCCGGAGAGCGATGTGGATGTACTGGTCGAGTTTGATCAGGACGCACGCCCGGGTTCGCCTTCTTCGGCATCCAGGAAGAGCTGGCGGAGATCCTCGGCGGATCCGTCGATCTCAGGACGCCGGAGGATCTCAGCCGCTATTTCCGCGAAGACGTCAGGACCACCCGCCTCCTGTATGCCGCCTGACGAGGATCAGTGCACGTAGCATCGACGGAAGCCGCTACACGCACGCGAATGTCGAAAGAGAAACAATGAGACTCAAACGCGTGCTCGGTCCGACGTTTGTCCGATCTGCCACCCTCGCAGCACTGATCGCCGGCCTGGGCCACCTGGGCGAGCCACGCAACGGTGCTTCTTCCGACGCCACCGACGTCTTCCTGACACCGCTGGCGCGGGCCCAGCCGGCGGCGCCGGACGCCTCGATCGCCGCAGGGGTTGCCGATTCCATCGATCAGCTGACTTGGCTAGCCGGCTGTTGGGAAGGCACGCTGTCGAATGCAACGACGTACGAAGAGGCCTGGCTAGCGCCGCGCGGCGGGACCATGATCGGAATAGCGCGTATGGTCCGGGATGACGAGACCCTATCGTTCGAGTTCATGCGCATCGTGGACGACGAAGGCACACTCGTATTCATCGCTCAACCGTCGGGGCAGAAGACCACAGCGTTCCGCGCCAGCGAGATCACGTCCGTAGCGGCGACATTCGAGAATCCCGATCATGACTTTCCGCAGACCGTCCTCTACCGCTTCACCCCGCCGGACGACCTTCTCGCCCGAATCGAGGGAGACCGCGGCGGGGAACTCCGCGGAATCGACTTTCCTATGCGCCGCGTCGCATGCGCGGGCTGACTCGCCCACCCTCTGCGACCCCGCTGCCGCCATCGCCCTTCGGAATCGCTGGCGCCCGCCCGCACCGCCCACTCGGCGCCGCTCGACCTCACCGCCGCGCCGAACCGCTCAGGACACTACCTCCGCGTCCTGCCCCCGCTTCTTCAGGATGAACAGCCCCTCCTGGAGGCCGGTCACAATCGCCGTGCCGCTGTCGAAAAACGGTAGCTGCTCCACGCGCCGTTGAAGCCGCCCTCGGAGAGGTACGGCGTGGTGTCGAAGCTCCCGACCTCGACGGGGTTCAGCGGGTCCGTGATATCGAGCACCGTGCAGCCCGTACCGATAGCTTCTGACCATCGATGCCCAGCGCCCGAGCAGAACATCAATCTGCGCGCAGCGCGGCCACCGGGTCGGCCCGAGCGGCGCGGCGTGCGGGTATCCTCGGCCTGCGTTTCCTCCCTAAGGATCCGCTTTGGATCCATCCCAGGCGGAGCGGGAAAGCGAGTGAGCCGAAGATCGTGAGTTGATCGGAATCGGAAGTGATACGTCGAGGACGCTTGGGCTCGCCCGGACGGCATCGGCATCTTCGAATGACCGGAGCTGGGCGGGCGCGCATGATTAACCCGCCCTACCATCCACGAGGTCCTTGGAATCGCCCTCGGCATCGCGGTCCACGTCGGCTTCTTCGTCGCGCTCTCACAGCGTCACACACCCCGAGCTCTTCGTCTTCGGCAGGGTCGCCCCCGGCGCAACCCGGCAACAGGCGCAGGCCGAGCCCACCGTCATCGGCCGCCGCTCCGCGACCGCCTTCTCCCCGAGACGAACGCCCGCAGGGCGTCGCGTACACCAATGGCGCAATGGGTGTCTAGACCGAAGTTCCAGCCTGCAATAGTAGCCTAAAGCATTGATGTGTAAAATGATAAAG
>WHSP01000197.1 GCA_009380025.1 Gemmatimonas sp. | reverse complement strand
TGGGCCTGCTCCCTTGGGGCGCCTCCGCGACCGGCAATATCTCGGTGACCGCGGCGCTCGCGCTCATGACCCTCGTCGTCGTGGAGGTCACGGGGATGAGGACGCTGGGGCTCAAGGGGTATCTCGGGACGATCGTCTACATCCCAAGTGGCCTGCCGAAGCCGCTCGTACCGGTCATGGCCCTGATCATGACACCAGTCGAGTTGCTCGGAAAGCTCGCCAAACCCTTCGCCCTCGCGATTCGACTGTTTGCGAACATGACGGCCGGGCACGTGCTCCTTCTAGCGATCATCAGCCTGATCTTCCTGTTCGGGAGCTATGCCATCGCGATCGCCCCCGTCATCATGGCGGTCGCTCTGACGTTCCTGGAGATTTTCGTCGCCTTCCTCCAGGCGTTCATCTTCGCGCTGCTGACGAGTGTATTCATCGGGTTGATTCGCCATGCGCACTGAGGGGACAATGCCAGAATTACGGCTACGAACCCCAAGTCGTTGCGGGGATGATACTACTTGATTGAGGTGGGGCTATTGGCCATCGGCTATCGGGAACGACGGACAGCAGGCCCACAGCTTCTTTCACCGGCGCGGACCGGCTCCTTCGCGTCGTCCTGTACCCGGGAGATGGGCACTCGGGGAATGCGCGTGACCGAGAGGTCTTGTAGCGCTATCGGCCTAGAGCCGAGTGGAGCATGGCCCGAACTGAACACATATCGAACCCTTGGAGGATTCGATGCAGGCTCCTGTAGAAGCGGCGAACACGTTTCTGTCGAACGGTCTTCTCGGCGCCGGCGTCGGTGCCGGTCTGATCGTCATCGGGTGCGGATTGGGCATCGGTCTGATCGGCGGCCGGGCGGTCGAAGGCATGGCGCGTCAGCCGGAGATGGCAGGCAGCATCCAGACGGGTGCGCTGATTCTGGCGGCCCTGATCGAAGGCGTGGCACTCTTCGGCTTGGTGATCATGTTCCTGATCCAGTCGCAGATCATCGGGTTCGCCAGCTGAGGCAAGGGTCGGGGGCGGGATGTCCGCCCCCGACGTCGAACCCCGAACCGCTCTTTCGCCTGAACGTATGATGCAACGATTCCGCCGCCGCCTGACCCCACTTCTGCTCGTGGCCACCGCGAAGCCCGCCGCCGCTCAGGAGGGTGGGCTGCTCGACCCCGATCCCGGGTTGATGGTGTGGACGGTCGTGATCTTCTTGATCGTCCTTGCCATCCTATACAAGCTTGCATTTCCGCATATTCTGGGAGCGGTCGAGGCACGCGAAGCGAGAATCCGGGAGCTGCTCGAGGAGGCAGCCAGCGACCGCGAGGCTGCGGAGGCTGCCCTCGCCGAGCACAATCGCCAGCTGGAGGAGACGCGTGCGCGGATCCACGAGCTGGTCGCCGAAGGGCGCACGGCCGGCGAGCGGGTTCGCGACGAGATCATCGTGGACGCTCGGAGCGAGGCGGAAGAGATCATGGGGCGCGCTCGTCGAGATGTTAGGCAGGAGCTGGAGAATGCGATGCAGGAGATGCGGATGGAAACCGTCGACATCGCGATCGCAGCGGCCAGCAAGCTCGTCGAGCGGAACCTGGACGCCGAAGACAATCGGCGGCTGGTCCGCGAGTACCTGGCTGAGATCGAAAGCGGGTCGGGGGCGTCGGCCGTCGCGGGAGTCTGAGACATGGGCCCGGCTCTCATCGCCCGCAACTACGCTGAGACGCTTCTCACCCTGGCGAAGCGTCACGGCGGCGACTCGGTCATCGACGAGTTCGGCGCAGCGATCGACGAGGTGGCGGAGCTCCTCCGGCGCGAGCCGTTGGTGAGAGAGTTCCTGGAGACGCCGCGGATCGACCTCGAGGCCAAGAAGAAGGCAATCAGGGGCTCGTTCGGCGGTCGCGTCCCCGACCTCTTTCTTCGTTTCCTCCTCGTCGTCGTAGAGAAGCGACGGCAAGCCCTACTCCAGGAAATCGCCGAGCAGTACCAGGTGCTGGTCGACGAGGCGAGGGGACGGGTGCGAGCGGAAATCGTCCTCGCTCACGAGCCGGATGACACCTTGCGGGAGGAGATCGCCGCCCGCCTCGAGCGACGCTTGGGGAAGCGAGTGGTTCCGAGCTATCGCGTCGATCCGGCGTTGATCGGTGGAGTCGAGGTTCGTGTGGGTGGCGAGATCCTCGACGGGTCGGTCCGACGTCGCGTCGTCGGGATCCGCCGGCGCCTGTTGGCCGTGGGGCTTCCCGGGGTACCCACGGACATGGGTCCGGAAATGTAGTTTGTGAGTTCTGAGTGCGAGTCGGGCCCCGGGATCGGCGGGCCTGACAGGAAACTCGGAGCGCAGAATCCAAATCCAGCACTGGTGAACAATGGCTTCGGTTGAGTCGCAACTCCGAGCAAGCGAGATCAAGAGCATCCTGCTCGACGAGATCGAGCGGTACGAAGAGGACCTGCACGCCGAGGAGGTGGGCGAGGTTCTCGAGGTGAAGGATGGCGTTGCTCGGATCTACGGACTCCGCGGAACGATGGCCAGCGAGATGCTCGAGATCGTTCCGGCGGAGGCGGGCCAGCCCATTGCAGCGCTCGCGTTGAACCTGGAGGAAGACAATATCGGGGCCGTCATCTTGGGGGACTGGACCGCCGTCCAGGAGGGTGATCAGGTCCGTCGCACCCGGCGCGTTCTCAACATCCCGGTGGGCCCGGGGTACCTCGGCCGGGTCGTCAACCCGTTGGGCGAGCCGCTCGACGGCAAGGGACCGATTGCGGCCACCGGCCGTCGCGAGGTCGACATCGTGGCCCCCGGGATCGTTCTCCGGAAGCCGGTCAACGAGCCGCTTCAGACCGGAATCAAGGCGATCGACTCGCTGATCCCGATCGGGCGAGGGCAGCGCGAGTTGATCATCGGCGACCGTGGGACGGGTAAGACGGCAATCGCCGTCGATACGATCATCAACCAGAAGGGCCAGGACGTCGTCTGCGTCTATGTGGCGATCGGGCAGAAGGCGTCGACGGTCGCGGGCGTCGTCCAGCGTCTCGAGGAGGCCGGGGCGATGGGCTTCACGATCGTCGTTTCGGCCAGCGCCTCCGATCCGGCGCCTCTCCAGTACATCTCCCCGTACGCCGGTACCGCTCTCGCCGAGTACTTCATGTACACGAAGGACGAGAACGGAAAGGGCAAAGCGACGCTGTGCGTCTACGACGACCTCTCGAAGCAGGCCGTCGCCTATCGCCAGATGTCGCTCGTGCTCCGTCGACCGCCCGGCCGGGAGGCATACCCGGGCGACGTCTTCTACCTTCACTCGCGGCTGCTCGAGCGTGCGGCCAAGCTCTCCGACGAGATGGGCGGAGGTTCGTTGACCGCGCTGCCAGTGGTCGAGACGCAGGCGGGTGACGTGTCGGCCTACATCCCGACGAACGTGATCTCGATCACGGACGGGCAGATCTTCCTCGAGGGCAACCTCTTCTATTCGGGTGTTCGTCCCGCGGTGAACGTAGGAATCTCGGTTTCGCGAGTCGGTGGTGCCGCGCAGATCAAGGCGATGAAGCAGGTCGCCGGTAAGCTGAAGGGAGAGTTGGCCCAGTATCGCGAGCTCGAGGCCTTCGCGGCGTTCGGCTCCGAGCTCGACGCGGTAACGCAGCGTCAACTTGCACGAGGTCAACGGTCTGTGGAAGTGTTGAAGCAGCCGCAGTACGCTCCCATGCCGGTCGAGAACCAGGTCATCATCATCTACGCGCTGACCAACGGCTACCTCGACGATGTCGAAGTGGCCCAGATCCCGACCTGGGAGCGCGACCTCCACGTCTATCTGCGAGCCAACCGTCCGGAGATCCTGGCCGATGTCCGCGATAAGAAGCTCCTCACGGACGAGACCGGACAGGAGCTCGCGAAGGCGATCGAGCACTACAAGGAGCTCTTCGCGGATCCCACCTCCCCGGTCGGTACGGAGAATTATGCGGACTCCCCGATCCTTCGGGAAACGGACCACGATCGGCGAATGTCCGAAGAGCAGCTTCGGCTGGCGCGGAGACCGGAGTCAGCCGCAGCACAAGCCAGGCAGAGTTACTAGGGGACCTTCCAGCAGTAGAGAGCCTGGTAGCAAATCTGATAGCCCGGTAGCCGATAGCCATTCATGTCACGAGCGCGAGAAATCAAAGGGCGGATCCGCGGGGTGCAGAACACGCGGAAGATCACGCGGACGATGGAGATGGTCGCCACGTCCAAGCTGAAGCGTGCGCAGGATCGGCTGGGTTCGGCAAGGCCCTACTCGCAGCGGTTACGCGAAGTAATCGGCAGGCTGCTGAACCCCGAACTGGCGGCCCGCTACGCTCTTCTTCGGCAGCCGGAGGCCACGAGGCGCGTGGCGATCCTGTTGGTGACCTCCAATCGGGGCCTCGCCGGCGCCTTCAACGCAAACCTCACCCGGGCTGCGCGGACCCTGATGAGTGAGTTGCGCGCGAACGGCGTCGAGACCGAGCTCCACGTTGTGGGCCGCAAGGGCATCTCGTCCTTCCGGTTCCTCGGCGAACCGATTGCCTCGGATCGCGCGGACATCGGCGATCGGCCCACGGCGGAGGAGGCGGACTCGCTGGTGGATCCGCTGATGGAACGGTTTATCGCAGCGGAGCTCGACGGGGTATACGTGATTCACGCCCGATTCATCTCGGCGCTTTCGACACCTCCGAATACAACGCGGGTTCTCCCGATCGAACCGCCGTCCCAGGAGGAGGCGCCCCGCGCGATCGACTACATCCTCGAACCCTCCGCGGACGCGATTCTCGAGAAGATCCTTCCGCTCTACGTTCGGAACTCGGTCTACACCGCCTTGCTCGAGAACGCAGCGGCCGAACAGGGCGCGCGGCGGACGGCGATGAAGAGTGCCACGGACAATGCAGGCGACATGCTGCAGACATTAACGCGCACCTACAACCGGGCGAGGCAGGCCGCGATCACACAGGAGATCGCGGAAATCGTCGGCGGGGCTGCAGCCCTGGAGTAGCTGGATCCCCGCTCCCGGCTTACAGCCTGCCGGGACAAGCTTTGCGGGGGATGACACTACGGCCGCATGGGTGGTGATAGCCGTGGCGTCAGGAAGTTGAAGACGCTGGGTAGAGGTCGAATACGTAGCCGTATTTACGACGAGCAAGACTCGTTCGTTTGGCGGACGAGGTGGTGTCGGAGCAGAGATTCATTCGAATCAGAGGAGATAGATCATCATGGCCGCAACCGCTCCAGAGAGAGCGACGGTAACGACAGAAACAGCGACCGGTTCGGTCGTCCAGGTCATCGGTCCGGTGATCGATGCCGCGTTTCCTGAAGGCCAAATTCCCGACATCTACAACGCTCTGCGGATCAGACGGCCGCCCGAGGGCGATCGGGAGGCGCTGGACGTGACGCTCGAGGTGCAGCAGCACATCGGCCGGAACCTGGTCAGGGCCGTCGCCATGTCGTCGACCGACGGGGTGGTGCGCGGGATGGAAGTAGAGGACACGGGCGGACCGATCTCGGTTCCCGTCGGTGAGGCCGCGCTCGGCCGGATCCTCAACGTGGTTGGCGTGCCGGTCGACAAGCGCGGCGAAATCCCGGAGTCGACGGAAAGGTGGCCGATCCATCGACCGGCGCCTGCCTTCGTCGATCTGGAGCCGAAGACCGAGATGCTGGAGACCGGTATCAAGGTCATCGACCTTCTGACGCCGTACGTGAAAGGCGGTAAGATCGGGTTGTTCGGGGGTGCCGGTGTCGGCAAGACCGTCGTGATTCAGGAGCTGATCCACAACATCGCGATGGGGCACGGCGGTCGGTCCGTCTTCGCCGGGGTAGGCGAGCGCACCCGTGAGGGAACCGATCTCTGGCTGGAATTCAAAGAAGCGAAGCTGATCAACGACGAGAATCTGGCCGAATCGTCCGTGGCCCTCGTCTACGGTCAGATGAACGAGCCGCCAGGGGCGCGCCTGAGAGTTGGACTGAGCGGCGTCACGATCGCCGAGTACTTCCGGGACGTCGAAAAGCAGGACGTGCTCTTCTTCGTCGACAACATATTCCGGTTTACCCAGGCCGGCTCGGAGGTCTCCGCGTTACTCGGCCGTATGCCGTCGGCGGTCGGCTACCAGCCGACGCTGGCCACCGAGATGGGGGCCCTGCAAGAGCGCATCACATCGACCCGAGAGGGATCGATCACCTCCGTGCAGGCGATCTACGTCCCGGCTGACGACCTCACCGATCCGGCCCCGGCGACCGCGTTTGCCCACCTGGACGCGACGACCACGCTTTCCCGGGCGATCTCGGAGCTCGGCATCTACCCCGCGGTCGATCCGCTCGACTCCACCTCCCGGATCATGGACGTGCAGTACCTGGGCGAGCGACACTACGGCGTAGCGACCGCCGTCCAGCGGATCCTACAGCGTTACAAAGAGCTGCAGGACATCATCGCGATCCTCGGTATGGACGAACTGACCGAGGAGGACAAGGTGATCGTCGGGCGTGCCCGCCGCATCCAGAGGTTCCTCTCGCAGCCGTTCTACGTCGCGGAGCAGTTCACCGGCCTGCCGGGCGCCTACGTGAAGCTCGACGATACGATCGAGTCGTTCGAGCGGATCGTCAACGGAGAGTTCGACACTCTGCCGGAACAGGCCTTCTACATGGTGGGCGGAATCGACGGGGCCGTCGAGCGAGCACGCGAGCTGGAGGCGCGCGACTGATGGCGGCACCTGCGGGTTCCTCCGCCTCCGGCGCGTTGCATGTCGTCGTGATCTCTCCGGAGGAGACGATCTTCGAGGGCGACGCGGAAGCGGTAGTCGCCCCGGCCTGGGACGGAGAGGTCGGCATTCTGCTTGGACATGCGCCGATGATGGCGGTTCTCGGGTCCGGCAATGTTCGCGTCACCCGGGGCGGCGTCGTCGAGCGGTTTCACGTGGAGGGAGGATTCCTTCAGGTCGTCGACAACGTCGTGACCGTGTTGAGTGAAAGGGCGGAAACAGCCGCCTGAACGATAGAGTCAGTCGTGGACTGCGCGACGCCCCCCGGGCTGCAGTAGGTTGCGGCTCGGGGGGCGTCACGTCGATCTTCATGGTTCGCGTTGAACGGGGTCGCTGAAGGCAACGAATGAAAGTCGATCTGCATCTACATACGTGGGTCTCCGATGGAGACCTGTCTCCGGCAGAGGTCGTCAGGCTCGCGAACGCGG
>WHSP01000196.1 GCA_009380025.1 Gemmatimonas sp. | reverse complement strand
GCTTCACCGGGCCGTTCTCTCCCCCTCCGCAGGCCTAGCCACTTCCGGCGGTAGCGGGCTTTGCCCGCCGCTGCGCTTCCGACGTTCCCAGAACATCGAATCCCAGGGCGACTTGCGCCCGGCCGGTGCGTGAAACCGCATCCGTCCGTGCCGCGGGCGCACTGGACCACAACGGAAGGGGCACCGATGCAACGAACCTGGTTGCTACGAGCCTGTCCGCTTGGTCTATGGGCACTCCTCCATGGAATACCCCCGGCCGCGGCGCAGGTCATTCCACCCGGATCCGCCCAGGCGAATCCTCAGGACACAATGACGATCTCGCTGGCGGAGGCGCACCGCCGGGCACTGGCGCAGAATCCGGAATTTCTCGCGGAGCGCCAGGATCTGGCCTCCGCACGCGGCCAGCTCAGGCAGGCGCGGGTTTATCCGTTCAACCCCGAGCTCGAGCTCCAGGCGCCCGGTGTGGGGGAGCAGGCGGCGATCGGCGAGTACGAGCTGAGTCTGAACCAGGAGATCGAGTGGGCGGGGCAGCGAGGGCTGCGCATTCGCGGTGCCGAGCGCGGCCTCGAGCGAGCGGAATCCACCGTCCAGGACGCCGCCCGACGCACCTTCGCCGAGGTGAGCACCTCCTTCTACGAGGCCCTCGCCGCCGAACAGCGACTCGCCGTCGCGCGCGAGATGGCACAGCTCAACGAGCAGCTGGTCTCGGTCACCCGCATTCAATCGCGGGAGGGCGAAATCAGCGTCATGGACGCGAATCTCGCCGAGATCGAGTCGGGACGCGCCCGGGCGGCAGTGAGGGCCGCCGAGCGCAAGCTCACGAGTGCACTGCTGGAGTTCCGGCGTCGCATCGGGCTCGCGCCGCATCAGCCCATCCGGCTCGCGGATGAGGTCGTTGATACGCCTTCGCCACTCGCGCTCAGTGTCGACTCGCTGATCAGCCTCGCTCTAACCCGACGTCCTGATCTTACAGCCCGGCAGCGGGAAAGGGACCAGCAGGAGGCGCTCGCGCAGGTCGCTCGGCGCGAGGCCATTCCGAACCTCCGCGTCGGAGTCTTCGTGGAGCGAGAAGAGAGGTTCATGGTGTCCGGAGGGGCGGGCGAGCCGGTCGACGCCGGACTCGAGGCGCCTCGTCTGGGACTCGGTATCAGCGTGCCTCTCCCCCTGTTCCAGAGGAACCAGGGAGTGGTGGATGAGCGCCTCGCGGAGGCGGAACGCGCGCGCCTGAACCATGAGGCTGTGGATCTCGCGATCCGGACGCAGGTGATGGACGCCTATCAGTCGTTCGTCGCCACCAGCGAGGAACACCGCGTCTTTGAAGAGGATGTGCTCCAACCCGCCCGCGCGAATCAGCGCCTCCTGGAAACCGCTCTGCGAGAGGGCAAGGTGGGCCTGCCGACGCTCCTGCTCCTCCGAAACCAGCTGCTCGATGCCGAGCTGAGCCACTGGGACTCGTGGCTGGAGGAACGCCTGGCGCTCGTCGCTCTGGGAGCTGCAACGGCTACGCTGAGCGCCGATCTGACCTCAAGCGTCGAGGAGGCCCCGTGAGCGCAATTTCCCGTTACCAACCGTTCGGTCGGCAGACCTTTGCCGCTGTCATCCTCGCTCTGATGTCCCTTCCGGGTTGCAGCGACAATGGCGAGTCGGCTGCGGTCGCCGAAGCGGAACACACGGATGCGGAAGCTCACGACGTGGTCCTTCTCGACTCGACCGCGATCGCCATCGCCAACATTGCGCTGGTTCCAGTGGCGGCGGTCCGGACCACCGGTCTTCCCGTGACCGGAATCATCACGTTCGACGCGAACCGCGTCAGCCACATCGGTCCCAGAATCGACGGCCGGATTGTACGGCTCACCGCGGATATCGGTGAGCGCGTTCAAGGGGGACAGGGGCTCGCGATCCTGGAGAGCGCGGATGTCGGGCAGGTGCGCGCCGATGAAGCTGAGGCGGAAGCGCTGGTCGGAATCGCGCAGGAGAACTACCAGCGTGAGCTGCGGCTCGAAGAGCAGGGGATCTCGAGCCGAAAGGAACTGCTCGACGCCGAAGCCGAACTGCGTCGCGCCGAGGCGGCACTGAACAGCGCCCGTCAGCGGCTGCAGGTCCTGGGCGCGGGGCAGGGACAGGGTGGACAGTTCGCCCTCGCCGCGCCGTTTCCGGGGACCATTGTCGAGCGTCACGCGAGCCTGGGCGAGATGGCGAGCCCGGCGGATCAGCTCTTCACCGTCGCCAACCTGGATCGGCTGTGGATCGAGCTTGACATCTACGAGCGCGATCTGGCGCGGGTGGCTCGGGGGCAGGCGGTGGACGTCACCACGGCCGCCTATCCCGGCCGCACCTTCCCGGGTGTGATCGTCTACGTGGGAGACATTGTGGACCCGGAGAGGCGCACCGTGCGCGCGCGGGTCGAAATCCCCAACGCGGATACGTCCTTGAAGCCGGGCATGTTCGCGAATGCGCTCATCCGGGTCGGAGGGGAGGGTCCGCCCGTTCCCGCGGTTCCTCGGGAGGCGGTCCAGGAGGTCGAGGGCAGGACGGTCGTCTTCGTGCCTGGTAGCCGGCCGGGAGAATTCCGTGCGCAGCCCATCCAGGTCGGGGAGCCGACGGAGGACGGGATGGTGCTGGTTCAGTCAGGCCTCGGTCTTGGAGACCGGGTGGTGACGACGGGTGCATTCGCGCTTCGCTCCGAGGTCGCCGAAGGCGATATCGGAGAAGCCGGCCACGGGCATTGAGGGGGCGACCATGAGACACGTCATCGCCTTCGCCCTTAAGAATCGCCTGCTCGTCCTCGCACTGACGGGGCTGCTGGTCGGCGTCGGAGTCTGGTAGATGGTTCGGCTGCCGATCGACGCCATTCCCGACGTCACCAACGTCCAGGTTCAGATCAACACGAACGCTCCGGCGCTCTCGCCACTCGAGGTCGAGCGGCAGATCACCCTGCCGGTGGAGCTCGCCATGTTCGGGCTCCCCAACCTTCAGGAGGTCCGCTCCCTGTCGAAGTTCGGGCTCTCCCAGGTCACCGTAGTCTTCGAGGAGGGGACCGACATCTACTTCGCCCGACAGCAGGTGCAGGAGCGGCTGCAGGAGGCGCAGGAGGAGATCCCGGAGGGGTTCGGCACCCCGGTGATGGGGCCGATATCAACCGGTCTCGGCGAGATCTTCCAGTACATGATCGAGGCGGATCTGGGCTCGGGAATCGATGCAACCGAGCTGCGGACGTTGCAGGACTGGACCGTCGCACCGCAGCTGCGTGGGGTGCCGGGAGTCGCGGAAGTGAACTCCTTCGGGGGCTTTGCGAAGCAGTACCAGGTGTTGGTCCGCCCCGAGGCGCTGGTCCAGTACGGCATCACGCTGGAGCAGGTGCTGGACGCAGTCGCCGCCAACAACGTGAATGCCGGGGGCGGCTACATAACGCAGGGGGCCGAGCAGCTGATCGTCCGCGGGGTTGGACAGGTGCAGGATCTCGAGCAGATCCGCTCGATCGTGATCGCCAGCCGCGGGGGCACACCCGTACGGGTCGCGGACGTGGCGGATGTCCAGATCGGCCACACCATCCGCCAGGGAGCGGTCACCGCGAACGGTGAGGGCGAGACCGTCATCGGCATAGTGATGATGCGCATGGGAGAGAACTCGCGCACTCTCGTCGACGCGGTGAAGGAGCGCTTCGCGTCGGTGGCGCAGACGCTTCCGGCCGGAGTGGAGATGCGTGCGTTCTACGACCGCACGGAGCTGGTGGATCGGACAATCGCGACGGTGGAGCGGAACCTGGTGGAGGGCGCGATTCTCGTGGTGGTGGTCCTGTTCCTTCTCCTGGGGAACCTGCGCGCGGCCCTGATCGTCGCCCTCTCGATCCCGCTTTCGATGATGTTCGCCTTCAGCGGGATGCTCCAGGCAGGCATAGCGGGAAGCCTCATGAGCCTCGGCGCCATCGACTTCGGACTCGTGGTGGACGGGTCGGTGGTGATGGTCGAGAACTCGATGCGCCATCTCGCCGAACGAGACGAGGAAAAGAAGGGATTTCTGCGGACGGTGCTCGATTCCTGTACCGAGGTGGCCCGCCCCATCCTCTTCGGGGTCGGCATCATCATCGTGGTCTACCTTCCGATCCTGACGCTCGAAGGGGTGGAAGGGAAGATGTTCCGGCCGATGGCGCTCACGGTGGTGTTCGCGCTGGCCGGATCGCTGGTGCTGTCCTTCCTCCTCACTCCGGTGCTGATCTCCATCTTCCTCCGCGGAAAGGTCGAGGAGAAGGAAGTGTGGCTGATGCGTCATGCGAAGCGGATCTACCAGCCGGCGCTGACGCGGACACTTTCCCATGGAAAGAGGGTGCTCGCGGCCGCGGGGGCGCTGGTGGTCGCCGCAGTCGTCGCGATCCCTTTCCTGGGCTCCGAGTTCATTCCCCGCCTGGACGAGGGGGCGCTGGCCATTCAGGTGCTCCGCCTGCCCAGCGTCTCACTCGAGGAGTCGGTTCGTCAGTCGACGCTGATGGAGGCGCGACTACGGGAGGCATTCCCGGACGAGATCCGCGACATCGTCTCCAAGACAGGTCGGCCGGAGATCGCGACCGATCCGATGGGAGTGAACATCAGCGACGTCTTCGTCATGCTGAACCCCGAGGGCGAGTGGACGCGCGCTGGGGACAAGGCCGAGCTGGAAGAGCTCATAACCGAGGAGCTGGAGCACATCCCGGGGCTTGTCGCCAGTTTCAGTCAGCCGATCGAGCTGCGGGTCAACGAGCTGGTCGCCGGCGTCCGCAGTGATCTTGCCATCAAGATCTACGGCGACGACCTGGAGGCGCTCTCGGCGGTCGCGAACGAGACGGTGGCGGCGGTCTCCTCCTTGGAGGGAGCGAACGGATTCCGGGCGCAACAGCTTTCGGGACTTCCCCAGCTCGAGATCACCGTCCTGCCGGACCAGCTCGCGCGGTACGGGATCAACGCCGCCGACGTGATGCGGACCGTGGAGGCGATCGGCGGCGCGGAGGCTACGACGGTGCTGGAGGGCCAGCGGCGCTTCGCTCTGGCGGTGCGCTTCCCGGAGGATGTTCGTAGGAACCCGCAGACCGTGGCCGGGCTTCTCGTGAGCGCTCCTATGGGGGAGCGCGTACCACTCGGGCAGCTGGCCAGCATCGAGGTCGTGCAGGGACCGTCGGACATCAGCCACGAGGCAGGCAGTCGGCTGGTGATCATCGAGGGGAATGTCCGAGGCCGCGACATGGGGTCCTTCGTCCAGGATGTGGAGGAGACCTTCGAGTCCGGAGCCGTAACTCTGCCGCCCGGCTACCGCGTCGACTTCGGTGGGCAGTTCGAGAACCTTGAGCGAGGTACGCGGCGGCTCATCCTGGTGGTGCCACTGTCGCTGCTGCTCATCTTCCTGCTCCTCTTCGCGACGTTCAACTCGGTCCGGCAGGCCGCCCTGGTCTTCACCGGCATCCCGTTGGCAACCGTGGGGGGCGTGTTCGCGCTTCTGATCAGGGGGATGCCCTTCAGTATCTCGGCAGGGGTAGGCTTCATCGCCCTGTTCGGGATCGCGGTGCTAAACGGCGTGGTGATGGTCAGCTACATCAACGAGCTGCGCGAGCAGGGGAGGCCACTGGAGGAGGCTGTTCGGGAGGGCGGAATGACACGCCTGCGGCCGGTCCTGATGACGGCGTTGGTCGCTAGCCTGGGCTTCCTGCCCATGGCGCTGTCTAGCGGAGCGGGAGCCGAGGTCCAGCGGCCACTCGCGACCGTTGTAATCGGAGGTCTGGTAACGGCTACGCTCCTGACCCTTCTGGTCCTTCCTCTGCTCTACCTGCTGTTCGAGCGGAGCCATTCCGGGACAGAACCCGACTCGGCGGAGGCGGAAGAACTCGAGCTGGCGACGGCGTGATACGGTGGGGGCAGCAGCAGTTGCGGGTACTGCCCCATTCTGGTTCCCTTCGTAGATGACCGCACATCGGGGGGATAGGGTGTGATGACGCGACGACTTCGATTGGACCTCCCGCTCCCGTGCCGGAGATCCCAGATGCCCGAGATGCCTGCGTCGGGCGGCTGACGTCCATGCTTGAGGCGGAGGAGGGAATCACCCGCACCCACGTATTGAACGCAGAGGTTCCAGGGGCAGCTTCGCTGTGTCTCCATTACGATCCCGACCTGCTGCCGCTCCGCGAGCTGCAGAGCATGGTGACTGCTGCCGGCGCGACCGTTACCCGGAAATCGGACACGCCGTGCTTCCGATTCGCGCTGTCGACGCAGAGGACGCGGCGCGGCGGATCGAGAGGTGGCGTCGATCTCCGGGCGCGCGGCGATGCTGTTCAGCACCGCCTCGAGCGCCCGCAGGTTCCCGTGGATGTCGGATATCAGCGCGTAGCGCATCGGCTTGCCTTGGACGGGAACTAAGCTGCCGGTTTTGGGGCCCGCTCTCCAGCGTGTCAGCCGACGTTTGCGTCCGCCTCCACGGGAGCCGGCTTTCCCCCCGTCTTGAGGTACTCCGCGAACTCGTCCGGCAGCTCGCTCCGGAGGATGCCCCCCATCGCCTCTTCGAGATCATACGCTACGCGCACGAACTCGACGGCCGGCTTCTCCTCCGACATGTCCAGTAGCACGTACCCGGCGCGCGGATCTCCATCCTTGGGCCGCCCGACGGAGCCGGTGTTCACGAAGTGGATCCCTTCGATCTCGCGCTGCCACGGCTTGTGGGTATGTCCGAAGCAGATCACGTCCCCGGCCTTCGCGCCCGCCTTTTCCGCCATGTTCAGGCAAAAGGTGTCCGAGCGATCCTCAGTCCAGTAGAGGGTGTTCAGAGTCGGTGTACCGTGGACCAGGATGACGGCGTGACCCAACTGGTGGCCGCCGTTCGGCCGCAGGTCGATCCGGAAGGGCAGCCTGCCCAGCAAGCGCTTCGTTTCCGCAGTGCAGTGCCGACGGGTCCACTCGTACGAGACGTGCGCCAGCTCCGCCTGATGCGGATCCTCGTACTTGCACCCGCAGTGCTTGTAGTCGGTGGCGGTCGCCGAGTCGTAGTTCCCCGCGATTCCCTCGATTCGGGATTCCTCGAGCAGCGCCACCGTTTCGTTCGGCCAGGGCGCATAGCCGACCAGGTCGCCGAGGTGGTAGGTGGCATCGATCTCCGGACGCGCCGCGATGTCGTCCAGCACTGACCGGAGAGCCGGCAGGTTCGCGTGGATGTCGGAGATGAGCACGTATCGCATGAGGACCTCTCAGGGAACGGGAATCAGTGGCTCTTCTCGG
>WHSP01000195.1 GCA_009380025.1 Gemmatimonas sp. | reverse complement strand
CGGCTCCGCAGTCCAGACATACCGGCACCGGGTGACGGAGGGAGCGCCTAGCTACCGCGAAGCCATCCGCCTGACGGCCAACGAGCTGGCTGCCGGCGCGGCGCCGCTGACAGACACCGAACGCGCCCTTGCGGACCACGTCCGGCGAGAAATCTTCGCCGATGTGCTCCGGGGTGTGATAACCTTCGCCACGATGAAGCGAAGCGACGTCGAGGATCTCTCGCGCTCGTGGTTCGCCTATCTCCAGCCGCGAGAGCCGCTCGCGGCAACCGCTCCGTTTCCGACGCTGCCGGCCATCTGGACGGTGGTGGATCCGCGGGACGCGGTGGCGCTCGAACCATATCACGATCCGTTCACCTACGGCCGCGACAAGGACCAGCACCTTTGGATGGTTGGTGACCGCCTCCTCCTCGCTTTCCACCACGCAGTCGCGGGGGACGAGGTAAAGCTGCGCCGTCTGATCCGCCTCTTCCTCTTCCACGAGTACTTGCACGACTATCAGGTGCTGACGAAGTACACGGCGGAGGACGTGGGGAGCTTCGCCAATTGCTTGGAGCGGATCGACTACCTCGCTGATCTGTACGCCGTCCTGCACCAACTCGACTACACGCTGCGGCAGGAACCTGGCGAGATCCAGGGCGAACAGGCACAGCAGGAATTCATGGCCGGCCAGATCAACCTGGCGATTGAGTCCTTCTGGGCGTTCGAGCCGCCTGCCCCCAACGTGCGCTGGCAGGAGCGTCGACTGCGGCGATACCTCAACTGGTTCTGGCGTCGCGTACAGGTTTTACGCGCCCCTAATCTCAGGGTTGCCCTCGCAGTGCTGGCACGGCAGCCGGCGATCGAGGTAGCGGGCCTAACGCACTCCGTCGGTCGGGGCCGGATCTTCGTACACCTTGACCGTCCCCGAGTCGGAGAAGATCTGGAGATCGGATTGGTCTTGGAGGACGACCGCTTCCAGCGCTACGGTACTGCCGGCGACCTCAGCATCGAGCGCATGCTTGCGGCGTTCGCGAACGCCGAGCACCAGCAAATCCAGCGGTTCTTCAACAGTCTCTTTGAAACGGTAAACGCCACGGGCGGAGCGCTTCCGCCCGTGCAGCAATAACTAGCGGAACCAGACGCGTGCATCTGCCTCGTCACACCACGCCGCAGGAGCCCCTCCGTACTCGCCTCGGTGAACTTGGGGTGGTGCGGGGCGGCTACGTCGCTCCAGGAGCGACCATCGATCAGGAGGATGCCGGGAACCCCCGGGCGCTTCAGGCTAGCGACCTCGCGGCCGACGGCTCAATCGCCTGGGACGACCTTCGCTTCGCTCGGCTGACTAACGGCGTCGAGCGGTATTCAATACGAGAGGGGGATGTGCTGTTTCCCTTACGCTCGGCTCGGATCAACGCGGTGGTCGCCACGGCCGTTCCTTTTCCAGTCGCTGCAGTGGGCCACTGGGCGCTCGTGTCCGTCGATCCGAAAATGGTTGATCCTCACTACCTGGCCTGGTATTTCAACCATCCCACGACTTCGCTGCGGCTCAACGCTCTCTCGCAGGGGAGCAACCTCAAGTTCATCTCCCTCGGCGCACTTCGCGAATTCGAGATCGAGCTCCCTCCGCTCAGGATGCAGCATCAGCTTGCGCGAGTTCATGCCCTCCATCAACGCGTAGCTCAGCTTGAAAAGCGTCTTGCATACCTACGGCGGCAGTACATCGACACCCTCACGATGAACGTACTTCGGCGTACGTTCGAACCCCATGCGGATCCGGAAAGCAATGGTAGAAATGACTAAGCAGAAGGACATCAACGATGTAGTCTGGAGGGCGTGCGATACCTTCCGGGGGACCATCGACCCGAGCCAGTACAAGGACTACATCCTGGTGCTCCTGTTCGTGAAGTATCTCTCCGATTTGACTAAGGAGAAGCGCGCGGAGTACGAGCAACGCTACGCCGGCGACACGGAGCGCGTGCAGCGAGCGATGGACAGGGAGCGTTTCGTCGTCCCTGCTGGTGCGGACTTCGACAGCCTCTATGCCGCGCGAAGCGAGCTGGACATCGGGCAAAGCATAAACAGGGCGCTGGAGCGGCTCGAGGACGCGAACAAGGCGAAACTCGAAGGGGTCTTCCGCAATGTGGACTTCAACAGCGAGGCCGCGCTGGGCGAGACGAGGGACCGGAACGCGAAGTTGAAGCATCTCCTGGAGGACTTCGCGGACAAGCGGCTCGACCTGCGCCCCGGCCACCTGGAGAGCCGCGATGTGCTCGGCGACGTGTATGAGTTCCTCATCCACAATTTCGCGAGCGATGCGGGGAAGAAGGGGGGCGAGTTCTATACGCCCGCCGAGGTCTCCAGGGTGCTAGCGCGCATCCTCGACCCACAGCCCGGCGACCGGGTCTGCGACCCCTGCTGCGGATCCGGGTCGCTACTTATCCGCACGGGCGATTCGGTCCCCGCCAGCGGGAACGGGGTGCGCGACGTGGCCCTTTACGGGCAGGAGCTGAACGGCGCCACCTGGGCGCTGGCGAAGATGAACATGTACCTGCACGGGTTTGACCAAGCGCGCATCGAGCGGGGCGACACCATCCGCTCGCCGAAGCTCGTTAGGGCGACAAGCTCATGCGCTTCGACGTCGTCGTCGCCAACCCGCCCTTCTCGCTCGACAAATGGGGTGCCGACATGGCCGAGGGTGACCGTTACGGTCGCTTCTGGCGCGGCACGCCCCCGAAGGGTCGCGGTGACTACGCCTTCATCAGCCACATGATCGAGACGACCGACCCGGTGGACGGGCGCGTGGGCGTCGTCGTCCCGCACGGGGTGCTCTTCCGCGGGGGGAGCGAGGCGGTGATCCGCCGCCGGCTCATCGACGAGAACCTTCTCGACGGGGTGGTCGGGCTCCCGGCGAACCTCTTCTTCGGCGTCGGCATCCCCGCCGCGCTCCTCTTCTTCCGCCGCGGGAAGAATGACGACTCGGTGTTTTTCATAGACGCCAGCCGCGAGTTCGAGAAGGGGAAGAACCAGAACCGGCTCCGCGAGCAGGATATTCAGCGGATCGTCTCCACCTGGAGCTCCCGCGAGAAAGTCGAGCGCTACGCCCACTTGGCGAATCTCGAGGAGATCGCCGGGAATGACTTCAACCTCAACATCCCCCTCTACGTCGACACCTTCGAGGAGGAGGAGCCGGTCGACCTCGCCCGGGTGAAGGCCGAAATCGAACGGCTGGAGGCGGAACTGTTGAGCACGCGGAAGGAGCTTGCGGTAGCGCTGCAGGAGCTGGGATTGTGACTCGCTCCGGACCCCAAGAGATGCGGATCCGCGAGTTAATCGAGCGCATTGAGTCCGGAGTTTCGGTGAGATCGCTCGACCGGCCGGCAAGTCCGACAGAGAAAGGTGTTCTGAAAGTCAGTGCGCTGAGTGGCGGCCGATTTCATCCGCGCGAGAATAAGCGAATCCGGGACGACGACCTTCATCGAGCGGCAACGAACCCTGTAGCTGGATGCACATTGGTCAGTCGGGCCAACACCGCCAATCTGGTCGGTGAGGTGGGCTTCGTCGAGGAGTGCGATCCCAGCCTCTTCCTGCCGGACAAGCTCTGGCAGCTATATCCGAAGCGGAGCGTTGCGGACCCCGTCTGGTTGAGTCTTGTCCTCGCAAGCCCACAGGTACGCGCCCCAGGCTCGGCTTGGTGCGACCGGCACGAGCGGGAGCATGAAGAACATCTCCCAGAAAGCCTATCTAGTGCCCGTCTCAAAACCTAGTTCCGACGCGGGTTGTTGGCAGTCGATGAGCGCGGATTTGGGGTCTGGGCGCCAAAGAAACTGGAGCCAGCCGGGCTAGCGGAGCCATTTTGAGCGAAATAAGGTCGCAACCGAGACGTAGAGCGACGCGTAAGCCGCACCGAGCCCGGCGGTGGGCACCCGGTGCAGGGTTGCGGTGCGCGGGGCGGCTACGCCAGTCGGTGCCTGGCCAGGGTCAGCAAGTTGCCTGCGACGATGGAGGCGCCGACGTAGCGCGCAAAGCCGGCCGCTCCCTTCCACGAGCAGCGATCCAGACCGAAGCTGCGCTTCAGGAAGGAGATCCAGGCTTCGATGCCGGCTCGGAAGTTCCTCAGCCGCTTGTAGACCCAGTGGCTCTTGACCATGTCCAGCACTTCGAGTCCGCACTTCTTCGAGAAGCTCACGTCTTGGACCCCCCGCTCTTTGGCCTCGCTCAGGTTCTCCTTCGAGGCGTAGCCGCCGTCGAAGGCCGCCTGCTTGGGGAGGCGGCCGTAGATCTCTTCCTGGCGTTCGAGCATGCGCAGGGCGAGAGTCGAGTCGGCCGGGTTGCCGTCCTCGAGAACCCAGTCGGTGATCAGGCCCGAGCGGCCGCCGGTCAGGGTGAGCTTGTGTCCGTAATGGATCTCACGGTTGTCCTTCTTGATGATATCGGTGTGTTCCTCGAAGATCGAGACCAACTTCTCGGTGGCCGGCACCGATTCACCCTTGAGCACCCGGCGCTCGGTCTGGTCGATGATCTGCTCGGTCAGCTCGATGAAGTGCCGCAGCTCGGCTTCGAAGGCGGCCGCCCCCACGAGGCTCGCGTGTTCCTTCAGCTCGTCCGCGGCGCTCCGGGCATACTCCACGGTCTCCTTCGTCACCTTCAGCAGGTCCCGATACAGGGGGAGCCGCTGGCGCTTCGTCTTCGCGTTCAGCACTCCCAGCGCGCGGCGCTTGGCCCGGCGCGAACGGTTCGGGAAGCGGGGCAGGCCCAGCTTCTCGTTTCCGTACCTCAGCAGCCGCGTCAGGACGCGCACCGCATCGCAAAGCAGCGACGAATCTGTCGGAGAATGGATACTGCTCTCGACCACCGTCGCGTCGATGCGCACCTTGCGGCCGTCTTCGACTCCGCACTCGGCGGCGTAGCCCATCAGGATCCGGTTGACCTGTTCCCAGCTCTCTTCGGTGATCCGCTTGATGTTACGCTGCAGCGTGGCCTTGCTGGGAGGTTCATCACCCATCGCCCCGATTCCGCAGAACGTCCGGTAGGTGGCCGAATCCGCCAGATGAAAGGTCAGCTCGTCGTAGCTGAAGGTGTTCAGCTGCTTGAGCACCGCGGCCCGCAGCACCTGCTCCGCCGTCAGGCCGTCGCGCCCGTTCTCCGGCGAGCGCAGATCTCGCTGCAGGTCTTGCAAAACCAGCTCGGTGATGGCAGGATTGTCCCTCAGGATGAGGTCGATGCCCTCGAGCTCGCGAGCGTGCGGGTGATCGACGGGCCGACCGGTCAGGGCAAGCTGTTCCCGGAAGAGCTGGCGCATTCGAGTTGCTCCTGTTGTCCGGATTGTAGAATTGTTAGTGTTCAACTGTCAATCTACTGTCCCCAACAGTCAAAGCAATCGCTCGGATGCCCGGCTCTTCCTTTGTTACCAATGATTTACAAGTTTTGAGACAGACACTATCTAGACATCAAGGTCCGCGTTCCGCCCCTCCACTCCCAACAGCGAAGCGCGCGGATCATCGGGAGATTGAACAGTAGCTTGGCTCGCCTGTCGGCGTTGTCAGCCACGAAGCGCGAGTTGAAGCGTGGCTTGATGCAGCAACTGCTCACCGCCCGTGTGAGATTCCCACAATTCCGTTCGGCTCCAGTCTGGGGGCAGGTGCGACTCGGCGAAGTGGCCGCGAGCGTTACACGCCGCAACGCGGAGAGTTCGGTACAGCGTGTACTCACATGCTCCGGCGAGCACGGACTGATCGATCAACAAGATTTCTTCTCCAAGATCGTCGCCAGCGAGTTGCGCGAGGATTACTTCCTACTCGAAAGAGGCGAGTTCGCCTATAACCGTAGCGCGATGGCCGGGTACCCCTATGGCGCCACTAAGCGTCTCGATCGGTATGAAATGGGCGCGCTCTCGACTTTGAACATTTGCTTTGCACTGGCCAACGAACGTTTGGTAGCGGATTACGCGGTGCACGTCTTCGAGAGTGGTCTGCTGAACGATCAGCTCCGCCGAATTACTCGTGTTGGCTCTCGCGCCCATGGTCTTCTGAACGTCACGAAGGCCGATTTTTTCGAGCTCCGGTTACCTCTGCCGAGCCTCGAGGAACAGCGGCGGATCGCGGATATGCTCAACGCTCTGGACCGCGAGATCCTCGTGCTCGAGGAACTCTACGACGCCTACTACCAGCAGAAACGTGTACTGGTGAAGCAGCTTCTCTTCGGCGAGATCGAGATCTCAGGTGAGCTCACTGATGGCGGTTGCAAAGATGCTTGATCCCATCATCCCCGGCCTCGCCCCAGGTAGCAGCGAGGACGCGACGAGTCAGCTTCCCGCGCTCGACGCGATGCGCCGGCTCGGCTGGACCTATCTCGGCCCGGCGGAAGTCGACCGGTTGCGGGGCGGGCGGCGCTCGGAGGTGGTGTTGAAGGAGGTTCTGCGAGCGCAGCTAGCGAAGCTGAACCGCTTCGAGTACCGGGAACGGGAGCACGCCTTCACCGAGGGGGCGATCGAGGACGCGCTCCAGGAGCTGGCGGGGATGCCAGACGAAGGACTGGTGCGGACGAATGAGAGGGTGTGGGAGCTGCTTCGGCTCGGGAAGTCGATCCCTCAGACCGTGGACGGCGACCGGCGTAGCTACTCGGTGAAGTACGTCGACTGGGAGCACCCCGAGAACAACCTCTTCCACGTGACGGAGGAGCTTGAGGTGGAGGCGGCTGGCTCCACCGAAACGCGGCGTCCGGACCTGATCGGCTTCGTGAACGGGATCCCCTTCATGGTGATCGAGTGCAAGCCGGCGAGCCTGCCGGGGGGGAAGGTCCCGGTGGAGGAAGCGATTAGTCAGCATCTGCGCAACCAGGGCGCGAGCGAGATCCCCCGCCTCTACCATTTCGCCCAGCTGCTGCTGGGGCTCGCGCTGAACGAGGCGAAGTACGGCGCGACCGGGACGCCGCTGCGGTTCTGGCACGTGTGGCGTGAGGAGGAGGATGCGGAGGAGGCGCTCGCGCGGCTGGTGGCTCCTTGTCCGCCGGCGGAGCTAGCGCCGTTTGCAGAGGCGTTCCGGTGGACGCGGCTACAGGTCGTGCGAGAGGCGAACCTGGCCGCCTATAGCGCCGCCGTTGGGTCCGGACGCGAGGTGACAGAGCAGGACGGGCTCCTCCACGCTCTTTGTCGCCCCGAGCGGCTGCTGGAGATGGTGCGGCGTTACACCGTCTTCGACGGGGGCGAACGGAAGATCGCGCGCTACCAGCAGTACTTCGCGGTGAGGCACGCGATCGAGCGGATGCGGG
>WHSP01000194.1 GCA_009380025.1 Gemmatimonas sp. | reverse complement strand
CAAGCGATCCGGGCCGGATTGGTCGACGAATACCAGATGTTTGTCTCGCCCATCGTTGTGGGAGCCGGCAACCCATTCTTCCCCGATGATGTCCGCGTTGAGCTGGAGTTGCTGGAAGAGCGCCGTTTCGGGAACGGTGTGGTCCACCTCCGCTATCGCGCTACGTGAGTGCCTCTGCGAGCTCTTCGAGGCTGGTCACGTTGTGCCCGGAGAGGAAGGTATCGACGTGGGGCAGCGCCGCTGCCATACCGCGCGCGAGAGGTTCGTACTCCGGGCTCCCTTTCAAAGGGTTGACCCATACGACCTTGTGAGCCAGACGACCGAGTCGTGCCATCGCGGTTTCGAGCTGTGCCGGATCTCCCCGTTCCAGACCATCGGAGCAGAGAACGACCACCGAACCGCGCAGGAATCCGTGCTGACCGTAGACCTTCACCAGATCCCCGAGCGACTCCCCGATCCTGGTGCCGCCGTCCCAGTCGCTCACCTCAGCAGCAACCCGCGTCAACGCCTCATCCGTGTCGCCGGACTTCAACGATCTCGTGACGCGCGTTAGTCGCGTTCCGAAGCAGAAGACCTCGACGACCCGAGATGCCTCCATCGCCGCAAGGCCGAACTGAAGGAACGCACGCGCGTATGGCGACATCGACCCGGACACGTCGAGGATCAGGACGAGCGGACGAAGTTTGGTGCGGCGCCCCTTCTTCGCTCTCAGGAAGGGCTCGCCCCCGGTCCGAAGCGAACCGCGCAGGGTGCGTCGAAGGTCGAAGCGATCACCGTGGACCTCGGCCCGCAGGCGCCTGACCTTGCGGCGAGCGATGATCGGTGCGATCCGGCGGATCAGTAGCGCGACGCTCGCGCGCTCCTCCTCGGTGAGATCCTCGAACGACTTCGTGCGGAGGACCTCGGCGCTGCTCGCGGTGATCTGGATCGCGGTTTCCTCATCCGATTCCTCGGTGTCATCCTCCGGCAACTCCCAGCCGCCGGTGCCGGAGACCTCGATCTCGAACATCTCCGAATCGGCCGGTTCCGACCCGGCGTCTCCGTGCGCGGCGGCGATCTCTTCGGGCAACTGTCCCGCTCCGAAGTAGTCGGCGAACGCCCGATCGAATGCCTCGAAGTGGTCCGGATGCGATATCAGCGAGGCGCGCGCCGCCCAGTAGAGATCTTTGGGCGCGAGCTCGAGCATCGCGATCGCGTGAGTGAAGGTGACGATGCGCCCCGTTCCAACGGGCAGTCCAGATGCTCTCAAGTAACGCCCGAACCCAACCATGCGGTCGAGCTCGCTGTTCACTGCTCCCCCAGGATCTCCGAGAGCTTCGCCCTGACGGTTCCTTCGTCATCGTGATCCTTGATGACCGCTCCAAGCGTCGCTGCCATCGTCTCCTCGTCGAGCTCCGCTCCGTTGAGGAAGTTGAGCGCGTTCGCCCAGTCGATCGTTTCGGCGACGCCCGGTCTCTTGATGAGATCCATACTCCGGAGGCGGGCGACGATCCGAGCGACGTCTCTGGTGAGGCCCTCGGGGACCTCGGGTGCCCGCAGGCGGACGATCTCCACCTCGCGCTCCAGCGAGGGATGCTCGATCCAATGGTAGAGGCAGCGCCGCTTAAGCGCATCGTGCAACTCTCGGGTCCGATTCGAGGTGATCACGACGATCGGAGGGTGTTCCGCGACGACAGTCCCCACCTCGGGGATCGAAACTGCGAACTCGGAAAGGACCTCGAGGAGAAAAGCCTCGAATTCGTCATCGGCGCGGTCGAGTTCGTCGATGAGCAACACGGCACCGGCCCCCGCCCTGATCGCCGCCAGCAACGGACGCTCGACGAGGAACTCGGGACCGAAGAGATCCTTCACTTGCTCGAGATGTAATTCGGGAGTGCGCGCCGCCAGCAATTGGCGTGAATAATCCCATTCGTACAGTGCCTGGCTCGAATCGATGCCCTCGTAGCACTGGAGCCTGATCAGGGTGCGGCCGAGCGCCGACGCCAGCACCTTGGCCACCTCGGTCTTCCCGACACCCGCCTCACCCTCTAGCAGCAGGGGTTTCGACAGCCCTGTAGCGAGGTGGATAGAGGTCGCGAGCGCTCGATCGGCGATGTAGGCCCGCTCGCGCAGCGCGGACTGGACCTCCTCGACCGAGCCGAACGGAGCGTTAGCCATCGTTGCAGTATCCCGCGAGCCGGGCGTCCAGGTATTGACCCCCCGTAGGAGCGGCTCGATAATCGTTGTAAGCACAAGGGTCAACCACCGAACGGGGAGGTCCCGATGTTTCCCAGCAGGTTCGACTATGTCGCGCCCGACACGGTGGAGGAGGTCCTGGCCACTCTGGCCCAACATGGGGACGAGGCGAAGATCCTCGCCGGCGGGCAGAGTCTCATCCCGTTGATGAAGCTCCGGTTCGCATCCCCCGGCCTCCTGGTTGACGTCAACCGTGTTCCCGGTCTCGGATTCGTCGAGGAAACCGGAGAACACCTCCGAGTTGGCACCCTGACGCGGAACACCGAACTCGAGCGCTCCGCGCTTCTCAAGTCCGGCTACCCCGTCATGGCGGACGCCGCGCCGATGATCTCCGATCCCCTCGTTCGTAACCGGGGGACGATCGGTGGCTCGCTCGCACACGCCGACCCGGCCGGCGACTGGGGTTCGGTGATGCTGGCGCTGGGGGCCGAGGTCGTCATCAAGAGTTCCACCGACGAACGCACCATCCCCGTCTCGGAGCTACTCGTCAACACCTTCACGACCTCGCTCGATCCGACCGAGATGATCACCGAGATCAGGGTTCCGAAGACCCCGGCACGATCCGGTGGCTCCTATCTCAAGATGGAGCGGCGGGTCGGTGACTTCGCAACCGTGGCGACCGCCGTTCACCTCACCCTCGACAACGGAACCATCAAGCGGGCCGGCATCGGCTTGACCGCGGTCGGCTCCAAGAACCTCCAGGCATCTGCCGCGGAGGACGCTCTCGCCGGTGCCGAACCGACCGCCGAGGCGTTCGAGGAAGCCGCCAGGCTCGCGGCCGAAGCCTCGAGCCCGAGCTCCGACGTGAGGGGCTCCGCGGAATACAAGAAAGCGATGGTCAGGACATTCGTCAGGAGAGGCCTCGACAAGGCCCTCGAGTTGGCTCGGGGCTAGGGGGAACGGTGGAGATCGCGCTGAGGGTCAACGGACAAGAACGAACGGGAGACATCGAACCCCGCCGCCTGCTCATCCACTTCATCCGAGGTGATCTTGGCCTGACCGGTTCGCATGTCGGTTGCGACACGACCAGTTGTGGCGCCTGCACAGTGTTGCTCGACGGTTCGCCGGTGAAGTCGTGCACGCTGTTCGCAGTGCAGGCCAACGGCAGTGAGATCAAGACCGTCGAAGGCTTGATGCAGGACGGGGAGCTGGATCCGATCCAAGCGGCGTTCAAGGAAGAGCACGGGTTGCAGTGTGGTTTCTGCACCCCGGGGATGATGCTCACCGCGGCGGAATTGCTCGACCGCAATCCGTCCCCCAGCGAGGACGACATCCGCTGGGCGCTGTCCGGAAACATCTGCCGGTGCACCGGTTACGTGAACATCGTCAAGGCGGTTCAGGCCGCCGCCCCAGCCAAGTCGGAGCCGGTCGCGACCGGCTCCGAGGCCTAAGGAGCAGACATGACGACCGTAGAAGAAACCGACGTCCACGGCATCGGACAGAGCGTCAAGCGCAAGGAAGACGATCGCTTCATCCGCGGCAAGGGCACCTACGTCGAAGATCTCGTCCTGCCCAACATGCTCCACATGGCGATCCTCCGAAGCCCGATCGCTCACGCCAAGATCGTCTCGGTCAACGTCGATGAAGCCCAGGCCATACCCGGGGTAGTCGCGGTAGTCACCGGCGAGTTGCTGGCACAGCACAACCTTGCCTGGATGCCGACGATGTCGGGCGATACGCAAGCAGTGTTCGCCACCGACAAGGTGCGTTTCCAGGGCCAGGAGGTCGCGGCGGTCGTCGCCGAGGACCCCTACATCGCCCACGACGCGCTCGGCTTGATCGACGTCGAGTACGAACCGCTGCCAGCGGTGACCTCGCCCCAGCAAGCCCTCCAACCGGACGCACCTTTGATCCGGGATGACAAGGAGGGCCAGACCGACAACCGCTGCTTCCAATGGGAGACCGGCGACAAGGACGCAACCGAGAAGGCGTTCCAGCAGGCCGACAAGATCGTCGAGCTCTCGACCTTCTACCCCCGCTGCCACCCGTCACCGCTAGAGACGTGCGGGATCGTTGCCGACGTCAACCCGATCTCCGGCAAGGCAACCCTGCACATGACCTCGCAGGCTCCTCACGCGATCCGGACCGTGTTCGCTTTGGTGGCCGGGCTGCCGGAGCACAAGATCCAGATCATCACCCACGACATCGGTGGGGGCTTCGGCAACAAGGTCCCCGTGTATCCCGGTTACGTCGCGGCGACCGCTGCGTCGCTACTCATCGGGCGTCCGGTCAAGTGGATCGAAGACCGCACCGAAAACCTGATCTCCACCGGCTTCGCGCGGGACTACCACATGCGCGGAGAGCTGGCCCTAACCAACGACGGCAAGATGCTGGGCATCCGCGTGGAGCTGCTGTCCGACAACGGCGCCTTCTTCGCCGACGCACAGCCGACCAAGTGCAAGGTGGGGCTCTTCCACATCGTGACGGGCTCGTACGACGTGCCGGCCGCCTACCTTTCGACCCAGGGCGCGTACACGAACAAGGCGCCCGGTGGGGTCGCGTACCGGTGTTCGTTCCGAGTAACGGAGGCGTCCTACCTCGTCGAACGGCTCGTGCAGAACGCGGCTTACGAGTTGGGCATGGACCCGGCGGAGCTCCGGCGCAAGAACTTCATAAAGCCGGAGCAGTTCCCCTACAAGTCTGCGACGGGCTTCGTCTACGACTCCGGCGAGTACGAGCGTGCGATGGATCTCGCGATGAACGAGCTCGGCTATGCCGAACTGCGTAAGGAGCAGGAAGCCGCTCGAGCCGAGGGACGCTTGATCGGAATCGGCATGGCGAGCTTCACCGAAGTCGTCGGGGCCGGTCCGTCGAAGGACTACGACATCCTCGGCCTCAAGATGTTCGACTCCGCCGAGCTGCGCGTGCACCCGACCGGGAAGGCGATCCTGAAGATCGGGGTGCAGACGCAGGGGCAGGGGCACGAGACGACCTTCGCCCAGATCGTCGCCACCGAACTCGGCATCCCAACCGAGGACGTCCTCGTTCAGTACGGTGACACGGACAACACGCCTTACTCGCTCGGGACCTATGCGTCACGAAGTACGCCCACCGCGGGAGCGGCAACAGCCATGGTGGCCCGGAAGCTGGTCGAGAAGGGCAAGAAGATCGCCGCCCACCTCCTCGAGGTCTCCGAAGAAGACCTCGAGTTCAAGGTCGACAAGTTCAGCGTCAAGGGAGCGCCGGACAAAGCGGTGACGATCCAGGACGTCGCATTCGCGGCCTACACCAACATGCCCGAAGGTCTCGAGCACGGACTTGAGGACAACCACTACTACGACCCACCGAACATGACGTTCCCGTTCGGCACCTACATGGTGGTCGTTGAGGTCGACGCGGACACGGGTCAGTGGAAGGTGCTCCGCATGCTCGCGGTAGACGACTGCGGCAAGGTGATCAACCCGATGATCGTCCAGGGTCAGATCCATGGAGGCCTTGCCGAGGGTTACGGCATCGCCGCCATGGAACTGATCACCTTCGACGACGACGGCAACTGCATCGGTTCGAACTTCATGGACTACCTGCTGCCGACATCGTGGGAAACCCCGAGGTTCGAGACGCACATGACAGAGACGCCGTCGCCGCATCACCCGATCGGCGCCAAGGGCGTGGGAGAGTCTGCCACCGTTGGGTCTCCGGCCGCCTACGTGAACGCGGTGATCGACGCTCTCGCCCATACCGGGGTTCGCAACATCGACATGCCGGTAACCTCGGCAAAGGTATGGGAAGCCATGCAGGGAGCAGCCAGGTCGAGCTGATGGGTCACATATGAGCGAACTATTGCGCCGCGCCGCCGAACTCGACGAGCGCGGGGAGCCCTACATCCTGGCGACCGTGGTCGCCGTGGACCGGCCCGTGTCGGCCCGGCCGGGCGATCGCGCGATCATCAGCGCGACCGGCGAACTGGAGGGTTGGGTCGGAGGCTCCTGCTCCGAGCCGATCGTCGTACGGGAGGCACTCGCCTCCCTAGCGGACGGCACCGCGAAGCTTGTTCGCATCCGGCCCCCGGGCGCCCCCCGGGAACCGGATCGGGTTGGCGTGGTGAACGAGATAACAACCTGCGCTTCGGAGGGAGGCCTGGACGTGTTCATCGAACCCCAGCTGCCGCGTCCTCGGCTGGTCCTCGTGGGCTCGTCGCCGGTCACCAGAACCTTGGCGAAGATCGCCGAGATCTTCGACTACCGCGTCACCGCTGTGCTCGATGATCCGGCCGAGAAGATCCCGGGAACGGGAGCACCGATCGCGCTCGACGTCATGGACAAGCTCACGCTCGGAGCACGCGACGCAGCCATCGTTGCGACGATGAATCGCTACGACGAGATATCCCTCGAGACCGCCCTCAAGACGGGAGCGGGCTACGTCGGCCTCGTCGCCAGCAGCGCTCGACGGGCGACCGTGATCGCATCGTTGAAGGCTCGCGGAGCCGATGATGCGGCGTTGGAAGCCGTTAGGTCGCCCGCGGGGTTCGACCTGGGACCGTCGACGCAGGCCGAGATCGCACTTGCGATCATGGCCGAGGTCATCGCGGCACGGCACCAGATCGACCCCGGTGAGTTCGAGGTCGACCACCCCACTGAGCAGACTCAGCACGCGATCGACCCGGTGTGCGAGATGACCGTTGCTATCGTTCCCGGTGCAATCACGGCCGAGCACGAAGGGGTGCCCTACTACTTCTGCGCTCCCGGATGCCGGCGGGCGTTCCTCGAGAACCCCGACAACTTCCTCCAGGCGGTCGAGGAAACATGAGAGACGTCCTCCCCCAGATCGATCGCTGGATGAGCGACGGCAAGAAGGTCGCCCTAGCTACGGTCGTGCGCGTCGAGCGCTCCGCACCTCGGGGGCCCGGCGCGGTCATGGCCCTCTCCGAGGACGGAGACGTCGTCGGATCCGTGTCGGGTGGATGCGTCGAGCCGGCCGTGTACGAAGAAGCCATGGAAGTGATCAAGAACGGCGAGCCCAAGAACCTGACCTATGGGATCTCGGACGACCAAGCCTTCGAGGTCGGGTTGACCTGCGGGGGCACGATCCAC
>WHSP01000193.1:7377-7626 GCA_009380025.1 Gemmatimonas sp. | reverse complement strand
AGGTACAGCGATGGAGCTCTACAGGGCCGTCGGGGACCGGCTGTCGGCGCATGAGACCTACCGAAAGATGGTCGTGGGGAAGAAGCGCTGCTGGCGCTTGAACTACGCCGGTGATTTCCATCTTGACGCGCTGCCGGGCCGAGACGACGAGACGGGTCCGACGTTCTCGATCAAGGTGCCGGATCGCTCCGTTTTGGATTGGAAGCCGAGCAACCCCAAGGGCTACGCGCTGTGGTTCGAAGAGCGAGC
>WHSP01000193.1:240-7367 GCA_009380025.1 Gemmatimonas sp. | reverse complement strand
TCGGCCGTACTACGCCCTGCTGGAGGCGCGGCAGGCGCCGCTTCCGACCTTCAGTCCGGCCGACGCAGGTGATCCGCTCCGCCGCGCCGTCCAGCTTCTCAAGCGGCACCGCGACGTTCGCTTCGATGGGGACCCCGACAACGCACCCCGCTCGATCGTGCTCACGACGCTCGCCGCAAAGCACTACGGCGGGGAGGAGTCGGTCGGCGGGGCGCTGTACGGGATCCTGCTGGGGATCCAGGCGGAGATCGCGAACGCCGCCGGCATCCTCGTCGTACCGAATCCGGTGAACGACGCGGAGAACTTCGCCGACGCGTGGCAGGGGAACGAGAAGGCATACCGCGAATTCATCGGCTACGTGAACCAGTTCGCTGCCGATCTGCGTACGCTCTTCACGGCGCCTTTCAACGAGCAGTTCTCCGGTAAGTCCGAACGGCTGTTCGGGGGGAAGGTCGCGAGGAAGGCGATCGAAACGTACAACGAGCATCACGGCAGACGCACCGCGGCGGCTCTGACCAACATCAGCATTAGTGGAGGAGCGGCCGGCCGGCCTTGGTGCCGTGAGTGAAGTAGCGTGGTACAGGGCGGACCCTTCCGCCTTGGATCGGGCCGTTCAGGACGCTCTCATCGTCCAGCCTGGTATGCGGTTGGGCGATGAGGGCGATCGCCTCTTCCTTCGGGGCCGCTTCGAGATCCGCGACCGCGGGGAGTTGGTCGAGGCGTTCGCATTGGAGGTCGAACTCGCACCCGACTCGCCGTGCGGTTTCCCCACGGTGTGGGAGGTGGGCGGCCGAATCCCCCGTGTGGACTCACATCACGTGAACGCCGCAGACGGCAGCCTCTGCGTCGTCTTGCCTGAGGCGTTCTGGTACAAGTATCCGGAGGGCTTGCCGCTTGTCGAGTACATGGATGGGCCCCTCCGAAGCCATTTGTCAGGACAAGCGATGGTCCTCCGAGGGGAGCAGTGGCCGGCTGGTGAGTGGGGTCACGGCTTCCTGGGCACCCTCCAATTCTACCAGGGAACTCTTTGGAGCGCACGACGACGAGCAGCTTCGGGGCTTCCTTGCTCTGGTGAGTAGCGATCGTGTGAAGGGGCACTGGATCTGTCCCTGCGGATCCGGAAGGAAACTCCGGCATTGCCACAGAGAGCAGGTGGATCAGGTGCGCGATCGGCTACCCAGCGCTCTGCTCCAACCAATGCGACAGGCCCTGAAGTCGATCAGGAAGCGTAGATCATGAACGAGACCTTCCGAGTCCTTAGCCTCGATGGTGGCGGTATAAAGGGCACGTACACGGCCGCGTTCCTTGCGGGTCTTGAGGAGATGAGTCAGCGGCGGGTCGTGGACCACTTCGATCTCATCGCCGGCACGTCGACCGGCGGGATCATCGCCCTCGCGCTTGGTCTTGGCGTCCCGGCATCAGAGATCCTGCGTTTCTACGTAGAACGGGGCCCCGAGATCTTCCCGCTGATCGGCACGAGCGACCGGCTCCTCGGGCTCGCTCGGCATGTCCTTCGGGCGAAGCACGGTACCGCGACGCTACGACATGCGCTGGCCGAGGTGTTCGGAGAAAGGCTGATTGGTGAATCCCAAACGCGGCTGATCATACCCTCCTACGATGGATCGAGCGGCGACGTCTACTTGTTCAAGACGGCACACCACGCGCGCTTCAAGCGCGACTGCGGGGAGCGGGCGGCGCACGTCGCGCTGGCGACGTCGGCGGCGCCGACATTCCTCCCGAGCTTCGTCGGCGCGTCCGGCACGACGCTCGTGGACGGAGGGGTGTGGGCCAACTGTCCGGCGGCCATGGCGGTCATCGAGGCCCTCACCAATCTCGGGCGCCCGGTGGGGACGGTCGATCTTCTGACCGTCGGCACGACGGAGGAGCCCATCCACGTGCCGAGGAGCAAGGCAGTCGGCGGGCTGCTGCAGTGGATCCGGTTCGCGCCCGAGTTGCTAATGCAGGCGCAGGCGAAAGGCGCCCTGGCCCATGCGAAGCTCCTCACGGGCAACCGAATGCTCCGGATCTCGGAAGCCGTCGCGCCAGGGCGGTTCAAGCTGGACGATCCGCGGTGCATCGAAGAACTGCACGCTCTAGGGCACAAGGCGGCGCGACACCACGAGCGTGAGGTGTCGGAACGATTCCTCACGAGCGAGGCCGAACCGTTCGTTCCGTTCCACGGACCGCGTTCAGACGCCGCCGCTTGATTGGAGTAACACCCAGCGGTAAAGACCTGGCCTGTGTGCCTTATGAGTTGAACCTCCAAAGACGCGAATCGGCTTCAGAATCCCATCGGTGTCGTGACCTGAAAAGCATGTAAATTCGCGCACTTTCACGCCTGGCGCCGCGGGCGTCACTCAAAGGGGTTCACGGGTCGCGGGTTCAAATCCCACCATCCCGACTAGTAAATGTAATCCCTGCACCGACTTAGTTGCAGGGATTTTCGTTTTTTATGGCCTATGCGAAGAGGGCGGTGGTCGATGAGTTGGCGGCCAGCGCGTCGTAAGATAGCGGGCGCACTGAGAGTGTCGGCCCCAGCCGAAGGGCACGGAAAAAGGGTTCCGCGTTGACGACAGGCGTCCATGGGCGAAGCGGATACGTCCATCTGGACTTGGGATTCCAGAAACGCAGTGCAGGGTTTGGCCGCCGGGTAGGCGGATTCTAGATGGACATTCCGGCCGCAAGCGGACCTGATGCGCGAGAAGGAGTTCCTCCTCTCGCGGCCCAGCCGCGCTACCGAGCCGGGGTGGCGGCCGGGGATGAGCCACGCCGAAGGCCGGCTGCCAAACCCGCCCCAGTAGGGTTCCGTTTATTGCATGCACTAATTATATTTCGTGTCGAGTAAATACGCTCTATAGCTAATCAACATGGCAACGAATGTAACTAGTTTAAGCAGCGACGAGTCGGTCTTTCTGACGACGCTCGCGGGCCAGGGTCGGACGATCTTCACCGTCGAGGACGCCTACGCGCACTGGGGCGACGAGAACCGGGCAAGGGTCCACCTTCACGAACTCGCGACCAAAGGGTGGATCGAGCGTCTCGAGCGAGGGAAATACATCATCATCCCTCTGGAAGCAGGGCCTGAGCGGGAGTGGTCGGAGAATCCGTTCATCATCGCTAGCCAGCTCGTTCAACCGGCCGCGATGGCCTATTGGACGGCCCTGCACCACTGGCAGTTCACGGAACAGGTTCCGCGAATCACCTACGTTCAGACAACGACCCGGAAGTTTCAGAGCCGGAAGACCGTGCTCGGAACGGCCTACCAATTCGTCACGGTCACAGAGCAGAAGTTCTTCGGCCACAAGCGGGAATTCATCGGGCACCAGAGCTACGGGATTACCGACCCTGAGAAGACCCTCCTCGACTGCCTCGACCGCCCGGACCTTGCCGGGGGAATCCCGGAGGTGGCGAAGGCACTTCGGGAGACGGATCGGATCCGGTGGGCAGAGCTCGACGACTACATCGCGCGAATGGGGTCCGGAGCCGTGGTCAAACGGCTGGGCTTCCTGGTGGAGCGGATCGACCTTCCGTTTCCTGGGCGGGAGGAGCACCTGGCTCGCTGGCGAGAACATCTGACTTCGGGATTGGCGAAGCTCGATCCTTCAAGCCCCAGGGAAGCCCACCGAATCGACACCCGGTGGCGGGTCCGGGTCAATCTCGACGAGGACATGTTGAACGGGGGGGAAGTGTGATTCCGGACGCCGAGATCCGGCGCGCCGCGCGCCGAGCGGGCGTGGAGCCGCGTGTCGTGGAACTGGACTACGTGCTCGGATGGGCGCTGTGGGGCCTTGGCTCGTCAGAGCTCCTGCGCGAGCGGCTGCTCTTCAAGGGAGGCACGTGCCTACGTAAGTGCTACATCCCTGATTATCGCTTCTCGGAAGATCTCGACTTCACCGCGCTGCGCTGGCTGGAGTGGGACAGCTTCCGCGAAGGAGTTGCGGCGGCCATGGAGCGAGTCAGCGACGAAAGCGGGATCAACTTCCGGGTCAGGGAGCCCCGTTTCGAGACCGTCGACGATGAGTACGGGAGAGAAAGCCTTCAGGCGCGAATCTATTGGTAC
This sequence comes from Gemmatimonas sp., assembly GCA_009380025.1. Classification (GTDB taxonomy): domain Bacteria; phylum Gemmatimonadota; class Gemmatimonadetes; order Longimicrobiales; family Longimicrobiaceae; genus WHSP01. The sequence continues at coordinate 3,307 of WHSP01000193.1, read as the reverse complement.
GGGCCCCACAGCCACCGCGGCGACCCGCGAGCGATCCGGTTGGATATCAATCGCGGGGAGGCGCTCGCCTTCGATCCAGTCCAGCGGCCGGTCACGCATCCGTACTCTGACACTGGTGATCTAGGGGAGACGTCCTGGCCCTGCTACGCCCTGGAGGAGGTGATGGCGGAAAAGCTCCGCGCCGTTCTGGGGCAGCGAAAGCACGCGGTCTCCCGTGACCTTTACGATATCCACTTCCTACTCGAGCAGGGGATCGACAAAGATCGCGTCCGGGCGGCGCTGCCGAGCAAGCTGGAAGCCAAGGAGTTGTCGATCGACACGGTCACCGCGGAGCGGCTGGTGGAGCGGAAGGCGGAGTTCGAGAGCGATTGGCACCGCAACTTGGTACACCTCGTCGCACGGGAAAGGATGCCCGAATTTGAGGTCGTCTGGCGAGAGGTATATCGCTACGCTCAGCAAAACGTACCCGGCGAAGGCTGATCCGGGCTTGTGGAGGCTACCCCAAGCTCCGGGTTGCGGCGAGGAGGGCGCGTAGCTTTCGCGACATTATCGGGTGGGGCCGGCTCCGCTCCCAACGGAGTAAACGAATTTGGGCCACCGGAGATACAGTAATGGGGACGGACGCCGTCCTTCGCGAATCCGTCCGCTGGATAGGCCCCCTCCCCCGCGCATGATCGAGCGTGGCGTGCTTTCGCTCGAAACCCATGAGAATAGAGACGATCATGCACCGATATCCCTTCCCCGGTCTTGGCACGATCTCACTGCCGGGCCGCACGATTAGATCGGAGCGACAGAAGCGCGTCCACCAGTGGGCCCTCATCGTGGGGCTCACGACGTCGGCCGCGGCCCATACGGCTATCCTCCTTCTCGGGAGCGTGCAGATTTCGCTGCCCGTCGAAGGAGACGCGACCCTGCCCCTCCCCGAGCCGTTCCGCGCGCTGCAGGTCGAGGCGTTGGCGAAGCCGCCGCCCGCGCAGTTCGTGACCGCCGCGCCGGCTCAGCCTGATTCAGTCGAGCAACTAGGGCTAGCATGAGTACGCAACCGGACACCCCATCCTCGAATCATCCGCTCGGCGGCGCCAGTGGCGAGTGGCGCCACCGTTTTTTTCGCTACCATGTGCCACTCGCCCTTTCGAGTGCCCTGGTCCTTGTCCTGTTCGTGACCCTCCCGCGCTTCGACGCCAGCGCGTACCCCCACGCGGACATCTTCAGCGGTACCTTTCCCCAGCAGCGAAGCGAGGGCGGACCGATGGATCACCTCGGGGGCCACGCCGGGCCGATGCGGCAACGCGGAAGCCACAGCACCCCGATCACTCAGGACGGCGGCCGCCCTGTGCCAATGGATGGCGGAGCGAGGCAAGTCATACCGATGAGTCACGGCGGGGGGCAAGCTGGAATGACGCGTGGTCGGGGGCGCCAGGCCGGGTTCATGGACCACAGCGGGACCCAAGGCGGACCGATGGTCCATAGTGGGGATCAAGTGGGAGCGATGGATCACGACGGGAGCCAGACCGGAGCGGTGAATGAGGGCGAGAGGATGGGCGGGCGCGGCTTCAACCGGCAGTTTACCCTTGCCACCGGCTACCTCGCCCTCGGGCTGCTCGCGGTCACGCTCCTCATCGGCCCGGCCAACCTCCTACTCCGCAGACGGAATCCCGTCTCAAGCTATCTGCGCCGTGACGTGGGGACGTGGACGGCCATCTTCAGCGTCGTCCACGTTGTGTTCGGATTACAGGTGCATGGCAGTGGACAGATCTCCGGCTTCCTCAACTACTTCGTCTCGGATAGCGGGCCACTGACCAATAGCTTCGGGCTGGCAAACTGGACCGGCCTTGCCGCCGTGATCATCGTGGTGGGTTTGCTCGCCATTTCCAACGACGCCGCTCTGCGAAGGCTCAAGGCCAGGCCATGGAAGTGGCTCCAACGCTTTAATTACGCCTTTTTTGCACTGGTCGTTCTGCATGCGTTTTTCTACGGGGCACTGCTGCGGATGACATCTCCCTTTACGCTCCTGCTCGGCCTCAGCGCCATCGCGGTCTTCGTCGGACAGGCGATGGGGGTGTCGCTGTGGCGCCGGCGATTCTCTCGGGCGACAGCCACGTTGGCGTGAGCAGCGATCCGAACTCGCGTAAGCGCTCGCGGGCCTCGCGCTGTACCGTAAAATACAGGTGCATCTGAGTCGAGCCGCCCTCGAGAGATTGGTGACAAAAGACGAGGCCACGTCCGGGAGTGCTCCGCAAGACGCCCCGGACAACGCGCTCGTCCGCGCCACGCTCGGCGGGGACGAGACGGCGTTCGGCCGGCTGGTCCGGCGGTACATCAGGAAGGCGATGGCGGTCGCGCTGGAGTACGCGGGGAGCCGTGAGGACGCCGAGGACGTGGTGCAGGATACGTTCAAACGGGTACTGGAGAACCTGGATCGCTACGATCCCTCGCGACCGTTCGAGCCGTGGTTCTTCACGGTCCTGCGCAACACCGCACGTAACGCGGCCAAGCGCCGCCGGGTCCGGGACCACGAGGCGCTGACGACGGAGTACGCGTCGGCCTCGCCAGACCCATTCGAGACGACCCACCGCCGCGAGCTCCGTCGCCAGATCGACGAAGCGGTGGAGAGGCTGCCGGCGGCACAGCGGAAATGCTTCCGCCTCTGCATAGTCGAAGGGCTCTCCAGCGTGGAGGTTGCCAGCGCGCTGGGGCTGGCCGAGAGTACGGTCCGAGTGCAGGTGTTCAAGGCGCGACGCGCGCTTCAACGTCTCCTCGACACGTGGGCAGAAGAGGTAGGCAACATATGACAGACTTCAATGAGCTCTCGAAGCTTCCTAAGGATCGCGACTACTGGACTGGGCTTGAGCAGCGGATCGTGGGCGAGCTCCGTCCGCTCCTGCGCCACCCCTCCGCGCCCAGGCTCGAGTGGTGGGCGCCGCTAGCGGCGCGGGCCTGGAGCCTCGGCGCCCTAGCCGCTGCGGCGGGGCTGGCAGCGCTGCTCGTCCTTCCACCGCGCCCGGTGGAGCGCCAGTCATCTCCTGCCGGCCTGCTGCGGCTCCCCGAGGATGACCCGGCCTTGGCG
>WHSP01000193.1:0-230 GCA_009380025.1 Gemmatimonas sp. | reverse complement strand
CCTTGGCGGCGCTACTGGCGGGCACCGAGCCGCCTGAGCTGGTGTCCATGCTGGTTGAACACTGGAGGGAGAACTAACGATGACTCGATTCCCGAGACGTGGGCGTATCGCCGTCGCGGTGGCAGCGCTGATCCTACTCGGCGCCACGGCGGGAATTGCTGCCGACCGGCTCCTCAACGCCCGAACGCACGCCCCCGCCGCCCGGCTCTCCGACGGCACGATGATCCGGA
>WHSP01000192.1 GCA_009380025.1 Gemmatimonas sp. | reverse complement strand
AACGAGCGCGTGGGAACTACGCCACCCCGTGGACTGTGAACGCTAAACAGTTACAGGAATAGTTTCTTCCCGATCTCGCTGGAACTGTAGCCCTCCGCGGCGAGCGCGAGCACCTCCCGTTCCCGCACGCTCAGTTCCTCGAGAGGACTTGCTTCCCCCTTCTCCTCCGCCGCCTTGTACCCGCGAAGCAGTAGCTTGCTGGCACTCGGGTAGAGGAAGACCTCGCCCCGCGCGACGATGCGGATGGCCGCCACCAGGTCATCCTCCGCTTTCGTCTTCTCGACGTATCCGCTCCCCCCCGCATCCAGGACCGGCAGCAGATATTGGGTTTCCGCTTGGGAGGTGAGCACCAGTACCTTGGCGCCCAGCTCGAGCGCTGCGATCTGGCGGGTGGCTTCCAGACCACCCATGCCCGGCATGTCGATATCCATGATGACGACATCCGGACGAACCGCCCTGACGCGCTCGATCCCCTCTTCGCCCGTCGCCGCCTCGCCCACCACCTCCATATCGGGTTCGAGAGCCAGCAGAGCCGAAAGGCCGGCCCGCAGGATCCCATGGTCGTCCACCAGTAGGATTCGAAGCAGATTTTCCATTAGCGTCCACCCCTTGGAAGTATTCCTGGCAGCGCAGCAATTGAACGCTCCCGCCAACGGTCCACCAGTGTGGGCTCACGACGCGAATGAAGTTCGCGGCCTGGGCATGCGCCGTCTGTGGGGAGAGCGTGAGCGCTTAGGTAAGGAGAATTCCGCCGCCAGTGCGCTGCCCGGCCTCACCGCTCACAGTGGCCCGGGTCGGACGCCGCGTCCAGGTGGGACCGCTGCTCCCCACGTAGCGGATCTGCCTGCCCTCGACTGGGCGCTTGTCCCGACAAACGGCGCGGAACTCTCCCGACAGTCAGTCTTGTTGCGGGATCACATCCTTTCCTCGTGGGTTGAGGATCTCGGAGCGCGTTCCGGTTCGATCCTGAGTTAGCGAAAGTCATCCGGAGCGCCGCAGCCGCCATGACGAGGAGGATCTCATGTACGACACCGATCTGGCTGAAATTCGCACGCTCGACGAACACGACATCCATTCGATCCTGGCCCGCAACTCGGTCGGGAGGCTCGCATTCGTCCGGGACAAGCAGATCGACGTTCTTCCTATCCAGTACGTCTACTGCGATGGATCGATCTACGGACGCACGTCGGCCGGCGGGAAACTCCTGGCCCTGCAATCCTACGGTTCGGAAGTCGCCTTCGAGGTGGACGAGATCCAGTCCACCATGAATTGGCGAAGCGTCCTGACCCACGGAACCTTTCAGGTCATCGCCCGGGAGGATGGTGAGGAGGCGTGGCTGCAGGCCCTGGGGCTCGTTCGGCGGCTACACCGCCGCGCCCTCCGGCAAGACGATCCACGTCCCGAGCGTAATGAACTCTTTCGAGTCCTGATCCGCGACGTAACCGGTCGGGCCCTCGGATAGTTGCCCACCTAGGCACAGCGGAGTGGGGAGACCGGCAAACTGCCGATCGATCTGGAACGTGGAGAATCTACTGTAGCTGATGGGTCGATACGAGGGCTCTGAACAGGAGGGCAGTCCCGCTCTACCTCGGCCAGCGTAGAGCGAGACGTCGTGCTCCTCCGGTGTTCAATGGTCCATCGGGCCGGACTCACCACGGAAGAGGGAGATCTCCTCGGCTCCGGCGACCCGAATCGTCCCCAGGGCGCCCTTCTGTGTGGCCCGGAAGATAGCATGGTCAACAAAGTGGAAGTCTCCGGCCACCTCCACGCGGAACTCCACGATCGCTGCCCCTCCCGCCGGAATCATGGTCGTCTGAACGTTGTGGGTCGCCACTGTCCCGGCCTCCCTATACACGTTGTCGAACACCTCGCCGATCACGTGGAAGCTGCTCGAAAGGTTGGGACCTCCGTTTCCGACAAATAATCGAACCGTTCCGCCCTGCTCGACCTGGAGCGCCCGATCTGCCGCCAGTGAGCCTACCCGGCCATTGAATACTACGTATTCCGGATCCTCCTTCACTGCCTTCGCGAAGTCGAACTTCTGCAGGCCCTTCTCACCGAAACCGCCCGCGGTGTAGAAGTCGCCTTGCATCAGGTAGAACTCACGGTCCACTCTCGGCAGGCCCTCCCTCGGCTCGACCAGAATGAGCCCATACATCCCGTTGGCGATGTGGGTACCCACCGCGCCCGGCATCGCACAATGGTAGACGTAGAGGCCAGGGTTGAGCGCGGCAAACTCGAACGATGACCTCTGACCTGGGAGTGTGATGCTCGCCGCCGCTCCACCACCGGGACCGGTCACCGCGTGAAGGTCGATGTTGTGGGGCACCTCACTGTCCGAAGCGTTCGATAGATTGAAGACCACCCGGTCCCCCTCCCGAACACGGATGAAGCTGCCCGGCACCGTACCTCCGAACGTCCAGAATCCATACCTCGTCCCGTCAGCGATCTCCATCTCCTTTTCGATCACTTCGAGGTTCACCACCATCTCGGTGGCGTAACTACGTGCGATCGGGGCTGGTACGAAGGGCGGTGCCGCCAAATCCGCCACCATGGAGCCCCGGATCGCCGGTGCCCCACGCACTGGCACTGGCCGCGCCTCCGGAGGCTTCATCCAGTCGCCAAAGCCGATGGTTCCGGCAGCGCCAGCCAGAGCCAACGCCACGATGCTCCCTACCATCCATCCCGGACGCCCGGCCCCCGTGCGGATGCTCATCGTCATTCTCCCGAGATTCTCACTTGGTTCCTTCTCTCTTTTCCGCGCTTGGGGGAGTCCAATCCTGAAGGACTCATCACCGTGCGCAGGTCCGTTCTGGACAAGAGAAGGGTACGTTACCGATAAACCGTCCAGCGTCCGGAAGGCCCCGGAATCGAACGCCGGGAGAATGTCGTGACACTCTGTAGGGAGGCGTTTGACCTGCTAAGGAGGCTTGGCGGCCTCCCCGCATCGCAAGCCGGGGTCGCCGACCCGGTTGGGGGTCGGCCCGGCTGGGAAGGCTGGAGATCCCCCGACGGAACAACCCAAGAACCCCCGACAGTGCGCACCCCCCTCGCCGACCGACTATGGTGGCGGGCGCATTGGGGTCGTATCAAGAGGGCGCCCTCCACCATTCTCCGAAGGCTGACAATGACGAAGAATATGGGCGGAATCGACCGGGCCGTTCGCGTGTTGATCGCAATATCGCTTGCCGCCCTCCTGAGCACCGGAGCTTTCAGCGGTACACTGGCACTCGTCCTCACAATCGTAGCCGTCGTCCTCTTTCTGACGGCTCTTGTAGGCTGGTGCCCGCTTTACGCGCCGCTCGGCCTCTCGACGAAGCGACGAGCCGGCGATACTGGTTGACGACGGTGAGTTGAAGAAGCTTCTGCCGGGCGTTTGGGAGCTGGCCCGCGCCTGGCAGAAGCTTCTCCCACGCGGAGGGATATGTCTGGTATGGATCGATATCGGCGTGGCCGGGTCGAGTTCGGGGCCCGGACGCCGCGGTCGAACGGGTTAACCATGATCAATGGAGAAATCATGAGCGCGACCGAGACGGACATCAGGTCCGAGCAGTATTCGACCCGAGGCGAGCACCTCCTGGCCCGCGTAAAGGAGTTGATTCGGGAAGGTAACGTCCGCCGCATCATCATCAGGAACGAGGAGGGAAGGACGCTCGTCGAAGTGCCGCTCTCGATTGGGGTCGTCGGGGCAGCCCTTGCCCCGGTACTGGCAGCTATCGGTGCCATCGCCGCCCTCGTTGCCGACTGCTCGATCGAGGTCCAGCGTCAGCCTACGGGGAGATCGGAAACGCGGGCTGGCGAGGACGATCGGGCCACGGACGACCAGTAGACTCAGCCGCGCGGTCGGGCGGGGGAGACGGTGGGCCGTCGCCACCCCCGGCCGCGACGACGAGCGAATGCTGCCGCGGATGCGTCAAGGCGAGTGATTGCGGGGTTGATGCTGAAGCGCTGGAGTCACCGGCGAAGTCCCGAGCCCAGGCTGCACGAACATTGAAGACACCCGACTCCGTTACCACTGTGGGTCCCTCGAGATACGCCGTGGATGTGGTCCTTCGGGACGGCTCGACGGCGCGGATACGCCCCACGGGGGCCGAGGATCAGGCGAAGCTGCTCGAATTCCTGCGCGGTCTCTCACGGGAAACGCTGGAGCTGCGCTTCTTCGGATCGGTGTCGGATGATACCCTGCGCCGAAGGGCCGCCGATTGGGCGAAGCTCGAGCCCGAGGACGGATTCGGCGTCGTCGCGATGTTCGGGCGTGAAGGCCGTATCGTGGGCCATGCCATGTACGCTCGAACTCGCGGTGACCGGGCGGAAGTGGCTCTCGTCATCGCGGAGGCTTGCCAGGGGGAGGGACTTGGTAGCGCACTGCTGCTGGAGCTCGCGCAGATCGCGGCCGAGCGTGGGATCCACGTATTCGAGGCGACCGTTCTGCCTCACAACCATCGGATGCTGGCCGTCTTTCGCGACTCAGGGTTTGCGCTCCAGATTCAGCCCGCCCCGGGTCAGATCCGCGTAGATTTTCCAACCAAGATGACCGATTCCGCGAAACAGCACCTCGAAGACCGAGAATGGACCTCGGCTGTAAACGCCGTCCAGTCCTTTCTGGAGCCTCGTTCCGTGGCAGTGATCGGCGCCGGTCGCCGACGCGGTACGATCGGAGGCGAAGTGCTGCGCAATCTGCTCGACTTCGGGTTCAAGGGACCGGTCCTACCGGTGAACGCGAACGCGGACGTGGTACAGAGTGTGGTTGCCTACCGGGATCTGGAGGACGTCCCCGAACCCGTGGATCTCGCCGTGATCGTCGTCCCCGCCGAGGCGGTCCTCGAGGTGGCGGAGGACTGCGGATCCCGCGGCGTACAGGCGCTGGTGGTCATCTCCGCGGGCTTCGCCGAGGTGGGTGAAGAGGGGCGGGCTCGTCAGGACGAGCTCCTCCAGATCTGTCGAGCGGCTGGGATGCGCCTCGTAGGTCCCAACTGCATGGGCATCCTGAACGCCAATCCCGACGTGCTGCTCAATGCGACTTTTGCGCCCGCTCCACCGTCGCCCGGCCGGGTGGGATTCATGTCTCAGAGCGGCGCACTCGGGCTGGCCGTGATCGATTTTGCGGCCTCCCTCGGGCTCGGACTCTCGAGCTTCGTTTCCGTGGGCAACAAGGCCGACATTTCAGGCAACGACCTGATTCGCTACTGGGAGCAGGACCGGGACACCGACGTGATCCTTCTCTACCTGGAGTCGTTCGGCAATCCTCGCAAATTCTCGAGGATCGCCCGCCGCGTGGCGCGCGCCAAGCCGATCGTCGCGGTCAAGAGTGGCCGCTCTCCAGCCGGAGCGCGGGCGAGCGGCTCACGCACGGGGGCGCTGATCGCCTCCTCGGACGTGACCGTCGACGCACTCTTCCGGCAGGCTGGTGTGATCCGGACGGATACCCTGGAAGAGATGTTCGACGTTGCCTCGCTGTTGGCCAGCCAGCCGCCGCCCGAAGGCCGGCGGGTCGCTATCCTGACCAACGCCGGCGGTCCCGGTATCCTTTGCGCGGACACCTGCGAGGCCGAAGGGCTGCAAGTGCCGCTACTCGCCGAGGAAACGCGCACGGCTCTGAGGAACCTTCTGTCGACCGCGGCGAGCGTAGGGAATCCGGTGGACATGATCGCTTCCGCGACACCCGACCAGTATCGCGAGGCGATCCGCATCCTGGGACGTGACTCGAGTGTCGATGCACTCATCGTCATCTTCATTCCCCCGCTGATTCCCCGGCCGGCGGATGCCGCCGACGCAATCGTCGAGGGCGTGCGTTCGCTCGAAGGCCGCAAGCCGGTGCTCACCGTTTTCATGCAGGCCAGGGAGGTTCCTGACGAACTGCGCGCGGCGGACGTGCGCATCCCCTCGTACGCCTTCCCCGAGGACGCCGCGATCGCCCTGGCGCGAGTTGCCGACTATGGGGAGTGGCGAACGCGTCCCGTCGAGCGATTGGCCGAGTTCAACGACATCCGGCGCGACGAAGCAGCCGGAATCATCGCGGCGGCCCTGGGTCGAGAGTGAATGGCTGCCTCCCAATGAGCTATGGGCGTTGCTCTCCTGCTACGGCCTTCCCGTACTCGAACAGCGGCTCGCGGGGACGCCGGAGGAGGCTGTGGACGCGGCCGCTGAGCTGGGCGAACGGGTCGCGCTCAAGGCGATTGCCCCTGGGCTACTGCACAAGACAGAGGCCGGTGCGGTCCGCCTGGGTCTCACTCCCGATGACGTGGCAGGAGCGGCGCGGGAGATGGATCAACGGCTGCGCGCCTCGGGCACCCCTCCGAGCCGATTCCTGATCCAGCGGATGGCTCGGGAAGGCGTCGAGATGATCGTGGGCGTGGTCCACGATCCGCAATTCGGACCGGTTGTAGCCTGTGGGGCTGGCGGCGTCCTCGCCGAGCTGATCAAAGACGTGTCGGTTCGCTTGACACCACTCTCGGCGAGAGACGCGGCCGAAATGGTAGACGAGCTCAAGACCCGGCCCCTCCTCTCGGGCTACCGCGGCGGGCCCGCGCGCGACGAGTCTGCCCTCCTCGACGCGATACTGCGCGTGAGCGCCCTGGTCGACGACCGGCCCCAGGTCCAGGAGCTCGATCTCAATCCGATCCTCGTCCACGAACGCGGCGTAACCGTGGTGGACGCGCGAGCGAGACTTGCCGCAGTCGAGCCCACGCCATTGGTCGGAGCCCGCTGATAACATCGATCGAAGTCCACGGTCCAGAATCTCCCGACAGTGATCGGCACATCCTCCGGGAGACCCGGGAGCACGCTGTCTGCATCGTTCGATGGGCGCTCGAATCGGATAGTACGACGAGGATACCATGGAACTGTTTAGCGAACGGAGCATCTGGACGATGGTCCACGGCATCCTACTGGGCGGCGGCGCGCTGCTCGGCCTGGTGGCCGCGATCTTCCACCTCTATGTCACCCGTATTCCACCCGCTGTCGATGGCCGATCAAGTAATCCAAGTCGCGCCATGGCCCGGCTTACGGCACTCGTCGCGGGGCTGTTGTGGCTGACTGTTATCGTGGGAATGTACGTCATCTTCCCGCCCTATCGCGCTACTCCCCCGGAAGGGGCTACTTCCCTTGGCCAGTACCCCCGAGCTCTGATCTTGTCGAGCCCAGAGACCGCGTGGCTGCACGCGTTTGCCATGGAAACGAAGGAACACGTCCCTGTGATCGCTGGGATCCTGGCTGCCGCCGTCGCATTCGTCGCCGCTCGGTACGGATCCCGGCTCTTCGAGAGTTTGCAGCTACGGCGAATGACGATGACGCTGTTGGTGATCTGCTTCGTTCTGGTGGCATGGGTATCCCTGCTCGGTATGTTCATCAACAAAATAGCTCCACTTCAGTAGGTTCACGAACTCGGTAGTGCACAACCTCACCGCAGGCAGATAGAGAGACCTGATGACGACAGTACAAGGCGTCAATTTGCGGGAAGCCGCTGGTCGAGGGGCGGCAACCGATACATACGGGGCTGCACTGGCATCGTTTCTTGCCGCTGGCATCGGTGCCTTCGCTATGGGCCTCGTCTCTGTGCTCAACGAGGCCGGCATCTTTGTCGCTCCGACACTGTATGGCCCGGCTGGAGGCGTCACCGGTCGCACGGCCCTCGCCGCGGCCCTCTGGTTGCTTTCCTGGGTGGTGCTACACTACCGCTGGAGGGACCGTCCGGTGGAGCCGCGGCGCGTGTTCGCCATCACCTTGATACTGATCGCACTCGGAATCGTGGGCACCTTCCCGCCTGTCTGGGGACTGTTGTAGATCTTTCTGCGCTCTCGCGTGGT
>WHSP01000191.1 GCA_009380025.1 Gemmatimonas sp. | reverse complement strand
GGAGCGGCCAGGAAGCGTAACGCAGAGCTGCGCGATTTATCAACGGCCTTCTAGCGCGGCGAGCAGCGCCTGCCATCGATCCAGATCCCCCTCGATCACAGCCTCCATCGGGTCGCCGGCGTCATCGCCCGCGCGGGACAGTACCCCTGCGATGATGCGGTCGATCCGCTCCGGCGGAGCGCGACCTTCCTCGGTCCTGTCGGCGATACGCTGAAGCTTGCCGTTGATGGACTCGACACGGTAGCGGAGGGTGAAAAGGGTTCGATGGCTCGCCACATGCTCGTTGGATGGAAGCAACGAGATGACGAACAAGCCAGTCTCGCGCGTTTTTCCGGGACGGGCAGAGAAGATCCAGATCCTGTCAATATTCACTACGCCGAACTGTTCGGGGAGCTCGAGCAGCAGTCCGCGTTGGGTGGGGGTGAGCTGGGAGCCAGTCATACGGATGTTCAGGTCCTCGATTCTTCTCACGGTTCGGTCCGCGGTAGGAGCAGGTGGCGCATAGGTCAGCGAACGAAGGGGGATGAGTCCCTTTCGAGCCGGGCCGTACCGGCCCAGATTGGGCCGTTTCACCCACCCTGGTCAACTACGCCACGAGTATGACGGCAGATCGAGCCTGGACGATAGACGACGCCTTGGCGCTGTACAACGTCGAGGGATGGGGCATCGGGTATTTCGGAATCAACGAGCATGGTCACGTAACGGTGCATCCGACGCGAGACCCGAATCGCTCCCTGGATCTGTACGAGCTGTCGCAGGACCTTGCTGCCCAGGGCGTATCGCTGCCCCTCTTGCTCCGCTTCTCGGACATCCTGCGGACCCGGGTGGAGTCCCTGGCGACGCGTTTCGAGAAGGCGATCGCAGAATTCGAGTACGAAGGAACGTACACGACGGTGTACCCGATCAAGGTGAACCAGCAGCGCCACGTGGTCGAGGAGATCCTGGACTTCGGGGGTGCGCATGGCGTCGGCATCGAGGTCGGCAGCAAGCCGGAGCTGCAAGCAGCTCTGGCGCTGAGCGAACGAACCGACCACATCATTGTCTGCAACGGCTACAAGGACGAGGAGTTCATCCGTCTCGCCCTGATGGGGCAGAAGCTCGGCCACCGGGTTTTCATCGTCATCGAGAAGATCAACGAGGTGGATCTCCTGCTCAGCGTGGCGGAGGAGATGGAGGTCGTGCCGACCGCGGGAGTCCGCATCAAGTTGGCGTCAACGGGATCAGGCAAGTGGGCCGCGACAGGCGGTGAGCGCAGCAAGTTCGGGTTGAACGCGTCCCAGCTCATGAGGGTGCTGGAGAAGCTCGAGGGTGCTGGGCGGCTCGACACATTGAAGCTCATCCACTTCCACCTGGGATCGCAGATCCCCGACATTCGCAACGTGAAGGCAGCGATGGCCGAGGTGAGCCGCTACTACGTGGAGCTGCGGCAAGTCGGTGTGGCGGTCGACTACGTGGACGTCGGCGGCGGTCTGGGAGTCGACTACGACGGCAGCCGATCAACCGCCAACGCCAGCGTCAACTACTCGGTCCAGGAGTACGCGAATGACATCATCTACTCCCTCGCCGAAGCGTGCCGCGAGAGAGAAGTGCCGATGCCGAACGTTATCTCGGAATCCGGGCGAGCGCTCACGGCCCACCACGCAATGTTGCTCTTCAACGTAATCGGGCTCGAGACGCAGATCGTCGGCGAACTGGAGGAGATTCCCGAGCAGGCTCATTCGCTCGTTCACGAGCTGGCAGCCAGCCTCGAGGATCCCCGGAACCCGCGTGAGGTTTTCCACGATGCCGTCTTCGCGAAGGAGCAGGCCCAGCTCCTCTTCAACAGCGGCGTGCTCTCACTCGGTGACCGTGCGCTGGTCGAGCGTCTCCACCTCGCCGTCATGAACCGCATCGCCCGCCTCGCCGCCGCGGACCCCGAAGAATTCGATGACATCATCCCGGAGCTCGACCTGATCCTCACCGATCGCTACTTCTGCAACTTCTCCCTCTTCCAATCCCTTCCCGATTCCTGGGCCATCGACCAGGTCTTCCCGATCATGCCGATCCATCGGCTCACCGAGGAGCCGACGCAGCGGGGAACCCTGCAGGACGTCACCTGCGACTCCGACGGAAAGATCGATCGGTTCGCGGGCGGCCGCGACGGTAAGCCAACCCTCGAACTGCACGCCGTCGCCAATGGCGACTCGTATATCCTCGGGATCTTCCTGACCGGCGCCTATCAGGAGATCCTCGGCGACCTCCACAACCTCTTCGGCGACACCAACGCGGTGCACATTCGTTTGAGCAGCGAGGCCTCCCGCTACGAGATCACCGACCTCGTCCATGGCGACACGACGACCGAGGTCCTCAACTACGTTCAGTTCGATGCGCAGACCCTCGTCGCCACGTTCCGTCGTAAGGTCCAACGCGCCAAGGGCATCTCCCGAAGCGAAAGCAACGCCTTCATTGCGGACTACATCGAAGGATTGGCCGGATATACCTACCTCGAAGGTGCGTAGTCCTCACGATGACAGAAGGTCTCCCAGAGTTTGTCATCCCCGCGAAAGCGGGAATCCAGTCACGCCGTCGGCTGCCCCGCCCTGGATTCCCGCCTTCGCGGGAATGACGAACTGGACGCTCCGGAACGCGGCATCATCGTGTCACAACCTCCCCGGCTAAGAGCTCTTTCCTGACCGCCTCGAGGACCCGTTCGACCGCCTCATCCACAGGCAGACGAATCGTCGCGCCGGAGGCTTTGACGTGACCGCCTCCACCAAATTGGCGGGCGATGCGATTGACGTTGGTATCGCCGGAGGAGCGAAGGGAGAGCTTGGTCTCTTGGGGAGCCATCTCGCGGAAGAGGAGAGCAACGCGGGTGCCCTCGATGGATCGGGCGTGATCGATGAGGCCGTCGTAGTCGTCGGCCGTGGAGCCGAGTCGGTCGCTGACCTCCTGAGGGATAACCATCCAGGCGAGACCGAGCTGCGGATCGTGCTCGAGACGCGCGAGCGCCTCTTGAAGGAGTTGCAGGCGCCGGGGCGGTGCGATGGCGAAGAGGCGCTGGTAGACCTCCTCCGGGTCGACTCCGCGCGAGAGGAGATCGGCGGCCACTGCGTGGGTACGGGGCGTAGTATTCCCGAAGCGGAAGGACCCCGTATCGCTCACGATCGCGACGTAAGTACCGAGGGCGGACTCATGCGGCCAGGGGTCTCCCGCCAGTGTGAGCAGGTCGTAGACAAGCTCGCCCGTCGCGGAGGCGGTTGGGTCCTGAACGCCACCGCGGCCGACGACGGTTGGACCGGCCGGATGGTGGTCGATGACGAACGTCAGCTCCGGATCGAGCTCCTCGGCGAGACCGGCGATCCGGTTGGATTCGCTCGTGTCGAGTACCAGCGCCAGGTCGGCGCTCTTGATCGCCTTCCGGGCAGCGGCCCCAGCGAAGTCGGCGACCAGATCATCGCGGTGGAGGAGGAAGCGGAAGTTGCTGGGAAATGGGGTGGGGTTGACGATGGTCACTTGAACGCCGACGCTCTCGAGCCAGGCGGCGATAGCCGCTTCGGACCCGGCCCCATCGCCATCCGCATTCACGTGTGTCGTCAGCAAGACGTGGTCGGCAGAGCGAGCCCGTTTCCCGATCTCCTCGAGTGCGGGTCGGCGAGAAACGGGAACGGCGACCAGGTCGGCCAGTCGGGCGCTCATGCGTAAAGGCGCGCGTCCCTCAGACTCCCCCCTCTTGATCGACCTTGCCCTCGACCGGCGAATGCTCCGGTCCGGTGCCGTCCGGATCGAAGTGACGCTTGCCGCGGAAGATCCTGGCGTAGCACCAGACGGCCAGTAGGGTGACCGCAGCCATGCTGACGATCATGAAGGTCCACGAGAAGCCGGAGAGACCGTCGGCCTGCGCCGCCTCCCCGGCCTCCGAAGCCTGGAGAAGGAAGGCCAAGGTTGCGAAGACGATGTTCATCGTGCCACCTCGAAATCTTCGCGGGTGTCACTGGGGGGAATCGATACCCCGGGGTTGCGCTGCCACGCCCGGTGGATCAGCACGAGCACTGTGATCACCAGGGCAGCCATGAAACCTCTCGAAAGCCACCGGGTGCTGCGCTCCACATCGGAAGCGACCCCGTCCATCATCAGCTTCGGCAAAGCCTCCGTGTATCCCCACCAACCCAGCAGCAAGGTGAGGAAGAGAGGCGTCACCCAGGTGAGGATGAACTTGAACACGTTGCTGACGCGTAGGTCCGCGCCGTGGTGCAACTCGACCCAGAAGTTGTCGATCCCGAAGGCGAACCTCACGATCATCACCTCGATGAAAGCGACGACAACCAGCCCGAAGGTACCTGCCCAGTAGTCCCACTCGTCGAGGAAGCCGCCGGCCAGCCACCAGATGTTGGCGAAGCCCAGGAGCAATGCGAGACCACCGAGTATCTTCGCAACCGTCGCGCGCTGAATGCCGAACTCTTCTTGGAGAAACGCCATCGCGGGGGTCGCGAGGGCCACCGACGACGTGATCCCCGCGATGAAGAGCAGGAAGAACCACATGAAGGCCAGGAGCTGCCCCCAGATGAGCCCGCCCGGCAGGTTCTGGAAGACCACACCCATCGCGACGATACCCAGATCGTACGTACCGCTGACGGCGGCGAGACCGCTTATGCCGAAGAAGGTGACGGCCGCGGGAATGGCGATCGTTCCACCGAGAATCACCTCTGCGAACTCGTTCGTCGAGGCGGTGGTCAGGCCCGTCAGCGTGATGTCGTCGTCCTCCGAGAGGTAGGACGCATAAGCGTGAATCGACCCCATCCCCAGCGAGAGGGTGAAGAAGACCTGCCCGGCCGCGGCGAGCCATATCGAAGCATCGTTCAGGGCACTCCATTCCGGCGTCCAGAGCAGAGCGAGCCCCTCTCCCGGGCTTCCGACGGCCGTCTCCGGCAGGGTGAGGACGCGGATCATGATGACGAGCCCGAACAGGAACAGAATCGGCATCCCGAAGAGCGCGAGCTTTTCGATGCCCTTGGAGATGCCGCGCGAAAGGACGGACACGATGACGGCGAGTACGATCCCGAAAAAGAGAAAACCGACCCAGCCACCGCTGCCCTCGCGAATGTTCTGGAACGAAGCCAGATAGTCCGCCACACCCGTGGCACCCTCACCGAAATAGGCGCCGGTGAGGCTGAAGAAGGAGAAACCGAGCAGCCAGCCGACAACCACCGTGTAGTAGATGAAGACGATCAGCGGCATGATGATGCCGAGAACGCCCAAATACTTCGCGATTGGGTTCCGCCAGAGCCGGTCGAACATCCGGGGCAGGGTGGCGAAGCCGAACCGACCCCCGTACCGCCCCACGCCCCACTCCATCCACATCAACGGAATGCCGAGAAGGATGAACGAGATGAAATAGGGGATCATGAACGTGCCACCCCCATTGTTCGCAGCCTGCACCGGGAAGCGAAGGAAGTTACCCAGCCCGACGGCGTTGCCGGCCATCGCCAGGATCAGTCCGACCCGGCTGCCCCAGTGTTCCCGTGCATGCGTAGCTTCCGTCGCAGAGGCCACGTGCGACTCCTTGATGGGAGTGAACGATTTAGTTCCGTGGAGTGAAACGGTTGGTGTGCGGAGACTACCTCAGGTGCTTCGGAGTGTCAAGCGGCCGATGGAGTTACTTACGACCTCATCTCGCTCAGCTCACGCCCCGGATCGTGGCGCCTCCTATGACGAGGCCCTGTACCGGCAGATCGTCCGGGAACAAAGCTTCGACAGATTCGACACGCAAGGGGTTTGCCTCCAGTTCGACTTCGATGAACCGGACCGACTCGGGCCCGGAGATCAAGCCGAAGTCGCCGGTCACTTCAGTGCCCGGCATCTCCAGGAGCAGGTCCCGAGCGAGAACGAGTCGGCCCTCGGCGCGATCCTCGATTCGGACCTCGGCCGACCCGCCGCCCGCCTCGGGGTCATCTGGCAGCCAGGGATACAACCAGCGAAGGTCGGAAAGTGAGAAGCTGGGAGAATCGATGAACAGGTTGTACATCGGCCTGCCACTGGTGAAATCGATGCTCCCGAGCCCTTCTCCTCGCGAGTTCGGGAGTACGACCTCGGGCACGCGAAACTCCAGCACACCCTCCCGGAGATGGAGCTGTCCCCGTCCCTCGCGCACCTCGAGGGGTGGATCTCGCCGGAAGTAAACGTCTGCGTTGGCGTTCACGATTTCCGCGTAGGTTCCACCGCGCTCCGTCGGCCCAATGAAGAGCTCCTCCGCACCAACCTGTTCGATGTCGATGATTGTCGTCCGAAGATATCCTCCCGGGACCTCCTCCAGAACGTAGCTCGTATCCGCTAGCATCTCCTCCATCCTGGCGTCCTGTGCCTCCTGGGAGAGTCGCGGATCCGGCTCGAGGGGCCGCCGAACGGAGACCTCGCTGTCGATCAGGGTGAGGCTCTCGAGCAACGTCGCGCCGGCATCGGCACCGGTACCGTCTGTCGCGTCCGGCGTCGGGTCCGTCAGGACCTCCTGATAGTTCCACACGGTGTCGCCGGGCATCCGGAACAGCTCGACCCTGGCGTCGTAGGCGACCAACCGATGGATCACGACATCGCCGCCCAGGAAGCTCGCGATACGATACTGGATGTACGCGCTGTCCGCAGCGGCCAGGGGTGCACCCGCTGCATCGGTAACGAGGATGTCGTACAGCCGGGCCCCGGTGATGACGTTGCCTTCCAGACGCTGAACCGCCAGCTCCCCATTCAGCCGGCCGCCGAGCGTGCGAAGGGTATACGCGAGAATCTGCGATCGTCCCCAGGCGGTCTGACTGAGGGCCAGGACGAACAGGAAACCGAGGCCGAAGGCGATCGCCATCCCGAGCACTAGCCATCGCGCGGGGCCTCGGACCCGCCGGGAATCGCCACGACGACGGCCTACCCTGACATTCATGCGTCAGCCCCCCGGACCCGTTCTCGTTCGTGATCGAAGTAGAAGGCCCCTTCCTCGGCTTCCTCCGGGGTCATCGAAGGGCGCCCCCCGCGGAAGAAGATGTGCCGGCTGGTCGGGACGAAGCCACCGGCCGGAGCGAAGTACATATAGTGCGTCACACGTATGATCCTGGCGTCGAGACGCACGACATTGAAGGTGTTCTTCTCCCGCTCACGGGCACGGCCCCGCCGCGAGGTGCTCGTTCCCGATTGGGCAATGACGATGCCGTGCTCACGATCGACACCGGAGTAGACGTCGAGCGAGTTGCCGATGTAGGCACGGTGCAGGTGGCCGCCGAGGATCAGGTCCACACGCATTCGAGTGAAAGCGTCGATCGCCCGCTTCGCCTTCGGCATCGCGTCCGCCCCCTCGAAGTCGGGTGGGGGTGCGAAATGATGGTGAGCCACGAGGATCCGTTGGTCCTCCGGACTCGTCCCCTCGAACGCCTTCCGCGCGAACTCGAGTTGCCAGGAATGGATCCGTCCATTCGTGACCGCCCGGTAAGGGGCCGTCGAGTTGAGTGCGACGATCACCGCGCCTGGCACCGTCGTCACCGTGTCGAGCTCGTTGGAGATGTACTGCCGGTAGTACCGGTAAGGATCCATCAGGCGCTCCCCGACCCGGTAGAGAGGTACGTCATGGTTTCCTGGTGTCACGACCCGCGGCACCTCCGGCAACCGGTCCAAGAACGCGCGAACGGCCCGGAACTGCTCCTCCTTCGCGCGCTGCGTGAAGTCTCCCGAAGCAACGATGACGTCTGGCCCCGTCTCGTGCGCGAACTCGATCAGCGCAGTGCCCACCTCCGGATAGTAGGGAGGCCCGAAGTGGATGTCGGAGATGTGGAGCAGGGTGATCAAGAGGCTATCGGCTATCGGCTATCGGCTATCGGCGTACAATGGACGAATCGGGTCTAAGATCAATAACGAATGCGACATACGTGC
>WHSP01000190.1 GCA_009380025.1 Gemmatimonas sp. | reverse complement strand
AGTTCGGTGTCGAGTGGACCGATCTGGACGAGATGCAGAACCGGTTCGTCGTCGGCATCGCCACGTCGTCGGCGCGGGAGAGCGTGTTGAAAGCGCTGGCCGAGCAGGACATCCCCGCTGAGGCCGTTGCATTCGAGGAGACGAGCCGGATCGTGGATGACAAGACACTGCGCGACTATAGCCGGCCGATCGAGGGCGGCTACCAGATCCAGCGCTCCGGTGGATGGACGTGCACGCTCGGGTTCAACGCCTACCACGGGGGGTATGCGAGCTTCGTGACGAACTCGCACTGTACCTCCAGTGTTTGGGGCCTGAACTTCACCCCGCTCTATCAGAACGCGGTGTCCGGAGGGAAGCTGGTCGGCACCGAGGTCAAGGATCCGGCGCCCTTCTCGTGTGGCTTCTTCGGCATCTTCAAGTGCCGTTGGAGCGACGCGGCCGTGATTCGGAAGTCGGCGGGCGTGTCCTGGAACTATGGGAAGATCGCCCGTACCACTTCCTGGGGCTCGCCGGGCAACAACGGGTCGATCACCATCAATGCAAGCAACCCGCGGATGACGATCATCGGCGAATACTCCTTCCCGACGGGCGGTGAGATGTTCGACAAGATGGGCCGCACGACCGGCTGGACGTACGGGTTCGTGAAAAAGACGTGCGTCGACATGAGCAAGCCGTCGTACAACGCCTTGGGCCGGATCATCTGCCAGGACTGGGCGAACTACAACAGGGCGGGCGGTGACAGCGGCTCTCCGGTCTTCCGCTGGTATGGCAACACCGTGCGTCTCGCCGGCGTCCACTGGGGCGGGATCACGCAGAGCGGAACCACATATGGGATTCTGAGCGCGATGTGGAACATCGAGAAGGATCTGGGCGGATTGTCTACCTTCTGATTCCGGACACGGGGCATGGGTGCACCCGTACTCATGTCCCAATAGAAGCAGACCGCCGAGACACCAAGGGGCGCGGGGCACGCGCAGGAACACGTGCTCCGCGTCGTCTCTGGCGGTCGATGCGGAGGCGCGGGAAGTCGAAGAACAAGCGGCAGTGCCGGTGCCGCCCACAGGTCGGGAGCTGCTTCGTCGCTGGGCCCAGCTGCGAGACCGACCGTTTCGGTCGACACGCCGTCGTATCCCCCGGTGGGCCCGGCAGTTTGGTGCTGCGTCATTGGCCGTCGGGGCGTTTACGAGCCTGGTTCTCTCGGCGATCCGCCCGTCGGCCGATTCCGTTGGGTCGGTGCCGTTCGAGTTCGGCACCGGTGGGGTCGTAACCGGCGCAGGTGAAGCCGTGACTGTGAAGCTTGGCGATGGGACCATCGTTCGCCTCGCTCCGGAGAGCCGACTTCGGATGATGGGCCAGACCGGTCGCCGAGAAGTATGGATGGACAGCCGTGCGTTTTTCGCGGTGACGAAGGTCGAGGACCGACCTTTCGTGGTCCGCACCCACGCTCCAAATCCATTCTGGCGCAATGCCGGTGCATGGAATTTTCGGCCGGGAGCCGGGGCGCCTTCGGCGCAGACAGGCGAGCGCTTGGTCTATCAATCGCAGGATCCACTGGAGAACCGCAGCCTACCGCGCGGCCAATAGCGAGGCCAGCGACCGGGTCAGGTTCTCCAGAGCGGTATCGTCGGGCAGTGTGACGGTCAACTGGGGTCGGCCGTTCTGATCTCGTTCGAGGCACTCGTTCAGCCGCCCTTTCACCTGATTCGCGGCTTGAATCGTTGCTTCACTTTCCTCGACCAGCGGAATCATCTCCCCGAGGAAGGCGAACGCGGCGCTAAGCAGCTGCCCGCCGGCTTCCGCGACGCGCTCCTGCCGGTTGCGTCGCTCGATTTCCGCATCGACGCGCCGCTTCTCTGACTCGTCGGTCGCCGCGTTCGGTTTCGCTCCGAGAAGCAACTCGAGCCGGCGCTTCAACTCTTCCATGCCGGACGCGAGCTCGACCTCGGTCACTTCCGAGTCCAAGTCAAGTGCGGCAAGTGCCAGCTCATGCTTGCCGGACAACGTCGCGAGCAGCTTCTCCTCGATCGTCCCCTCGGTGACCAGGACGTAGACCTGGATGGGGTTCTGCTGACCCATTCGATGTACCCGGGCGATGCGCTGCTCGAGGACCGCCGGGTTCCAGGGTAGGTCGATGTTGATGACCGTGTTCGCCGCCTGGAGGTTGAGACCAGTGGCCCCTGCGTTCGTGGCCAGGAATGCAGTACAGGAGGCATCACGTTGGAACCGGTCCACCAGCTGCTGGCGCTTCCGCTGCGGGACGGAGCCGTCCAGCCGAACCCAGGAGACGCCGAGGTCGTCGAGCTTCGTCTCGACCAGCCCCAGCATCGTCGTCCAATCGGAAAAGAGGACGACCTTGCGATCCTCCTCCTGGGCGAGCTCCTCGAGCAGCTCGCTCAGGTGATCGAGCTTGGTCGAGTATCCGGGAGGCTGCTTATCGACCAGATAGGTACTGTTCGCGTTCATTCGAGCGAGGAGCAGCGCTTTCTGCAGCCGCAGCAGATCCATCTCCGAGATGTATCGCTTTCGAACGATCGAACTGACGATGCGCATCTGCGCACCATCGTACGCGAGTTGTTCGTCGGTCGCCGGGATGCGGATGATCTCGGTCGTGCGCGCCGGCAGATCTCGCATCACCGAAGCGCGGGTACGACGCAACAGGATCGGCCGTAGATTCTCGCGCAGCACGTCGAGATCCCGATAGCCGAGCACCTTCCCCTTCTCGTCCGTGACCCGATGGCGGTTGAAGAAACGGAACGCCGGCCCGAGACGCCGGTAATCGACGAACTCGGTCACGGAGAAGAGGTCATCCAGCCGATTCTCTAGCGGGGTGCCCGACAACACGACGGCGAACGGCGATCGCAGGCTCTTGACGATCCGGCTCGTCTTGGCTTCCCAGTTCTTGATACGCTGCCCTTCGTCGAGAATGATCAGGTCCCACGGCACCCGTTCGATGGCCAGAATGTCACGCAGTACCTGCTCATAATTACAGATCGTGAAGAACGAGCCATCTGCGTACTGTGAAGCTCGCTCGTCGGCTCTGCCGAGAACGATCTGACAGCTGCGGTCGGAGAAGCGGCGGATCTCGTTTTTCCACTGGAACTTAACCGACGCCGGGCAGATCACGAGCACTCGTCGGATCGCGGCCTCCCGAGCGAGGAGCTCGGCGAGGCCGATCCCCTGGATGGTCTTGCCCAGACCCATGTCGTCCGCAAGGATGGCGCGCCCAGCCCCCGCGGCGAAGGCGATCCCGTCCAGCTGAAACGGGAGCAGCTCGGCGTGGAGCAAGGTGGTTCGCAGCGGGTGCCCGTTGGGATCTCGGCGGATCTCGGCGGCTCGAGAGCGGATCCGTTCCATCACCAACTGGTGGTCGATGTACTCCTCGGCATCCGGATAGACACTGACAGGCACCCCCTCGCGCTCCAGGAGGCGGATGCGTCGGAGGAGGTCCGGGAGATCCGTGATGGGCCGCTCGCTAAGTGGCGCGACGATCTCCGCAACCGCTTCCGGAAGTCGGGCCGGCAAGGCCATGCGAAGCTGCAACTCCCCCCCATGCAGCAAGTGAACGGATATGCCTCTGCGCTCGTAAGGCTGGCTTCGTTTCGACGCGGGGAACCGACGGCGCACTTTCGCCAGCGTGTGGAGGATGTGCTTGCACGTTCCCAGCGTGTTCTTGCGGAAGTCGGGGCACGAGCAGTACGACTCTCCGCGCTCCCAGCCTCGCAGAGCAACCCGGTACGACTTACCCGATGCTGGGTTGGTCACCGCGTAGTCGGTCCAGATCTCATCCGGGTTCATCGACTTCAGCCGCATCTTCTCGTCGCGAGCCCGCTCCTCTCGCTCGGCCAGCATCTGCGCCGTCAACTCCCCGTCGCTCAAGCTCTCGATCGGCACTCGCTCGGGCGGTGTCGTGGACAGCCCGAGTGCCAGCTTCTCTTCGAGGATGAGCGAGAAGACCGAGCCGACATGCGCGCAGGAACGGTCGCATGCATCGCAGCTCCAGTCGAGCGAATACATTGCGGCTGGGTTGAGCGAAATCTCGACCTGCGCGTCGGGGAACCACACCCGGAAGGCGTCCCCTGTCAGCTCCACTCCCTCATTGAGGTCCACTTCGTACGCGCCGCCGGCATGTAGGAGGCGTTTGCCATCGGAGCCGAGGAGCTTTACTGCTTGGGCAAGTGTCAGACGAGAGAGCTTGTCGAACAGCGTCACCCGGGCGGTGCTCTCATCCGCGTCTTGAGAACCATCGGATGACGCGTTGACGGGGGCAATCTGGATGGGGATTCGGGTGGCCATGACGGACATCAGCGGGCAGGGTATCGAAGTTGCGGCCGAGGACCGCGACAACAGCGGCGAGCATAGGGCAGAGCGAGCGCGGGTGTCAAGCGACCCTACTTGTCCCTCCCGAGTCGCGTGCCGGCGTAAGGCGCGCTACCGGAGCGTCGTTCCGTACATGTAAACGACCCGCCTTTCCAGCGGATCCGGCCGAGGGACATCGCCAAGGACCGGGCCAACTCGCTAGCGGAGATCTGGCTTCCCGTCGGGTGGATGTTGCGTATTTACGCATTGCATGCAATTGGTTCCGCACTGCGTTTCTCGGCCAAGGAGTCGCAGCGTGCCCGGCAGGGCGAGGACGTAGTCGGCGTTTTGTCGGAATCCGGCGGAAAGGTTTCGACGGGATTGAGTTACCAGGGCGAGGATGGATCAGAGCGTGTCGAGGACGTCGGGATATGCGGTTGAGCTCGTGCGGCAGGCGCACCGGCGGGAAGCCGAGCGCGTCCGGCAGTACGAGCAGCGGCGACGTCGTGCCCACGAAATCGCTCAGGCGCTCCGCGCGGAGTACGGAGAGCATCTGTGCGTCTATTTGTTCGGTAGCCTTCTCGATCTGGAGCGCTACCGCCTTGACTCGGATCTCGACCTCGCAGTGATCGGACTCACTCCAGACAACTATTGGGACGCCTGGGCCCGGGCCGAAGCCTTCGCTGGGGACGTCGAGCTCGATTTCGTCCGCTTCGAAACTGCCGCCGAACCGCTCCGCCGGCACATCCGCGACCAGGGCCAAGTGCTGTGACCGAACAGGAGCGCGACGCCCGTACGTTGCAGGTCCTTCGAGATCGTCTACGAACGGACCGAGAAGCGGCAGACGTCATTTCGGGATGGCTCTCGATCGCGGTTGGATCGGGTCGGAAGTGACGGTCAGGACGTAGTGACCATCGGAGCTCTCGTCCTGTACCTTCAGAATTTATACACTGCCGTCGAGCAGCTCCTGACGCGGGTCGCGTCCGAGATCGACGGAAAGGTACCCTCGGGCGACAATTGGCATCGAGAGTTGCTGGATCAACTAAACATGGAGATTTCGGGAATCAGACCCGCGGTCCTGGATGCTGAGCTCTACGCGGATCTCGACCTGCTCCGACGTTTCCGCCACCGGGTCCGCCATGCCTACGCGGCCGAGTATGACTGGGCGGAGATGCAAAACATTCTTGCGGCCGCTGAAGCACTGAGGGTTCGGCTTCTCCGAACGCTTGCTGACTTCGACGCGTGGCTCCAGCGGACGATCGAGCGGCTGAGGCAGCCGTCTGCCGATCCCGACGACATCAAGTGAGGTTACGGCATCGCGCAAGTCCGACCACGCTAAGCCTCAGCTAACCTAACCCAAGCTAATCTGGCGAATCATCAGTCAAGACGCCTGCTGACGGTAGAAGCACATGCCCTACGCCCGTGCATTACCGCCAAGACGCGGGCAAGGGCTTGGCGAAACGGGTAGGGGTGCGTCGATGCCTGATCGCGGCAGTCGCGAGCGGCCCAGCGGAGCGGCTTCGGTCTCGAAGCTCCCGCAACAAGGTGGGAAGGTCGGACCAGACCGCGTCTCGGGGTGCTTTCAACCCTACCTCAACCTCAATCCGTCGAGGTATCTTCAGCCTGGTTCCTGGGAGTCTCCGGTTTTCAGAATGTGGGACGCGGAGAGGCCGTCGCGATACTTGGGAATCTCATGAGCTGAGTTGATCCCCACATCGGACATGCGGGCGCCGAACCAATTGCCAACGAGCTCCCGAAGCGGTGAAAGGAGGCGCAGACGCGGTCCATTCGCGTTGGCTCGTAGGTAAGCGGAGGATCATCCAGTCACGAGCATCGAGAATATCGAGAGAAATCTGCATTCCTGGCTCGATCGATGACGGCAAGTTCTCCGGGATTCGGTACGTCGCAAGTTTACGAAAGATATCCCCCTGGCGAAGGGAATCGTCCGTAACTACCTCGTACCATCCCTCCCAATGTTGGCTCGTTCCCGGCAAGCGATGGCCTCCACCGGTTTAGATCTCCCAGTCCATTTCCTCAACCGTTGCTCGACGGCCCGTCGCCATCGCTCTGGCCAGAACGCGTGGTTCATCTAACCACTCCTCGAATTCATCAAGCGTCATTTCCTCGCTCAGGATGATATCCTTTTCGGGCTCGAACACCGGCGCCGGGTTGAACTGACCATTCGTTTCAACCCGTTTGGTGCCGGTGAGCAATGGAATTTCCAACGCCACGAAGGAGGGTGTCCCGAGCAGAATACCGCCAGAAAGCATGGCTGCTCCCAGCCGTAGGCCGAGGCTCGAGACTGGTTCGGGCGCCGCTATTTGGTCGTCGCTATGTCGACGCGCGATCATGGCGGATCTCCTCATTCGAATCGGGACCGAAGGTCATCTGTGATGCAGCTTTCGAAGACCTGATTTTCAACGCTATGAGCCTCATCAAACCAGTCCACAGCTCGACCAAGGGACGGGGCCGCATCAACCCGATAGTTGAATATATCAACATCGAGTATCAGGCCCACTAAGTCCGCTGGCAACGATTCCTCCACGTTGGCATTACCGAGCCGGACTGTTGCGCTCAGGTGCTCGTGATTCTGCACCGACACGAAGGCTGCGTGGTACGTGAATGTGCGCATTTCCTGAGAATCGAGGATCCCTGGCCAAGCCGGCGTCACCGCGAACCACTTGTTGATATCATCTGTCGCCGGAACAGCGATCCGGTTCACGTACCGTAATCCAACTCGGCGAATCTCTTGATCAGCGAAGAGCTCTCGCGCATCTGAAAGCAACCGCACATACCGACCCCGAATCTCTTCCCAACCGGGATAGCCCTCGTACGGCCAACCGCCCGGCCTCAGTGCATGAAATGAGAGATCGCTTCTCGACACGCGAGTGACCCATCTGCGCCCGTCGGCCGAGAACTCCCAGCCGCCAAACTTGGCGTCGGCCTGGAAGCCGCTCCTACCCTGTCCGACGGCGGCCTGCACAGTCAACTCATTCTGGCGCGATGGGATCCCGTAGACCTCGAGCGGTAGGTACTCCGGGGCGCTCTCCAAGAGCTTCTCGGGGATTTCCCGCTTGAAGCGGAGGCTTAGAATAGCTTCGTGAACCGGCGGGTTCCCATAAGTTCGGCGAGTCATTTGCTCGGGCACAGACATCCCACGCCTGAGACTCCTTGACTGGAACAAGTCAACGTTGTCTTGGGCCACAGCCCCCGATGACCGGAATAGCACCCACTGGTACCCCGCAGCCCGTCCGAAGCTGTCGCGGTAGAGTCGGACTCCTGCGGAAACAGATCCTAGCCTGGTATGTGGGAAACCGCAACGTTCCGTTCGCCCTTCCGCCGTCCGCTAGCATCTTCGACGGCCGCGTTTGACCGAAGTCTCTTAGCGAAGACGGAAAGGGCCTCAACGCACGATCGCATCCAGGCAAGCCATGGCGGCGGGTCGCCACCGGGCGGCCGTGAGCCGCGACCAGCCTTCCTGGCGGATACCCTGGACCTGGCCGAATCCCCTCGCGTAAGCTCCGCATAAGCCCGGGATAAGCGCCCTCCACCATCCTCCCTCCGCAGCCAGGCGACGTCCCGCCGCCGCCGCGCCACCGGCGCATCCCAAACTCAACATTGCGGAGGAACCATGACCAGACTGACCCGCCTCGCCGTCTCGGCGTCCGTGCTCG
>WHSP01000018.1 GCA_009380025.1 Gemmatimonas sp. | reverse complement strand
GGGAGCGGCGAGGAAGCGTAACGCAGAGCTGCGCGATTTATCAACGGCCTTCTAGAGCCCCGGGCCGGATTGCATAAGACCGCCGTCTGCAATGATGGTGGTCGCAGTCAGATAGCTCGCGTCATCGGAGGCGAGAAAAGCCACAACGGCGCCGATCTCGTGCGGCTTGGCCATTCGGCCGAGGGGGATGTCCTGGTTTAGCGTTTTCAGTTTAGCCGGGTCGTCCATCGTCTGCTTATTGATCGGTGTCTCGACGGCGCCGGGTCCGACCCCTACCACGAGGATGCCGTGGGCGGCCAGCTCTGTGCCCGCGGTGCGAGTGAGCATTCGCATGCCGCCCTTCGACACGCAGTAGGCGGTGTTGTTGGGCATCGGCCAATCTTCGTGTACCGAGCTGATGTTGATGATCCGCCCGCCGTCTCCCTGGTTGATCATCTGCTTGGCGGCGATCTGTGTACCGAAGAAGGCACTCTTCAGGTTGACCTCCATCACCTTCTCGTAATCCTCCTCCGTAGTCTCCAGGATCGATGTGCGGGTCTCGATGCCGGCGTTGTTCACCATGATATCGACTCTTCCCAGCCTCTGTACCGCCGTATCGATGAGCCGCTGGAGGTCCGCGACCTTGCTCACGTCCGCTTTCACGCCGATGGCCTTGTCGCGCATGGACGCAACCTTCTTCTCGAGCTCTTCGGTGGCGTCCTCGTGGGCCACGAAGTCGATTACCACCTTGGCGCCCTGCTCGGCCAGAGCGATGACGATGGCCTTGCCGATGCCGCTGTTGCCGCCAGTGACGATCGCGACCTTGCCTTCCAGAGTCATGTTGCTGCTCCTTGTTGGGTCGGCTCTATTTCAGCGTCACTCGAATCCTGCCCCGCCCTTCGCTGCTCCGGTCACCGTGAACGTCGACTCCTTGTCCGTCAGCCGAGCCGCTCGACGAGATGGTCGCCAACCCGCAGTGCGTTGGCGATGATCGTGAGGGTCGGGTTCACGGCGCCGATCGACACGAAGAAGCTGGAGTCCACCACGTAGAGGTTATCGAGGTCGTGTGCCTTGCAATGCAGATCGAGAACCGAGCTCGACGGATCGTGGCCAAAGCGGGCCGTGCCCGCCTGATGGGCGGTGGCGCTGACGTCGAGTCCCTTGTGGAGGTAGACGTTGCGATGGTGCACGACGTCGTGCATCCCGAGGTGGCTGAGCATGGACTCGAACTTCTTGCGGAGGCGGACGAGCGGCTCGGTGTTGTTTTCGTCTTCGATCGAGAGACGGACGGTCCCGTCCCGCTCCAGGGTGACTCGACTGTCCGGGTGAGGAAGGTCCTCCGACGACAGCCAGAAATCCACTGCGTGCTGCGCCAACCAATCCAGCGGCGCGTCCGGAGCCAGGCGGGCGAGGAACGCCAGCGCCTGCGGTGCACTGCCCCGGAGTTGTTCGCCATCCGATTTGCCGAGCATCTGGATGCTGCCCCATGGGTACTCCCAATCCTCGCCCCGATGGTACCAGTCATTCAGCACGAGCGTCTTCTGAAAAACTGTCGGGTTCGGCTCCTCGGACAGGGCCATCAGAGCCATGTTGTTGTGGCGCATATAGTTCCGGCCTAACTGGTCGGAGGAGTTGGCGAGGCCGTTGGGGTGCGCTTCGTTGGCCGAGCGGAGGAGTAGCAAACTCGAGTTGAGGGCGCCGCAGGACACAACGACGAGATCACCCACGAAGCGGGTCTCGCTGCCATCGGGGAGCGACGCGACCAATGCCGTGACGGTCCGCCCGTCCGCCGAGGTCTCGAGGCGCTGGACGTGTGCATTCGTCACGAGCTCCAGGTTCGAATGCTCGCGCAGAGCCGGGTCGACGCAGACGGTCTGGGCGTCCGCCTTGCCGTTGACGGGGCATGGGAACCCATCGACGCGGTCGCAGCGGATGCAGCGGCTGCCGTGAACGGCTTTGCCGTCCACCCCCTGATCGAGCATCACGCCAATCGGTAAGTGGGCGGGGTGCAAGCCGAGCGCTACCAAATCGTCACTGAGTCGCTGGATTCGCGGCTCATGCCGCACCGCCGGGTACGGGAAGTCGCCGGAGCGCGGACCGTCGGTCGGATCCTCGCCCGCAGCCCCATGCACGTGGTACAAGCGCTCGGCTTCGGCGTACCACGGCTCGAAGTCCTCGTACGAGAGCGGCCACGCCGGCGAGGTGCCGCCATAGTGGGTAATTTCGCCGAAGTCCTCGGGCCGCAGTCGGAACAACGCAGCCCCGTAGAATTTGGTGTTGCCTCCGACGTAGTAGTTCTGCTCGGGCGTGAAGGACTTCCCGTGACGGTCGAGCCACTGTTCGGTGGTTGTGTACTTCGCCTGAAGGAAAACGGCCGTGGAATCCCAATTGTCGCGCTCGCGAGGTAGGTAGTCCCCTCGCTCGAGCAACAGAACTCGCTTCCCCGACGGTGCCAGTTTCCACGCCAGCGTGCCACCGCCGGCACCGCTTCCGATAATGATCACATCGTACGAGTCAGCCACGGCTAGACTCCTTTCGCGGCGGCAGCCATCAAGGCAGCCGTGGTCATGCTCTCAGGATCCTGGTGCCACAACGCAGTGTTTACGAACGCGAGATGGGTGAACGCCTGTGGCGTGTTGCCGAGTTGTCGCTCCGCGATGGGGTCGTACTCCTCGGAAAACAGGCCGACGTCGTTGGCGATCCCCATCAGCTTGTCGAACAGAGTCTTCGCGTCGTGGTCCCTGCCCTGCCAGATGTAGTTGTTCACGAGCCAAAACGAGCAGGGGAGGAATGCGCCCTCACCGGCCGGGAGACCGTCATCGGCTTGCTCCGTTCGATACCTCAGGACGAAGCCGTTGTGGATGAGATCGCGCTCGATCGCGGCCACCGTGCCGACCATTCGTGGGTCGGTTGCCGGCAGGAACCCGGTCGTGGGGATCTGGAGCAGGGCCGCGTCGAGTTTCTTCGACCCGTACGCCTGAGTGAACGAGTTGAGCTCGGCATCGAAGCCCTCGGATAAGACCTGTTTGTGAACCTCGTCGCGTATCGCACGCCAGCGGTCTAACGGGGCGGGCAGGTCGAACTGCTCGGCGGAACGGATCGCGCTTTCGAACGCGATCCAGGACATGACCTTGGAGTGCGTGAAGTGTTGCCGGTCGCCGCGCATTTCCCAGAGACCATCGTCAGGATGTCGCCAGGCGCCTTCCAGGAAATCGAGTAGGGCGACCTCGAGATCCCACGAAGCGTCCGACTTGCCAGCCGATCCGGGCCGCCCGGCCGAGCCTGGCCGCTTGGGTGCCAGCACACGCATGATCCCGAGCGAAGCCAACGTCTCGCCGTACACGTCGAGCTGGAACTGACCGCTCGCGGCATTGCCGACCCGGACGGGAGCCGAACCGTCGTAGCCCGGGAGCCAGTCGAGGTTGTATTCATCCAACCGCCGCTCGCCGCAGACGCCGTACATGATCTGGAGCTTGGAGGACTCGCCTGCCGCGGCGCGTAGCAGCCAGTCACGCCATGCGAGCGCCTCCTTGTCGAACCCTCCTCGGATCAATGCGATCAGCGTGAGGACCGAGTCGCGGAGCCAGCAGTAGCGGTAATCCCAGTTTCGCACGCTCCCGATCCACTCCGGCAGCGACGTCGTCGCAGCCGCAACGATGCCGCCCGTCGGAGCGTACGTCAGCGCCTTGAGCGTGATGAGCGATCTCATTACCAGATCGCGCCACTCACCCTTATACGTGCTCTGCTTGGACCATCGCGCCCACCAGGCGGCGGTCTTCTTGACGGCAGCTGCAGCGTCGTAGTGGCGCGGTGCAGTCTCGTGAGACGCGTACCACGACAGAACGAATGGAACCGAGTCGCCTTCGTCGAGAACGAAGTCCGCCACGGTAGTGTGTCCGACGCTTTCGATCGGGGCGGGGGTCGTGAGCACCACCGAATTCGGGCCAGCCGTGGCGTACATCCGGCCATCGTCGTGCCTGATCCAGGGCAGGATCGAGCCGTAGTCGAAGCGCATGCGCAGATCCATATGAATCGGCACACGACCCGAGACGCCCTCGACGACGCGGATGATGTCGACGGTCCGATCCCGAATCGGCATACAGTCGGTCACCCGTACCACGCCGCCATCGGTATGGAAGGTCGTTTCGAGAACCAGGGTGTCGTCCCTGTAACGGCGCTCAATTCGCTGGATTCCACCGGCCGGTGCAAGCTTCCACCGTCCGTGGTCCTCAGTTCCCAACAGGCTCGCGAACACGGCGGCCGAGTCGAAACGAGGGATACAAAACCAATCGATCGACCCGTCCCTGGCGACGAGTGCCGCAGTCTGCGTATCGCCGATGATCGCGTAATCTTCGATCGGACTGGCCATCTGCCTTTTCTTCAGAGCGCTGCCAGCGCGGCCAGTTGCATTGGAGGGCTACCTTCGGCTATGAGTGCTCAGGTTGCCCTCGATCCGGGTATGGACCAGCAGCTCCCGCGCGACGCGTAGCCCGGGTGCAATCACTGTACCCCCATCTGAGTTCGCCCTTCGACAGGTTGGCCGTCCTTCGACATCAGTCCGTAGACGAGATCCGGTCGTCCGTCGGCGTCGAGCCTTCTGGATTCCCGCCTGCGCGGGAATGACAAACCTGTCTCGAATACGCCGCCCTGGTTCAGGCGTCATGTACCAACGCCCCGTCACCATCATCCTCCTCGAGGGTTCCCCGCTGGTGCAGCCGGTAGAGCCAGAGGAAGGCCGGGCCGATGAAGACGAGGCCTGCGACTGCAACGACGAGGAGTGCTACGAGGGTTCCGCCGGGGGCCGATGCCTCACTCACCGTCAGGGTCTCGGGAAGGATGTAATCCCATTGCGCGAAGCCCCAGGAAACGACGACTAGGGCGACGGCAGCAGCTGCCAGTGCTCGCGCGACAACGAAGTGCGCCCGACGAAGCAGAAGGAGCAGCGAGCCGGCGCCACACAATGTCGAGAGCACCACGAAGGGAAGAGCCCGCGTCATCAGGCCGTTGAACACAAATCGAGCATCGGATCGGAGAACGGCGATGCCTACGCCAGCCACGATGCCGGCGACTACCGCAGAGGCGACCGCACGTCGGCGGAAGTAATCCACCATGGCGCGATCGCTCAGGCGGTGAGCGTCCACCGACAGGTATACCGTCGCCAGATAAGCGGCCATAGTCACTGCAAGGACGCCAACGAGGATCGATGTCGGATTGATCCAGGAGCTCCACAGGTCACCTGCCACTCCCCCTGCGGGAACGCGACCTGAGGCAATGGCACCGACGACAGTGCCGAGGCAGTAAGGAACGATGACCGAGGGGATGGCGAACGCACCGCCGAAGATCCGGCGGTGGCGAGTCCGGCTCACAGATTTGCGGAAGGCGAAGCCGGCACCGCGGAGCACGATGCCAAGGGCAGCAATGGTCAGAGGCACATAGAGAGTCAGAGCAACCGACGCATACGCCTCGGCGAATCCAGACCACAAGATGACGAAGCCGAAGATCAGCCAGACGTGATTGCCCTCCCAGACCGGGCCGATCGCACGTTCGATCACCGAGCGGGGCTGTTCGCCACGCTCGTCCCCGCCCGCGATGAGATCCCAGAACCCCGCGCCGAAGTCGGCGCCCGCAAAGACCGCGTAGGCGGTGACGGCCAGCAGTAACACGACGACGATGATCGTCGTCATTCGCGTCTTTCTGGGCTGGCCGCCGTCGGGGGAACCTCGGGACCGTAGGGAACGGCATCGTCCTCAAAACCGGTCCCGGCACCCTCCTGTCGCCGAAACCTCCGGCTCATGCTGCCTAGCACGAGGATCGTAGTGATTCCCAGTACGAAGTAGAGGAGGAGGATCACGACGAAGGTGATCCCGACACCCGTGTTGCCAGTCGCGGCGTCCTCCACCCGCATCAGGCCGTGCACGATCCACGGTTGACGCCCCACCTCGCTGAGAATCCAGCCGGCTTCCATGGCAACGACCGAGAGCAAGCCCGAGGACGCGGCGAGACTCAGGAACACGCGGCTCCTGGGGATGTCTTTGCGAAAGATCCAGGATCCCCAGTACCAAATGGAGAGACCGAAGAGCAGTGTGCCGAAGCCCACCATGATGTCCCAACACAAGTGGACGATGTTCACTTGCCTGACGGTCGGCCGATCTTCGGGCGACACAGTGTCGAGACCCTGAATCACCGTTGCGCTACCCGTCGACGGGTCCGATAGCCACGAGGCCAACCCAGGAATTGGAATCCCCCCGACGACGGTGCCGTCCTCGTTGAGCTGGCCGAAGATCGTTTCGGGGACGTGGCCGCTCGTGGTGGGCACGAGCTGTATCGCTGCGAACTTGATCGGCTGGTTGTCATACACCCAGCGCGCAAGGCTGTCGCCTACACCCATTTGGATCGGGGCGGCGATCGTGGCGACACTGAAAGGAATGATGAACCCGAGCCGGTGGTATCGGTCGCGGCTCCCCCTCAGTAGCCGGAAGGCATAGGGTGACGCGACCAGGAAGCCGCCCACCAGGTAGGCTGCGACGACCATATGTGCAGCCTGGAGCGGCATGGACGGATTGAAGATGACCTCGAGCGGATCCACCGACGCGACGCGCCCTGCTTCGTCTAGGGTGAAGCCCGTCGGTGTGTTCATCCATGCGTTGGCCGCCACCACGGAGGCCGCGCCGAACACTCCGGCAAGTACGATGGGAACGCCGGTCCAGAAATGCGTCCACGGCTTGAGACGCCGCCATCCGAAGATGTAGATGGCGATGAAGATGGCCTCGGTGAAGAAGAAAAGCCCTTCGAATGCGAATGGCACTCCGAACGCCTCGCCCCAATCACCCATGAATCGGGGCCAGAGCAGACCGAGCTCGAAGGTCAGTACCGTGCCGGTCACCGCGCCGACGGCGAACGTAACAGCCATGTATTTCGACCATCGCTGCGCGAGCCGTAGACCGTCGGGATCGTTCCGCTTGAGGCCGATGTAGTTGGCGATGAGGGTCATGGCCGTCCATGACACGCCCAGTGGAACGAGGATGATGTGGAAGGCAAGAGTGAAGGCCATCTGGGCGCGCGCCCAGGGCACCGGGTCCGCTGCGAGCAGGGATTCCAGAATCGCGGTCATGCGGCTTCCGATCTCTGGCTTCGCGCGCCCGACATCGGCATGTCGGCCGCGTCCTGGCTTTGTTCCGCGCGGCCGATTTGCACCTATCGTACCCGGGCCGTGGACCGCCTACCCGGCAAACGATGCTTCAGGTAGGCCGACCACTCCCGGTCGGACGGCGAACAAACTT
Source organism: Gemmatimonas sp. (assembly GCA_009380025.1). Lineage (GTDB taxonomy): Bacteria > Gemmatimonadota > Gemmatimonadetes > Longimicrobiales > Longimicrobiaceae > WHSP01. The sequence continues at coordinate 41,663 of WHSP01000018.1, read as the reverse complement.
CCCGAGAGCGGGAACGCGGCGAGCTGGCTGGCCGACAGATTCTGTCGGGAGGTGGTGATGTACAGCGTGTCCAGCTTCGTGCCGCCGAACATCACGCTCGTGGGCTGCGGCAATGGCATGTCGATCACCGCCGTGACCCTGCCGGCGGGATCGTAGCGGACGACACGACCCACAGCGTTATGCACGCTCCACACGCCGCCCTCAGCGTCGACAGTAAGGCCATCGGGGAAGGCGCCATTGCTGTGGTCTATGCTCGCGAACACGCGGCGGTTCGAGATCTGGCCGGTGGCCCCGTCGAAATCGTAGGCGAAGATCGCGTAGCGGAAGCTCTCGCCGAAGTAGAGGACTCGGTCGTCCGGACTCCAGCCCAACCCATTCGTGCAGGCCACACTCCCCCAGACCCGCGTGAGCGACTTGTCGGGGTCTAGGCGATAGAGGTTCCCGGTCGCCGCATCCCACGACGAATCGTTCATCGAACCGGCCCAGAAGCGGCCCTGCCGATCCACTTTTCCGTCGTTGAAGCGGTTCTCCGGCGCCTCGCCCTCAGGGGCCATGAGGATGTCGAGGCTTCCGGTGGCCGGGTCGAAGTATGCGAAGTTCTTGCGCAGGGTGAGCACCAGCCTACCGCGCTCGCGCAACGCCGCACAGGTCACTTCCTCGGACAGGTCGAAACTTTCGTTGTGGCCCGTGTCCGGATGATAGCGATGGACCTTCTTCCCCAGGATGTCGACCCAATACAGCGCCTGCTCACGGACTGACCAGACGGGTGACTCGCCCACAGTCGCCTCGATCTGCAGGACACACTCGATGTCCTTCCCTCTGAAAATTCCCGGTTGCATCGCCGATTCCCTCGCTCAGTTACCGCGTGCGAACCGGGGCAGGCGGGATCCAGTGGGAGCGGTCCACATACCTGTGGGTGAGCTCGAATGCGAGGTCGTTCCCAGGCGACACATGAAGAGATGGGTAGAGGCTAGAGTATCGCCTGAGGTGCGTCGCGGAGCTCGCGAATGGTCTCTCTGAACGCCTTCTGCATGATTTTCCAACGGTGCGGCTGGCCCTTCCGCAAAGAGTTCATCAGGGCAAGTGCCTGTTCTGTAGTAATTCTGCCAGGCATCGGCGGTTCGTTCGGATCGACGACTGCCTCGATCAGCGCCGGGCCCGGCTGATCGAACGCCTCGCGAAGCACTGCCTCGGCGTTCGCCGGGCTGTCCAGCGTGTAGCCTGCGACATCCGCGAACAGACGGTCGAGGGCGACCTCCTGTTGGTACCGCGTCCCGATGAATTTTGACCATGTCTGCCCCGTGATCGCCAGGACGGGCTGGTCGTTCGCATTCGCGTCGTAGAGGCCGTTCGTGAGGTGTATGCCACCCGGGCCGGAGGTAGCCATACACACACCGAGGCGCCCCGTGGTCTTGGCATAAGCACAGGCGGCGAAAGCGGCGGCCTCCTCGTGGCGAACCTGAATGAATCGGGGGCTCTGCGGGTTTCGTCGCATCACCTCGAAGACGTCGGCGAGGGCGTCCCCGGCCAGCCCAAAGATCGTGTCCACGCCCCAAGCGGACAGGCGTTCAACCAGTATTGCCGCGGCAGTCTCGGCCATCGGAACTCTTCCCCTGTCTGAGGTCGACCCTACAATCGGCCCGCGGCAGACGTCTCCATACAGCCGCGGCCCTGTAGCGACTACCTCGCGAGGCATGAAACACACCAGAACCCCCTAGGGCCGGAGTCAATGACCAGGTCGCTTCTCGGGAGCGATGGGCTAGGCGGAGAGAACGGGCCTAAGGCACACCCCTTGCGATCGGCGCGAACCGTCCGGACCGCATCACAACGCCGTGCAAAACGAAGATGCTGGAGCCGAATTGGGCCGCAGCTGCGGTAGTATGGCAGCTGACGGAGCTGCAGGGATTGCTGCCGGTTTTCGAGCCCGCCTCGCCGGAGGCCCGCGCTCTTTCCGAGCTGTTGTTCTGGGTCTCGATCCTGTGCGCAGCGATTCTGCTCCTGGTCGGCGTGCTGATCGTAGACGCCGTCATTCGGTACCGCGGGCGCGAGGGCGACCTGGACCCGCCAGCAAAGACGGCGAGCTACAAGGTCGAGATCGCGTGGACCGCCGCGCCGGTAGTCCTGCTGGCGATCATCTTCGGCTTCACGCTACGCACGATGGGACTCGTAAACCCAGACCCGCCGCGCAATGCGACGCCAGAGGTGGTGATTCGAGGGCATCAGTGGTGGTGGGAGGCGACCTATCCCGCGTCGGGCGTAGTCACCGCGAACGAGATCCACATCCCAGTCGGCCGGATGGTGCTGGCACGCATCGAGTCGGCGGACGTCGTGCACGACTTCTGGGCGGCGAACCTCGCGCGGAAGATCGACATGATTCCCGGCCGCGAGAACTTCGTCTGGCTACAGGCGGATACGGCCGGCACGTACCTCGGTCGCTGCGCCGAGTACTGCGGCACCCAGCACGCGCACATGCACTTCCTCGTGATCGCGCAGGAAGACAGCACATTCGCGGCTTGGCAGGCGTCGCAGCTCGAGCGGCCGGCAGCGCCATCGGGCACGCTAGCGACGCAGGGCCTGGCCATCTTCAGCGAAAAGGCGTGTCTGAGCTGTCATAGCTTCGGGGGCACAGGCGGGAACGCCGCCCCCGACCTCACGCACCTGGCTAGCCGCCGCACGATCGCCGCCGCCACACTGACGAACACGCCAGCCAACCTCGCCCGTTGGCTGCGTAACCCTGGGGCGATCAAACCCGGCGCGACCATGCCAAACTTCCAGCTGCACGACGGCGAGATCGCCGCACTCGTCGCCTACCTGTCGGGCCTGCGATGAGCACGCCGACGACAGCGAGCCCAACCCGCTGGACACAAAGGCCCGCCTCCGGCGCGCCTTTCACATCTGCCAATCATCGCGCCACCCGCATGCTCGATTGGGCGTCGACCGTCGACCACAAGAAGATCGGCATCCTGTACATGCTGACGGCGCTGGTCTTCTTCGTCATCGGTGGTCTCGAGGCGCTCGCGATGCGCATCCAGTTGTCGAGGCCGAACAATACGTTCCTCGGACCCGAGACGTACAACCAGCTGTTCACGATGCACGGGACCACGATGATCTTCCTCGTGGGCATGCCGTTGCTGATCGGGCTGGCAATCTACCTCGTGCCGCTGATGATCGGCGCACGGGACATGGCGTTCCCTCGGCTCAACGCGTTCGGCTACTGGCTGATCCCGTTCGGAGGGCTGCTCATCTACTTCAGCTTCTTCGCGACCGGAGCCTCGACCGCTGGCTGGTTCAGCTATCCCCCGCTGAGCCTCCGCAACTACACGCTGGGTAATGGGCCGTTCGGGAACGTAGGCGGCGTCGATTACTGGTCGATCGGGTTGCTGATCGTCGGCGTCGGCTCAGTCGCCTCCGCGATCAACTTGATCGCGACGATCCTACTGCTCCGAGCACCCGGCATGGGGTTCGGCCGCATGCCTTTGTTCTGTTGGCTCATCTTCGTGACAGCCGCCCTCATCCTGATCGCGATTCCGGCGCTCAACGCTGCCTTGGTTATGCTGTTCTTCGACCGCCGGTTCGGCACGGCGTTCTTCGACCCCACAGGCGGTGGCTCGCCGCTGTTATGGCAAAACTTCTTTTGGATCTTCGGCCACCCGGAGGTCTACATCCTGATCCTGCCAGCGTTCGCGATCATCTCGGAGGTCATCCCGGTATTCGCCCGCAAGCCGATCTACGGGTACGAGTTCGTCGCAGGCTCCGGCGTCTCCATCGGCTTGTTCGGGCTGTTTGTTTGGGCGCACCACATGTTCGCCGCCGGATTGAGTCAGGGGGTCACGATCTGGTTCGGCGCAGCGAGCATGCTCATCGCCGTCCCAACGGGCGTCAAGATCTTCAACTGGATCGGTACGCTGTGGGGCGGATCGCTGCGGTTCCGAACCCCTCTGCTCTTCGCGCTCGCCTTCATTCTCCAGTTCACCGTCGGCGGGTTGAGCGGCATCGTGTTCGCCACCATCGCGCTCGACTGGCAGCTCACGGACACGTACTTCGTCGTCGCGCACTTGCACTACGTGCTGTTCGGGGGAACCGTCTTCGCCGTCTTCGCCGGCACCTACTACTGGTTCCCGAAGTTCACCGGACGGATGCTCTCCGAGCGGTTGGGGCGCTGGCATCTCTGGCTCGCTGTAATCGGATTGAACGCAACGTTCTTCGTGCAGCACATGCTCGGCGTGATGGGTATGCCGCGCCGCGTCTACACATACGGTGACTTTCCCGGCTGGGCGTTGGCGAACGGAATTTCGACGGTGGGTGCGGTGATCCTCGGCTCGAGCATTGTCGTCTTCCTGTGGAACATGTACGTCAGCCTCCGCCACGGGGACATCGCGGGCGACAACCCATGGGACGCCTGGACGCTCGAGTGGGCGACTACATCCCCGCCACAGCCCGAAAACTTCGATACGGTGCCGCCGGTCCTGGGTCGCCGACCGCTCTATGAGCTGACGGCCCAGCGCGAGTCAGCGAACCGACGCCAATCGGTGGGCCGCGGGCAGGAAATCGTGCTATGAGCTCGAGCCGATTCGCGGATCGCCCGGCCCTACTCGGGGTTCTGCTCTTCGTCACTTCTGAGACTGCGTTCTTCGCATTGCTCATCGTGACGTACGTGCACTTCTTCGGTCAATCTTCGACCGCAGCGATGGCGCGGGCACACCTCGATCCGTTCCGGACTGGCATCTTCTCGCTATTCCTCTTCTCGAGCAGTTTCGCAGTCTGGCGGGCAGAACGCACCGGCCGGGCCAACCGCATTGGACGGCGCAGATTCTGGCTCGCCGCGACGATCGCGCTCGGTATCGTATTCCTCGCCGGCCAGGTTCTCGAGTACGCCGGAATCCTCCGCAGCGGTCTTGGCCTCGGCTCGAACCTCTTCACCAGCACTTTCTTTACGTTGACCGGTTTTCATGCCGCGCACGTACTGGTCGGTCTCGTCATGTTGTCGATCCTGCTCGGGCTCGACCTGGCGAACGCAACGAATGCTCGGTCGGGGGCGCAGCAAAGTGTCTCCATCTACTGGCACTTCGTCGACGGCGTATGGGTGGTGATCTTCGCGATCGTGTACGTGCTGACGTTCCGCGGGATCATAGGGTGAGGCGCATGTGGGCCGTCTTCGTTATAGGAGCAATCGTCGCGGTCACGATGTGGCGACGGACGCGGCGAGACAGTGTCGGGAGCCGGCCCGCCGCGGACAAGGAATTGGCCGAGGGATCGGTTCCGAAGAAGGAGGCGATGCCGGCCGCATTCCAGACCACGGGTGCGAGTAGCGCCACATCGCAGCGTGAACCGAGTCAATCGGTGGTGGGCTGGCCGGGTCGCGAGCCCGAAGCATCAATCGTAACTGTCCGGCCCCTTCGAGAGCCCGCGGACGACGACGGCGGCGACGGATCGCCCCGTTCGCCAGGATCCGAACGACTCAGTGCCGAGTCAGCTCGGCCCACACACCTGGCGGACGAAAGGCACACGGACACCGGGGGGGATGCCAGTGAAGCGCGGCCGAACCAGGCATCGTCAGCCCCCGGGTGGACTGGTGGCTCGCCGCCCCTGCCGGTTCACGTCCCGCGTCCGACGTATTGGCCTGCGGTGCTCGCGATCGGGGTGGTGTGGACGGCGTGGGGCACGATCAGTTCGTCGATCCTGATCTTCGGCGGACTCGCGGTCTTCGTGATCGCACTCGCGTTCTGGATTCGCGAGATGATCCGCGCCAGCTGAGGACTCGGAAGGCTCGACGCTCATGCAGGTTCCGGCCGAGGTCGAATATGCGGCGATATCTGCAGATGCGACGCGTGCCCCACCCCGGCAGCGGGAGTGGAGAGTGGGGCCACTTGTAACACCCGCGTCGACTCACGGAGGATACGGACGATGTGTTGTGGATCTGACGAGCCGATCGCCTCGGCTGCCAGCGGACCGGGCGAAACTGGCGATGGTGTCAGCACGTCCGCGGCAGGCGAGACGATGGACCGGCGGCGATGGATGTCGCGGCTGAGCCTCACCTTATGCGGACTCGCGGCCGCCGTGGCGGGAGTGCCCATCCTCGGATTCTTTCTCGCGCCTTTCGTCAGTGCGCACCCTGAACGCTGGCGCGGCGTCGGCCGCGTCTCGCAGTTCCCCGTCGGTAGCACGACAACGGTCAGATTCGAGGATCCGTCGTCGTTGCCCTGGTCCGGCCAGGTCGCGAAGACGGCGGCGTGGCTGCGGCGAGAAGGCGAGGCCAGCTTCATCGCGTTCTCGCTGGACTGCACTCATCTCGGTTGCCCGGTGCGCTGGGAGGAGCAGGCGAACCTGTTCATGTGCCCGTGCCACGGTGGCGTCTACTACAGCAACGGCGAAGTCGCGGGCGGACCGCCTCCTCGCCCCCTCACGCGTTATCCCGTCCGCGTCCGCGGTGATGCCGTCGAGATCCATACGACGCCCCTGCCCATCACCTGAGGCGCCCAGTCATGAATCGGCTCCGTAGGCTCGCGGCATGGCTCGAGGATCGCACGGGGATCTGGCACGCGCTCGGGCCGATCGCGAAGCATGTGGTGCCGCGCACGGGTTGGGCGTACGTCTTCGGCAGTGCGACGCTGGTCGCATTCCTGATTCAGGTCGTGACGGGCATCACCCTCACCACCGTCTACGTGCCTTCGGCGGACGAAGCCTACTCGAGCCTCGAGTTCATCACGGAGCGGGCAACCCTCGGCCGCTTGATCCGCGGCATGCACTTCTTCGGTGCGTCGGCGATGGTCGTGCTGATCGGCATCCACGCCGTCCGCGTATTCCTGATGGGAGCATTCAAGTTCCCACGGGAGATGAACTGGCTGGTCGGCGTCGGGCTGCTGCTCCTGACCCTGACGATCGCGTTCACGGGGCAGCTACTGCGCTGGGATCAGAACGCGATCTGGTCCGTTGTCGTCGGCGCCGAGCAGGCGGGTCGTGTACCGGTGATCGGCACGGCGATCGCACGGTTCATCATCGGCGGGGATTTCCTCGGCGGCGCCACGCTCTCGCGGTTCTTCGCGCTGCACGTCTTCGTTTTGCCCGGGCTGATCTTCCTCTTCGTTGGGTTCCACTTGTTCCTGGTCATCCGCAACGGCATCTCAGAGCCGCCACATGCGGGCGAGCCAGTCGAGCCGTCGACCTACCGGAAGAGCTACGCTGCGCTGCTGCGCCGCGAGGGCGTCCCCTTCTGGCCCACCGCCGCGTGGCGCGACGTGGTGTTTGCCACCATCGTGATCCTCGCGATCGTCACCCTGGCCGCCGTCATCGGGCCACCGGCGCTCAGCAAACCGCCGGACCCGACGATCGTCGATGCCTACCCACGTCCGGACTGGTACTTCCTGTGGTACTTCGCCGTGCTCGCCATGATGCCGCACTGGGCGGAGTCGTACCTGATGGTTCTGGGGCCGCTCGCGCTCATCGCGGTGCTGATCGCGATCCCCTTGCTGTTCAACCGCGGCGAGCGCAGCCCGCGCCGGCGGCCTTGGGCGGTCGGGACCGTCGCGTTCAGCGGGCTCGTGCTCACGATTCTGACGATCGCCGGCAACCAGTCGCATTGGTCGCCCGATTTCGGCGTGCAGCCGTTGCCGGTGCACCTCATCGGCACGACCAGTGGCCCGATCTACGAGGGCGCACAGGTCTTCTATTCCAAGGGCTGCCTGTACTGCCACCGAATCGAAGACCACGGCGGCCACCGCGGTCCGGCTCTCACCACGATCGCGGACCGCCTCACACGCCGCGAGATGACCATCCGCATCATGAACGGTGGCTACAACATGCCCGGATTCGCCGGCAACCTCGCTCCGGCCGAGTTGGACGGAATCATCGAATTCCTGCGCTCGCGGACATCAGAGGGAGCGACGCGTGCCCGTACACCCGCGAGCATGGGTCCCGATACTTCGGCCATCGGGTCCAGGTAGGATTCACTGCCTGTGGTGCCGTGACCGGGCAAGAACGAGCACAACGGTCATGGCAATAGCGGGAACGAAGTGAGCGAACGTCTGGTTGCGCGTGCTCGCGACCAGAAACGCGCTGAGAGCGTAGGTCAGGATCAACGCGAAGATGAACCACCGCGGCATTCGCTTCGACTCGCTATCAGTCAGGTTCGAACTACCAAAGAACCGAGGAGAGGGAAGCGCCGTGGTGGCCACGCCGGGGATGCCAAGGGCAAGGACTGCGGCGCCCTGAATCCCCATGGCAAAAGCGGCGAGTGCAATGATCAGCAGCCGTGCATCGGTGTTCGTTCCCGGGGTGCCAACCGAATGCCAGACGATGCCCAACAAGAGCAGGGCAATCCAGGCGAGCCAGAGAGCGCCGCCGATCGGGACCGGCCAGAGGGAGCCAGTCTGGCCCCGTTGGATCGCCCGACGAATCGGGTAGGCGCCGGCGGCCGCTCCCAGAAACCATGCGGTCAAGGCGATGACGGCGCGGACGAGCAAGTAGTGGTCATCATCCTGGATCGCCAATCCGGCGACGATCACGTTGCCGGTCATGAATGAGGTGAAGACCCTCCCCAGACGGAGATAGCCTAGTGCGTCGAGCCAGCCGGCCACGCCGCTGAGCAGAACGAGGGTTACGGTCTGTGCTCGCGTGGGGCCCCCCGAAGCTTCTGGTTGGAGCGGATGCGACTGCGGACTGCGCACATGTCCTCCGATTGGCAAAGCTCGCCGGTTGCCGCACGATCATCGACCTGCCGCGACCACCGCCTGCTCAGCGCCAGGCCGGCAAGGATCGGAATCGCAGCGTGCAGCACTCAAGGAACTGTTCGCGACATGCGCGCCACCGAGAACGGCCCCACTTGGGAGTGTCACTAGAACGTCATTCCCGCGAAAGCGGGAATGCGCCCCGAATCCGTCGGCGCGATGGAGGACGGTGCCTGCTCTGCGGCAGCACCAAGCGCTTGGTCACCACCCATGTTCTCGCGCTGTCCGATGGCGGGAAGAAGACGAACGGGTACGAGTCAAAGAGGAGGAGGAACATGCCCGGATCACGAAGTGGGAGACGGAGAATCCAGAGGATGCGAATCGAGTACTCCGGAATGCGCGTGAGGAAGTGCGTTCGCTAGAAGGCTTTAGCTTGTTTCCGCAGGGGATGGCTGAGAAGCTGGTCCAGCATCGCTACCGAACGTCGGTGTTGGAACGCACTGACGCGAAGCCAGGCGACGCCGGTTCCGTCCATGCTGGCCCCCGAGCATTCGGCGGAAGTTGGCCGGAAGTTCGAACCCTCGGCTCGCTCATTTCGTCGAAAACCGCCGGCCGCGCCGTGATTCGTCCCGTTCCTGCGGGCTTGGACGTTTCCCTCAAGAGGGCGATCCCAGTGAACCGTTCACCCGCGAACCACAATGGTGCGACTCCTCAGCGTGGCTGTCTTCCTCTTCACTTTGGGCTGCTCGCTTGTACAGGATCGCTCGGATACGGTATGGATCCGGGTTGAGAACGCGAGCTCCATCGCGTTTGAGAGCGTCTGGATCGGTCCCGAGGACTTCGGAGAGCTGGCGCCCGAAAGTACGAGCGAGTACCGGGTAGTCGAAGTCGCATATCGCGACCCAGGCTTCGCTGTGCAAACTGCGGCAGAAAGCTTGGAGTTCTACCCCATCGACTACATGGGAGCGCCAACGCTCAGCCCGGGGCGATACACTTACATCCTCATCGCGAACCCGGACTTGACCGAACTGGATCTGGCGCTAATTGAGGACGGATAGCTATCGACAGACGGCCCGGCGGCGGTTGCCCGCGAACGAGCAACAACCCAAATCCAAACGACCGAGACCGACCTCGCAAGGAGCCATCCAGAAGCGCGGCGAGTCAGCGATGTTCCGCCCACCTTCCTCTCCGAGATGGATCCCGGTCCCGCGTATAGTAGACTCCGAACACCGGGTTCGTCAGACTATGGAGCCGCTCCTCGGACTTCCTCCGTGCAAGTCGCCGCGGGCGCTCCAGCCGAGGTAGCGCAGGTCCTGATTTCGATTCCGCCGACAAACGAGAACCCCGTCGTCTGGAAACTCGTCGCGAGGGCATCCAGGCTTCCTTGAGCTTGCAGTGCGGGATCGTTCCGCATCTTAAAAGGGGAGCTCTCGCGAGCGCGTCGGCGTTGGTGGTTCAGTGAAAGCACCACAGATCTCATAATGGCACACTGGCTGAAGCCGGACGCAGCGAGGCGCTATCGATAATTCGATGCTTGACATCGGTACGCTAATTCTTTAGCGTTTCGGTCGGGACGACCGACAGACCGACAGATCGACAGATCGACAGATCGACAGATCGACAGATCGACAGATCGAAGGTATACGCAGCAGCGGTTCGACGGCCGCGAATCGATGGGAAATCCGTTGTGCCACGGAGTCAATAGGAGGAGTATGCCAACGTTTGCCGCGGACTTCCGTCTCGCCCTCCGCGCCCTTCGGCACACGACAGGTTTTGCGGCCACCGTCGTGTTCATCCTCGGCCTCGGCATCGGTATGGCCACGGCCGTATTCACCGTTTATCACGCCGTCCTCCTGCGGGAACTGCCGGTGCGTGATCAAGGGGAGCTGGTCGTGCTTTGGGGAGAAGTACCTGGCCAGGTCGAGAATGTCGGGATGCCGTACCCGACCTATCTGGAGTTCCGCGACGGGAACCGCAGTCTCCAGAACGCGGCTGCGGTGCTCCACAACGTTCTAGATCGACAACTGCTGCTGCGTGATGGAGATGTGGTTGCGCCGATCCAGGGGAGTTATGTCACGGGCAATTACTTTCAGACGCTCGGTACGCGGCCCTTCCTCGGGCGATTCATCCAGCCGGAAGACGATGTGGTGGGCGCCGAGCCGGCACTCGTGCTCAGCTATGCGACCTGGCAGCAGTTCTTCGGAGGCGATCCCGACGTGGTGGGGCGACCGCTCACCCTCTCGGGGACGACGTTCACGTTGCGGATCGTGGGCGTGGCTCCCCCCGGGCTGGGTTACCCCGCAGGAACAGATGCCTGGCTGCCGCTGCTTGCGGGTGTGCCGCCCGCGGTGTCCGACAGCACTGGCCGAGCAGTGCCACTCAACGTAGTCGGACGACTCGCCCCGAACGGCACCCCTGCACAGGCCCGGGCGGAGTTCCTGACAGCCCTCCACACGGTGCCCAGTAGGGGCCTTCCGGAGGGCCAGCTCCAGGCGACGGCCGAGCCGCTCACGGAGGTGGTGCTGGGCGATGCGCGGCCAGCGCTCATCGCTCTCGGCATCGCAGTGGCTCTCCTGCTGCTCATCGCCTGCGCGAACGTCGGGAACCTGCTGCTGGTCCGAGCCGGGGGGCGTACACACGAGATGGCGATCCGCCGCGCACTCGGCGCGGGCTCCGGACAGGTGGTTCGGCACCTCCTTGCCGAGAGCCTCGTGCTGGGCTTGATGGGCGGCGCCGTAGGACTCCTCCTCGCCAACGGGTTGATCCGTGTGCTCCTTACGTTCGCGCCGCCGGAGCTGCCGCGTCTCGACACGATTCAACTCGGCGTGGTTCCGACCATCATTGCGGTCGGGGGCACGCTGGTCAGTACCGCCATCTTCGGCCTCGCGCCGGCACTCTGGAGCGCACGCCACGACCTCGCCTCCCCTCTCCGGGCCAGCCCTCGTGGAGGTGGAGGCGGGCGTAGGGCCCGGCTGGTGCGGAATGTCCTGGTCGTTTGGCAGGTGGCGCTTGCGGTCGTCATCCTCGCGGGCGCCGGGCTCTTGGTGCGCAGCCTGAACAACCTCCAGCGGCTCGATCCCGGCTACCGTCCCGAAGGGCTGGCGATCGCGAGGATGGATTTCCCGTGGAGCGCGTACGGCACACTGGAGGAGAGAAAGGATCTACTGGATCAGTTCGTCACCCGCGTTGAGGCGGTGCCTGGAGCGGTCGCCGCAACGCCGGTGTACCAGATGCCATTCTCGGAGGGCGGAGGGCCCCTTCACTCCATCGTCGCCGAAGACCCAGTCGACGCCGATCTCCGTGAAGGGCTCATCCTGGCCGTAGAGATTGCGGGCCCTCACTACTTCCAGACCTTTGGTCTGCCGATCCTGCGGGGCCGAGCCTTCACCGATGCGGATCGGGAGGACGCGCTACCTGTCGTGATCATAAGCGAGGCCGCGGCACGTCGGCTGTGGCCGGGTCAAGATCCGATCGGCAAGCGCCTGCGGTGGAACGCGCTGGAGTACCAGGACGACTGGAAAACGGTGGTTGGGATTGCGCCCGACACGCGGTACCGCGACTTCCGCACGGAAGAGCCGAGCATCTACTATCCGTACCGGCAATACAATCCTAGCGCGATCCTGGCTGTTCGAACCACCGGTCCGCCGGCCGCCATGTTATCGTCGATCCGCAGTGCCCTGGCCGAGATTGACCCACAACTGGGCATCTGGCGCTTCGACACCATGGACGATCTCCTCGGGGAGCCGCTCGCACAACCGAGGCTGAACACGATCCTGCTCTCGGCTTTCGCCATTGCGGCCCTCATTCTCGCCGTAATCGGCCTCTACGCCGTCACCGCGACGGCCGTCAGGCAGCAGACGCGCGAGCTGGGGATACGCGTCGCGCTCGGCGCAGCTCCCGGAAATGTCCGCCGCCTCGTTCTCGGACAGGCCTTCTCGGTTGTGGGTATCGGCGCCGCGTCCGGACTAATCGCCGCACTGGCAACTTCCCGCGTTCTGAGGTCCATGCTCTTCCAGATTAGCCCGACGGATCCGGCTACCCTCGTGGGCGTCAGCGCTCTGCTGTTGGTGGTGGCACTGGTCGCCGCCGACCTCCCGGCGCGCCGAGCAGCGCGCGTTGATCCCGTCCATGTGTTGCGAGCAGAATGATGTCGGTGAGCTCGGCCGTTCGTTTTGAGCCTCGGTTCCTGTCGTTCGTGCTGGCGGCGGGATGCGCTCCATTGCGTCCAGGAGCGTGGTACCGGAGCTGGGTCGTCGTCGGAAGTGATCACTATCGACCGCTCGACCGTTCCGAGTGAGATCCGACCAATCGCCGTCGCAGCTGTACTTATTCGATCCGCAACACCTCGACCGGATCGAGGCGTGACGCTCTCCGGGCGGGCAACAGGCTTGCAGCCGCTGCGATCATGAGGAGGGAAAAGCTGACCACCGCCAGCACCAGTGGATCCATCGGCTCGACTTCGAACAGTAGGCTGCGCATTACGCGGGTCACAGCAATCGAAGCGAGCAATCCTCCGGCGACGCCGAGTAGCGCCGGCCAGAGCGCCTGACGGAGCACCAGCGCGGTGATTGTCTGGCGCTGGGCGCCGAGCGCGATACGGATGCCGAATTCGCGTGTGCGTTGCGACGCGAGGCGTGACACAACGCCATAGAGCCCGACTATCGCAAGGACAACGGCGAGGGCGGCAAAAAGGGCGACCAGAAGCAGGAAGAACCGCGTTGAGGCCGCGTCGTCCCGGATCGCCTCTCGAACGGTTTCCGGTTGACGGAGCGGCAGGTTTGGATCGAGCGTGTGGACATGCTCCCGCACCCCTGCCAGGAGGTTGCTTGCACCCGGATTTCCGCGAACATGCACCGTCAATGACCTCGACCCTGACTGGGCATGCGGCACGTAAAACTCCGGTCTCAGATCCTCCTCAAGGCTGGGACGCTCGTCGGCCACCACGCCCACCACCGTCCATTTAGGTCGGCCGATCCCGACGTCGATCGTCGCTCCGAACCGCTTTCCGATCGGATTCTCGCCTCCCAGAGCCTCGCGGACGAGCGTCTCGTTGACCACGGCGACCGGAAGGTTCGCACTGCGGTCCGTCGCTTCGATTCCGCGGCCGCGAAGCAGCCGCAGCCCCATGGCCTCAAAGTAGCTCGGCGTGACCGGCCGTATCCAGCCAATCAACTCCTCTCCCGGCTCTGGCTCAGGAGTCCCTTCGAAAAGCACGAACCCACCGCTCCCTCTGTCCCTGAGCGGTGCGCCCACCGTCGAGCCAACCGCCTGAACCCCGGGCTCAGCAGAGATCCGTTCCTCAAGCGCCTCGTAGAATGAAACAACGGTTGCCAGTGAGTCATACCGTGCGGAAGGGAGCGACAAGTCGAACCGTACGACCTCGCGGGCGTCGAAGCCAAGCTCGACCTGGTAAAGTTTGATAAGGCTTCGTGTGAGCAGACCCGCACCGGCCAGCAGCACGAGCGATAGAGCGATCTCAACAGAAAGCAGGAGCTGGCGGAACCAGCGTTGGCGGGCAGGCTGCCCGCTGCGGGAGTCGCTACGCAGATTCTCGACGAGCGAGGTGTCGGCCGCATGGAGCGCCGGGCTCAGCCCGAACAGGAGGGCGACAACGATCGTAACGGCGGAGGAGAAAGCGAGCACCGTCGCATCGAGCGAAATTTGATCGAGACGAGGAATTGCATCGGGCCCGAACTCCTTCAGGATCTCGACACCACCGACGGCGAGGAGAAGCCCGATCGCGCCGCCGCCGACCGCGAGCACGAGACTCTCGACCAGTACCTGCGTCATGAGACGACGGCGACTCGCCCCCAGTGCCGCACGCACCGCGACTTCCTCCCGGCGGGCCGAGGCGCGCACGAGCAGCAAGTTCGCCACGTTCGCACAGGCGATCAGCAGCACCAAGCCAACGGCACCAAGTACGATCCAGAGCGGCCGGCGCACAGCGCCGACGATGAAGTCCTCGAGCCGTTCGAAACGAAGCCGTTCTTGATGGGCGAGCCTCGGATATTCGCCCGACAGCGCAACGGCAAGGGCGTCGAGATCACCGGAAGCACGCTCGAGCGGCACACCCGGGGTGAGCCGCGCAATAGTAGCATTGTACAGCATGGTCCGGCGGGACTCGGTGCGACGATCGGCCGTCCACAGCTGCACCCCTTCGGGGCCAAACGTCCCGCCAACCGGAAAGCGAAAGCCAGCGGGCGCGACTCCCACGAGCTCGTAACTTTCTTCGTTGAGCTCGATTGTCGTTCCTAGGACCTCTCTTCGCCCCCCAAGATGCGTCTGCCAGAAATCGTGACCGACCAGGACGACCCGCGCCGCGCCCTCGACATTGTCCTCGTGCGTCAGATTCCTTCCCAAGGCCGGCGTCAGATCAAACAGCCGGAGCAACCCACCGGTCACTCTTGCCACGCGAACGAGCTCCGTCGCCTCGAACCCCGTTAGCGTCAGGTCCGTCAGGGCGATACCCTCGATGGCGCTGACCGCATCGAGGTCTCGCACGTCATTCATGTCCGGGCCGGAGAGCGGAGCCCCGTCGGAAGGGGCATCGATGGCGTGCGACCAGACCATCATCAGACCGTCGGGGTAGGGAAGCGGACGCAGGAGCACTCCGTTCACCACGCTGAAGATCGCCGTGTTTGCACCGATGCCGAGCGCGAGCGTCAGAATGACCACCGCGGCGAAGGTCGGGCCTCGCCTGAATGTCCGTGCGGCATAGCGGACATCGGAAACGAGGTCATCCCACCACGCGGAGCGGGTCGACCGTCGCGCGCGCCTCCGATCGATCTCTTCGAGCTCGGCACTGGCTTCCGCTACGCTTCCGAACTCGCGCGACGCTTGCTCACGAGCCGCTCGCAGGTCGAGCCCTTGCTCCACCAACTCTCGCGTGCGCTCCTCGAGGTGAAACGCAATCTCGTCGCCGACTTCCCCTGCGATCCGCTTGCCCGACGGTGGCAGGCGAAGCAACCGCCGGATTCCCGGAATCCGTCGCATCGATCTCAGCTAGTCAGATAGTCTCGAGAACCTTGAAGACGGCAGCCGCATAGCGCGACCAGGTGTTCGTCTTCGTAGCGAGTTGCCTTCGCCCTTCCCGGGTCATCCGGTAGTACTTCGCCTTCCGGTTGTTCTCGGTCAGGCCCCAGTCACTTTCCAGCCAGCCCCGCTCCTCCATCCGATGCAGGGACACGTACAGAGCACGGTCCTCCACCCGAAGCTCGGCGTCCGTCGTGTCCTTGATCCAGCGCGCGATCTCGTAGCCGTGCCGAGGACCCCAGGAGAGGGTCTTCAGGACGAGGACATCGAGCGTACCCTGGAGCAACTGCAGATCGTCACTTGGCATGTTGGGCTGGACCAGAATTGTTCCCCGGAACTCTTCCAGGTAAGAAGATGTGCGAGTCAGCTTCTGGCCGCAAGCTCAACGTGGCGAGTTGATCGCCTGTGGACCGCTCCATTGCAATGGACATGCTGCGACGGGTCGTCGGCAGCTTCGATGGCGGCGGGAAGGCCGCTTGTCAAGCAATTCCTGGCGCTATGAGGTCGCCTGTTCCCTGGCCTTCGGCGATCCGGACCGTGGAACGTCGGTAAGCGGACCAAGTGCTCGCTCCAGTTCCTACTGTCGGGAAGCCCTTGTGCCCCGCCGGAGGGAGGCTCACAGGTGGTCCTTGGAGATCGCGTGAGGATGCCTGGAGGCCAGTCGTTGCTCTCATGCCGTGTCCGTCATCTCTCAAGCGCTTCCCGCCACCCCCCAGTCCACTCTGACCTTGGCGCGACTTGGAAAGAGATGGACGAGGAGTTCCATCTGCACATGGCGATGCGCTGAGGATCTGGTGAGCCGGTTTGGCGCCGAAAGACGCTGCCCGTTCGGCTGGGTCGAGTTCGGCCAGCCCTGCGCAGTATCGGACTAGAATGCGCCGGCACGGGACGACGGGGTCCCTGACGCTGCATCGCATGTAAGCCGCTCAAGGCCCGCGCGACCGGGCCACGCCTAATTCGTTGGGTCGGATCAAATGAATCCGGCAAGGTCTCGCCGAAGCATTTTCTTGGCGTGAGCAACCTGCGTCTCGACGGTTTCGAACCGAAATGCCCATCGCCTGCGCAACCTGCGCCTGCGTCATCCCGTGCCAGTAATGTCCCAGGTACGCCTCGCGATATCGGGGCGGCAACTGGTCGACGGACGAGAGGAACGCACGGATCAGTTCCGTCGCTCGTAGATGCTCGTCGGGCGAGGCCACACGTTCACTCATGCCCACCGGACGGAGCCGGCCTTCAAGGACGCGCTGGGCTTCTCTTGCGACGCGGTCGCGCCTTCGCCGCTTGAGTGCCTGGTTGCGAACTGCCGTGAAGAGGTACCGCTGCGGTTCCCTGCACCGCTGCCAGGTCGCCGGTCGTTCGTAGAGTCGGGCGAACACCTCTTGAACCACGTCCTCTGCATCATCGGCGCAAGCCACATAGCGACCAGCGACCCCGCGGAGCGCGTGGTAATAGCGGCGAAAGAGCACTTCCAAAGCTTCACGTGCCATGGTTGACTCCTAGTCGGCTGGGCGCGCTGTGTTCTCAGGTATCAGTGCGTCGGAGGGTCGTCAGATTGTGGCTCGCAGATCCGCAGCCGACGAAAGACTGGCCCGTCCTTCGGAAACAATTCAACCAAATCGGGCCAGGTTGTGCGTTCGAGCGGTCGAAAGGAGAGGGGGCGAGGATGAACCGAGACGGTTTTCGGATTGAGACTTGGTGGCTATGTAGCAAGAATGTTTCGTTCCTCGGCCGCAGGGCTTCCTACGGACAAGAGGGATCCAGCACGAACTCGCTGCTTGGGTGTGAGAACAGCGCCGACGATCCGGGAGTATCGGAAGGCCGACCGATCCACCGCCTGATTGATCGCGGTCCGGCGTGCCCCATGTCGGATGCGGACAGGAACGGCGACGGGTAGGACCCACCGGTCCAGCGCTCAAAGAACTCTTACCACCCCCCTCTTCTCCCCTTCCCCACCTCTACGCGAAGTGGCGACCCGGCGCTGGCCGGTCCACCGCGAAGGGCGTAACATCGCAAGCGCGCTAAACGCAGGCATCTGTCGGCCCTATCGCGAGTCCGACCGACGCAGGAGGGTGGATCAGTGGATTCGGGTACGGACTATGTGGAAGGACGTGGCTCTACTTCGAGTCGGATCCGGACGTACTGACCCGCAATATCCGGCTGGACGGCGCTCCGCACACATCCTCTTGACGCTGTGACGTCCGGGCGCGGCGGTCTACGAAGATGGGTGTAGACAATCGAGCAAGCGCTCACTATACTTCGTACGAGAACTGTCGTATGCGCCGCCACCCCGAAATGAACGAGGCGACTGTGTCAGAGGACGTGCAGTTTACGGATCGCGAGCTGGACATCATGAGCATCCTGTGGAAGCTCGGATCGGGCACCGTCAACGAGGTTCGCGCACATGTTCAGAACGAGCCGGGCTACACGTCGATTCTGAAGATGCTGCAGATCCTGGAAGAGAAAGGTCACGTCCGCCACGAGTCCGAAGGCCGAGCCTACCGGTACTTCCCGATGGTCGCCCCCGAGGCTGCGGGCCGGAGCGCGTTGGGCAGGATCGTCGAAAAGATCTTCCACGGTTCCGCCGACCTTGCGTTCGCGGGGCTGGTTGAGCGATTGGCGGAAGACCGGCCGATCTCAGACGACCAGCTGCGGCGGATGCGCCACATCCTCGACGAGCTGGCGCGCGAGCAAGGGGACGAATCCGAAGGAGGGGAATCGTGAACGCCATCGGACTCGTTCTCTTTGCGCTGTGGATCGGGCTGTTGCTCGCAGTGAGTGGATGGCTTCTCGAGAGGATGCTGACGAATCTCCGCATTCCCATCCGGTGGGTGTGGATCGGAGGAGCGCTGATCCTCTCGGTCTGGCTGCCGGTTGCCGCGTTCGTGCCCAGTTCGCGCGACCGCGGCGCCTCGGCACCACCGACTGGTGCTGACTCGATAACACTGCTGCAAAGGTCCGTGCCGATGGAGGGGCGGACCGCGGGAGGTGACGAAGAAGCTGCCGCTGCGTTCGAGGTTTTGTATGGATGGTGGACCGATGCCGGGCAAGTTCTCATCTCAGGGACCCGTTTCTTTCCCTCCGCCGAGGTCTCACCAGCCTGGATTATGGGGGTCTGGAGCGTCGCCTCGACATTGGTCGCGTTGATCTTTGGAGTGTCGCTTCTCGGGCTGCTCAAGCGCGCACGGCGGTGGCCTGAAGAGATTCTGCTTGGGCAACCCGTGAAAGTGTCACCGCAAACGGGACCCGCGACGGTTGGATTTCTGACGCCGCGGATCGTGATGCCGCGTTGGGCGCAGGCGCTCCCCGAGCATGAGCTGGAGCTAATCCTTCGCCACGAACAGGAGCACGTCCGCTCTCGCGACACGCTGCTGCTCGCGGTGGGTCTCGCAGCTTTGGTCGTCTGCCCATGGAATCCGCTCGTCTGGTGGAAGGTGCGGAGGCTGAGGGGAGCGGTCGAGGTCGACTGTGACCGCCGTGTACTTCGCGAGGGATTCCAGTCCGCAGCCTACGGGAAGTTACTGGTCAAGCTGGGCACTCGTGGCTGGTTCCCTTCCCTGGCGGCTCCGACGATGGCGGGATCCACTTCTCTCCTTGAACGGAGGCTTACCCTGATGAAGCGACCGAAACGGAGGCCCTCGATCCGAAGCGTCCTTGCCACAGGCTCTGTTGCGTTGCTCCTGCTCGCCATCGCCTGCTCGAGCGAGGCACCGGTGGCAGCCGAGGGGAGTTCGACAGCGTCGTCCGAATCCGCATCCGAATCGTCCGATGCCGCCGCGTCAGCAAGCCGTAACGTGGTCACAATCCAGGTTGCGCGTGACGGATCGGTCCGTGTGAATGGCGCGGATCAACCCATGGAGCAGATCTCCGAGGTCGTCGCGTCACTCAACCGCGACAGTACGATCGCCTGGATCGAGGCAGATGCTTGGGTTCCGTACGCCATAGTGTCGAACGTTCAGGCCGAGTTGATCGAGGCCGGCCTCCTTCGCGTCAATTTCGCCGCCATCGAGCAGCCGGGTGTACCGTCGTCCCCCCGGGATCCTTCGACGTTGGTTGACGGGGGACTCCCAGTCGTCCTCCCCGAAACGACGGACCAGGTCGATTCCGCCCTAAGCAATCTGTTGTACTTCTATGTCCAGCCCTCCGGGTGGGTTATCGTTCGTCGCGGCGAAAGCAGGGGCGAGCAGAAGATTCAACGGAATCAAGTTTCGTTTGTGTTGCGTCATTCCCTCGAGGAGAACGCCGGCACAATCGCAATCGTCCGCATTGATCCCGAAGCAGAATACAGATACATGCACGAGGTCCTTGCGGCAGTTCGCCGCACCGACGCAACGCGGTTCTCGCTGCAAGAGGGCCGGCCGTGAACGCCCGGTGAAGATCGGACAGGCCCCGGTCCCGACGGGTGACGTGAGCCCGCGCCAAGCGACCCCTGAATGCCGGAACGCTGGGGGAAGCCTTCGGCGCGAGGTGATTGGACAAATGGGAGGCTCGGTGATCTCCGCCTCGAAGGCCTCCGTGTCCTGTCTGGCCTTCCTGGTTGCCTTCGCGGTTGCAATACCAGGATGTGAGCTCGCGGCCACCGGAACCACCGAGCAGATCGTCGTCTCAATTTCCTCGGAACTACGAGAAGAACTGGGATCTGCCCTTCGCAGCTCGCTGGAACCGCGCGTATTCACCGTTCGCGATGAACCCATCTTCGACGTTGCCTATCTCGACCCGAGAGACACCGCATGGACCGACCTGAGGCTCATGCGTCGAATTCTCCTGGTCGGTCGAGCAACCGATCCGCAAGTATCGGAAGCACTCGCCCGGGCCGACGATCTCGGTCCTATTCATCCTCCGGCCATTCTTCAAATCCCGAACGTTTGGGCCAAACGGCAGGTCGTGACCGTCGCGCTCCTTGCGCCGGATTCCGACCGAAGCGCGGTCATCGAGCTGCTCACCGAGGTAGGAGACGTCTACCTGCGCCAGTACCAGGAGCAGATGGAGGTTGGTGCGGCCATTCTTGAAGGCGGCTGGATCGATCACACATCTCGGCGGGATCTCCAGTTTCAGCTATTCCTGCCCGCCCCGTTCGGCTACGAAACTCCCGATACAGGTGTTCATGTCTCCAGCACGCGGACGACACGCCGGCCGCGCCCGTCATTCGGACCATCACGGTAGCGTCCCGACCCATCGGGGCGGTTGATTGGTCGGCGAATGGTGCCGTTGAATGGAGATCCGAGCTGGGACACCAGTACAGCCTGCCCCCACAGGTCACGGAGACACATCCGCCCGCTCTTCACGGAGTGCGGGCGTCGGGCCGGGTGATCAGCGTGCGTGGCGTATGGTCGAATCCCGAAGGCGAGTGGCCGGCCGCGGGGCCCTTTGTGGCGCAGATGATGGAGTGCCCCGACGGGCTCTATCTGGCCGACGCCCGATTGTATGCCCCGGCCACACCCAAGTACGATCTCGTGCTCCAACTCGAGCAGATGCTGGGCACATTCAGATGTTCTGCCGCTGCCGACCGCTAGCGATTCACGCCTTCCCGATGAAATGTTGTCGGAGCAGGCGATATTGCTGATGGTCCCGCCGGAATCGTGTGCCTTCTCTTGCTGTTCGGGAGCCCCGCTCGTTGAGCCCGGGTGGACTGCCGGGAGGATCGACGTCAGTAGGCATTAGCCCCCATCCTTGACATCTGGAATGCCCACGCCCATCCTTACCCATGAAACGTTCATGGGTCACTGGCGGGCCGTCGGATTCCGTTGGACCTTTTGATTCTCCCCGCCACCTTTTCCCGATGCGAGAAGAGATCCCACGACGGCACCGGCGCTTCAAGAGAATTGTCCTTGCCCAATGCGCCGCCGGCTCGGCCTTCCTAACTGCTTTGCTTCTCGCAGCCTGTTCGAACGAGACGTCGCAGCTTCGGGGCAAATGGTTCGATGAAGCAGGCCTCGACGAGATCGGGTTTCTCCCCGAATCCGTTCTCCTGCTTCGGTTTCGGGATTCGGCTGACGTCTCTCGAGTGGTGGAACGATCAGGGACCTATAGGATCGTCCGGGGCGGACACCTCCGGGTGAGTTCGGGGGGCACCAACGAAGTCTTCGAATTCGACCTCGAAGACGATCGGTTGAAGCTCGTCGGAGCGGCCGGCGATACCGGATATTGGCGGCGCGGCGATTCGACATTCCTGTCCGTGCGTGATTCGCTCCTGTCAGCGGCATGGCGCCTTCGAGTGCCGGACTCGGGCTATCGAGGTTTCAACGAAGGCGAACCGTCTCTTCGCGAATTACTCAGAAGCATCGAAACGGGTGGAGCACACTACAGGCTTACGTCCTTGCACCCTCACGGGCTCGTCGCAGTGATTGAGGTCACCCATGACGCTGCTCCTGACTATAGCTGTGTTGCGCGTAAGCTCGCATCCCATACCGAAGACGCCGACGTCTTCCTGAACAAGTACTACGAGAAGCTGTACGGGAGACCTGCTCCTCAACCGCTCGTTCCCTGGGACGGCATTGGACGCACACTGCTTCACCGGGCCGAGCTGGAAACGCTCGTCGGCTGGGAAGCGAGGACAATGGCGGAGGGGCGGGAGGCCTTCGGTGATTCCATTGTCTGCGATTTGATCGGGCTGATTTATGTGGACCGGTAGTTCGATCTATTCCGGTCTCGCAGCGGTTCCAGCTGCAATCCGCAACACCAGTCACTTGAGCTTGATCGTTCGTCCTTCCTCGCTGTCCGGACTGGCAACGCTTGTCCTAATCGGCTGCACCGGAGGCAACGGTCCCGACCGGGAGGCGGACCCCGGGCCTACCGGCGCGGACGGACTGGTCGCCCCGGTCGCTGGCTACCTACCTACTTCAGGTGAAGCCGAATCCATCAGCGTAGGTGAACGATTCGCCTGTGGTCTCGACCGAGAGGGCAAAGGGTTTTGCTGGGGGAGGAACGAGTACGGGCAGCTTGGCATTGGGAAGAGCCTTTCGTTCAGCGGTGAACTTCAGCCGATCGCTGGCAACCACCGATTTCGAGCGATCAGCGCAGGCTGGCGTCATGCCTGCGCGGTCACCGTGGGAGGCGTCGCATACTGCTGGGGCGAGAACTACGACGGGCAGTTGGGTAACCGCTTCGCCTACAGCTACGTCCCCGTGCCAGTCGAGAATCAGCCGGCGCCATTTCTTTCGGTCAGCGCGGGAGTCGTCCATACCTGCGCCGTCGCGATCTCAGGGGAAGGGTACTGCTGGGGGAATGGGCGCGATGGTCAGCTAGGCAATGGGTTGGCGTTCTCGCACAGATCGCCCTCGATGCTGGCTGGCCAGCATACGTTCCGTTCGATCTCTGCTGGTGCGAGACACACCTGCGGAGTGACCGTCGACGGCGTGGCTCTGTGCTGGGGACACGGAAGTGCGGGACGCCTCGGGACCGGGTTCGCCCAAGGGCGCCTCACCCCGACCGAGGTGGTTGGCGATCTGACCTTTCACTCCGTGTCGGCGGGTCTGGCGCACACATGTGGTGTGGCAACGACGGGGCAAGCCTACTGCTGGGGCGACGGCGCGAGCGGCCAGCTCGGGGACGGCCAATCACGAAATCGATCGGTTCCGGTTCACGTTGTCGGGGACGATCGGTACCAATCCGTCAGTGTGGGTCCACGGCATACGTGTGCGCTCACAGCGACTGAGTCGGTTCACTGCTGGGGAAATGGCAGCGATGGCGAGTTCGGACGATGGCCGACTGTACCACAGCACATCCCTGGTCCCCGCGGTCCGGGCGACCAAGCGTTGACGGTCGGCGCGGGCGGCCATGGCCATGCCTCGTCGTGCGGCCGGTGGGCCGAAGAGTTCTTCTGCTGGGGCTACCTTCCGTTCCATCGATCCGACCGGGCGCTCGAACCGACACGAATCGGACCGGTACAGGCCGAGTGATGGTCGACCGGCCCTTTGCCGCCGCAAACGGCTTCGACAGTACGAGGGCACGATGAACCTGATCCAAGGCACACTGGACGTTTTGATTCTCAAGGCGCTGATCTTCGGGCCACTCCACGGATACGGCGTCGTTCGGTGGATCCGGGAGACGACCGACGGTGCGCTGGACATCGAGGAAGGAGCGCTCTACACCGCCCTGCACCGGCTGGAGAAGCGGAAATACCTGGCTTCCGAATGGGGCGTTTCGGAGAACAAGCGGCGGGCGAAGTACTATGCGCTCACCGAAACCGGGCGCCAGCATCTGGCGTCGGAAATCCGGACGTGGGACGCCTACAGCGCGGCCGTATCCAAGGTCCTTCGACGCCCGGAGGCGAGCACATGAGAGAGCGATTTCCGGGACTCCGGCGAATCCTTCGCGTCGGACTCTGGCGCAAGGAGCTGGACGACGAGCTTGCCTTCCACCATGGCGCCACGGTCGAGGAGTTGATGGAGTCGGGACTGTCTCGCGAAGCGGCGGAGGCAGAGGCGAATAGCCGTTTCGGAAGTCGGGCAGGTTATCGCCGTGCAATCGAACGGATCGACCGACGGGCTGCGATCGCCCAAGCTTGGGAGCATCGTCTCGACGTCACCGCCGCCAGCATCAAATACGCAGTCCGCCGACTGAGGCGGGCTCCCGTATTCAGCGTTGGCATCATCCTAACGTTCGCGCTGGGCATCGGGGCGAACGCGACGATGTTCTCGATCATCGACCGACTCTTTCTTACCCCGCCACCACACATCGCCGAACCGGAGACGATACGGCGAGTTCTGATCCACGGCTCCATTGGACGCGGGGCGCTCGCGGAAACGCACGAGATCGGTAACTACCCGGATATCCTCGATCTCTCACGAGCCACTGGGATCAAGGACCTGACTATGGTCGGACCCACCATCGAATTGGGCGACCCCGGTCTGAACCAGGGGATCGGCCAACTGGTGGCTGGTGACTTCTTCGAGTTCCTGGGAGTGAGGCCGTCGCTGGGTCGGTTCTTCGGACCTGAGGACGACCAGATCGGCGGGTCGGCCGTCGCGGTGATCAGCGATCACTTGTGGCGGACCTGGTTCGGCGGAGCGGACGACGTCATCGGCCAGACATTGGATTTCGGGGATGGCCCCTACCGGGTCGTGGGCGTGGCACCGCCGGGATTCTCCGGCGCCGACCTCGCTCCGATCGACGTCTGGGTGCCTCTGCGGCTCACCTGGGCGCGGATGCAAGGTCCGGAGTGCTTCGACGGCCGCCGTGGATGCGGGGGCATGAGCGCGATCGTTCGAATCGACCCGGCTTATTCGGATGCTCAAGTCGAGTCCCAGGCCTGGGCAGCAATTCTCGCCGGCCGCGAAGCAGCGGGCTCTCGGGGACCCTTCCAGGACGATTCACGCGCAGTGGTGACCCCGCTGCTCACCGCCCGTGGACCGCAGGCATCCCAGGAGTCGAAGGTCGCAATCTGGTTGGCCGGTATCTCGCTAGTGGTCTTACTCATCGCTTGTTCGAATATCGCGAACCTGATCATCGCCCGGCTCTCTCGCGAGCGTCGCGAATCCGCCGTTCGGTTGGCGATCGGCAGCTCACGGCGGCGCCTCGCCGGGCAGGTGGTTCTCGAGAGTTTGATTCTCTCGATGATCGGAGCGGTCGCTGGCTACTTCATCGCCCAATGGGGTGGGACCGCGCTACGAACCTTGCTCCTTCCGGAGCTCGGCTGGGAGGTTCCGGGGCTGGCCCGGCGCACAGTGTATTTCACGCTGCTGGCGGCGACGTTCGCCGGACTTCTGGCCGCCCTTGTCCCCGCGGCGCATTTCTCCCGGTCCAGCGTCGGTGAAGCCTTGAAAAGCGGCGGAAGAACGATGGCGATGCCGATCGCAAGGATGCGCAGCACCCTGACGGCGGTCCAGGCTGGCCTTTCCGTCCTGCTTCTGGTAGGGGCAGGGCTCTTCGTCCGAAGCGTTCAGAACGTCCAGACGGTGGACCTCGGCGTCGAGCCCGAAGGTCTGCTGGCGGTGGCACCCATCGTCGAAGAGGAGATGTCCCGCCAAGAAGAAGGTCGCCTCATTGGCCAGGTGATGGCCGAGCTCGAGCGCTTACCCTCTGTGGAGGCCGCATCTCGCGATCTCAGCGTGCCATTCGCGCTCCGCGCAATCGTTCCGGCATGGACGGCGGACGGTGACTCGCTTCCGCCTGGGTACGAGGCCGGTCTTCACGCGGTAGATCCGGACTACTTTGGCCTATCCGGCCTGCAGTTGCTCCGCGGGCGCGGCCTCCGCCCCGATGACTCGGCTACAGCGCCACGGGTAGTGGTCGTCAGCGAATCGCTGGCTCGCCTCCTCTGGCCAAGCGAGGATCCGCTGGGCGATTGCCTGATCATGCTGCTGCCGCCTCGAGACTGCATGGAAGTGATCGGCGTCGTGGCCGATTCGCGCGAAGCGGCCCTGGATGCCACCCAGCCGATCAACTACTACGTGCCCTTCGAGCAGAGACCGGCCGGACCGCCGGGCGGGGTGATCCTCATCAGAACGTCGACCCCGGCGTCGTTGATTACGCCCGACGTGCGCGCCGTCGCAACGTCGATTCGTGGCGTCTCCCGAGTCGAGATCATCCCTGTAGCGGACCTCGTCGATCGGCAGACGCGCTCTTGGCGGCTGGGAGCCAGCCTCTTCACGATCTTTGGCCTCCTCGCGCTCATTGTCGCCGGCGTCGGGTTGTACAGCGCGCTCGCGTACGGGGTCGCGCAACGAATGTTCGAACTCGGGATTCGATCGGCATTGGGCGCACGGCGCAAACAGCTCACCGCCCTCGTGTTCAAAGAGGGATTGGTGTTGACGGGCGTCGGGATCTTGGCCGGTCTCCTGGCCGCGTACTTCCTCACTCCCCGGATCGAGGATCTGCTGTTCGAGGTCTCACCCCGCGATCCGCTGACTCTCGCTGGGGTCGCGATCACCTTGCTCGTGGTCGCCGGGGTCGCCTGCATTCTTCCCGCAAGACGAGCGGCCCGAGTGGATCCAGGCGTTGTTCTTAGGGCGGAGTAAGGCTTCGGGCGGGGGCTGGATCGAAGCGTCGAAGGTTAGGACCACCGTGACCAACGTTCTCCAAAGTTGGAGGCAGGCCCATGAGTGAGCGGTTCGCCGGCATCCGCCGCGTCTTCCGACTTGGCAAGTGGCGAAGAGAGCTGGACGATGAACTCGCCTTCCACCACGAGTCCACCGTCGCCGATCTCGTTCGCTCCGGGCTCTCTCCTGCGGAAGCTGAAGCAGAGGCGCGGCGCCGTTTCGGAGAGGCTGAGCGGTATCGCCGTGAGTTGGAGACGATCGATCGCAGGAAGGCGTGGATCGAGTCGTTGGACCGCCGAGTGGACATCGCTTTCGCCAGCGTCCGCTACGCCTTCCGACGCCTGTCACGGGCTCCCCTATTCAGCGCAGGAATCATCGCGACGTTCGGGCTGGGCATCGGTGGAAACGCGGTGATGTTCACGATCCTGGACCGCACCCTCTTCAGTCCACCCGCCCACGTGTTGGAGCCTGAGCAGGTTCGGCGGCTGATGATCGACGAGATCGCATTCACATCGGCATCCCGTCAGGTCGCAGATGAGATCAGGAACCTCGATTTCGTCGAGCTGAGTCGCATCCCCGCCTTCGCTTCCGTCGCGGCAGTCGCGAAGAGCACGATCAGTTTGAATGAGGGACCGGACGAGCTGATGGGTCAGGGGCAGGCAGTGTCCGGTAACTTCTTCGAATTCCTCAGAGTTCGCCCTGCACTTGGATCCTTCTTCGGCCAGGAGGACGATCGAGTTGGCGGCCAACCGCTGGCGGTGATCAGCTACTCGCTTTGGCAGAGCCAGTTCGGTGCAGATCCCGGCGTGGTCGGTAGGATCCTGGACTTCGGATTAGGGCCGTATACCGTCGTAGGTGTAGCGCCGCAGGGATTCACGGGCGTCGATCTGAGGCGGATTGATGTGTGGCTGCCGATGCGTGTCGCCGGGGTGCAGCTCATGGACGGCGAGACTGACTGTTTCGAAGGCCGCCTGTGCATCGCAGTTCAAGTCCTCACGCGGCTGGCTTCAAACTATTCCGAAAGTCAAGCGGACGCGCAGGCGACTGCTTATCTTCGTGCCGACCGAGCAGAGAACCCACCAATCCCGGGCTACCCCGCCGATCTCGAGTCTCGGGCAGTTTTAGCTCCGCTCCAAATATCGCGCGGACCGCTCGCCCCCGAGGAGTCGAGACTCGCCCTCTGGCTGGCGGGTATCTCCCTGATCGTCCTCATCGTAGCCTGCTCGAACATCGCCAACCTTCTGATCTCGCGCCACGTCTGTGAGCGCAGAGAATCGGCCATCAGGCTTGCGATCGGAAGCTCCCGGAGCCGCCTTGTTGGACAGGTCCTCCTGGAGAGCTCAATCCTCGCCGCATTCGGAGGATTGGCGGCGCTTCTCGTTGCGACCTGGGGCGGCTCGATCTTCGGCGCACTGCTTCTGCCCGACGTTGAATGGAGCGTTCCAGGATCGGTCGCCCGAACGGTGACCCTAACGCTGTTGCTTGCGCTCATCGCTGGGCTCTTCGCCGCCATGCTCCCTGCGTGGCAATTTCTGCGGACTTCCGCCGGCGAGGTCCTGAAGGATGGGGGAAGGACGATGTCGCCATGGTCGACCCGCGTCCGAGGCTCACTGACCGCCCTCCAAGCTGCCTTGTCCGTAGTACTACTCGTTGGTGCTGGTCTCTTTGCGCGCAGCTTCGGCAACGTGAGGAGCCTCGATCTCGGGATTGAGCCGGACCGCGTGTTGCTGGCGACGCCGAGTTTCTCAGACGGGATTACTCAAGGAGAGGACGACCAGCTCCTTGCCGAAGCCATGGAGCGCCTGCAACGGCTTCCCGGCGTTGAGACCGCCTCTCGAGACATCGGCGCCCCATTCGGTGCGGCCCAATACATCCTCCGCGTGATACCGGTCGATGGAGACACACTGCCAGCGGGCTTGGAGCCCCGACTGCACTACGTGGATCAGGATTATTTCGCGACTATGGGCTTACAGGTCAGACACGGCCGGGGTTTCGGCCGGGAGCATACTGCCACCGGCCCTGGCGCAGTCGTTGTCAGCGAATCAATGGCTCGCGTGATGTGGGGAGAGGAGAATCCGATTGGGAGGTGTCTACAGGCCCCAATGATTGCGGGTCCCTGTATCGAGGTAATCGGGGTCGTGGAGGATTCCCGTGAGACCTCCTTGGACGGGACTCAGCCGCTGCACTTCTATCGTCCCGCCGAACAGAAGCGGGTGACGCCTCGTTTCCGCGTCATTCTTTTGAAAACGGCAGGGCCACCGATCGAAATCGTCCCCGATGTGCGTGGGATACTCACTGAGCTCGACCCGGCCAACCAGAGCGCGGAGATCCTCCCATTGTCGACTTATTTCGGTCCGCTAACGCGAACGTGGCGCCTGGGTGCCACTGTATTCAGCATCTTCGGCATGCTTGCGTTGATCGTAGCCGGCATCGGGCTCTACAGCGCCCTCGCCTACGGCGTCACACAGCGCCGATTTGAACTTGGGATTCGAGCCGCGCTGGGTGCCCGACGGAAGCAGTTACTCAGTATCGTAGTCCGCGAGGTAGTCGGCCTGGCTAGCATCGGTGTCCTTGCCGGTCTTACGTGCGCGTACCTTCTCGCGCCGAGAATCGATGCGCTCCTCTTTGATGTGGCGCCGCGTGACCCGCTCACCCTAGCCAGTGTTGCCTTCGCTCTTCTTCTTGTAGGAATTCTCGCAAGTACAATCCCCGCGTTTCGCGCTGTCCGGGTGGATCCGGCTGTTGTCCTGCGGGCGGATTGAGCATGGGAAGCGGCGGCCAGGAGTCTCGTCCGCGCCCCGCGACAGGCGGACGAGACTCCCTCCCTGAGTTCCTGGCCGGCATTGCTCCCCTCATCGTCACTGGGCGGCTTGTCGCTCAGACGTCCAGTCGCATTGCTTCGGTTGGCTCGACGCGCAACATTCGCCGCATCGGGGCCAGGCACGCCAGCAGGCCCGCGACAAGAATCGCGATCGAGACCTGGACCGCCACAGCGGTGCTCCCCTGCTCCAACCCGATCGCCAAAAGGGGGATCGTGAGAAGTGTGCCGATGACGACGCCGCCACCGAGCTGGAGTGTAGCCCGTCCGAAGACGTCCCTGATCAGACGGCCGGGCGACGCGCCTAGGGCCGCGCGGATCCCGATCTCGCGTGTGCGGCGGCGGACGAGGAAGGAAGTGACCCCGTACACGGCGGTCAGCGAGAGCACGACGACGATTGCCGTTGTGGCCAGGATTGCAAGATAGAGAACCTGCTGCTGTGCGCGTGCCGAATCGATGATCGTGGATAGGGGCCGAACAGAAGCCAACCTCGGCGCCGGGCTCACTTCGGTGGCAAGAGTTCGCAGCCTGGGGATGAACTGAGCCGGATCCGTTCTCATCCTGACCCCGACCCTGACGGGATAGCTCGTCGACTCCAGCGGTCGGTACAGACCTTCGGGTCGGCTCGCATCGATCCTGTTCATTCCGAAGTCGGCAACGACCCCGATGATCTCGAGCCACGGGCTCGCCTCTGTGGCCGGCTCGAGGCGGACACGGCGGCCGACGACGTTCATCGTTCCGAAACGTCGCAGCGCGAAGGACTCGTTGACGATCGCGACCGCCCGGCTGGTCCCGTCAGGCAGGATATCGCCCGCCGAGAAGGTCCGGCCGGCAATGAGCTCGACACCCATCACATCGAAGAAGTCGAGGTCGACCTCCGCGGTTCTGATGGGCTCACCAGCCGGCCCGTCGGCCACCCCTTCTACAACGAACCGACGCTGTGGATGCAGCATGCCCGGAAACCCGGTAGCGAAGGTGACACCGTGCACGTCGGGCTCTGCGGAAAGACGCCTCGCCAACTCCGCGCGTTCGTTGAAGTATCTGGCGAGGGTTCCGACAGGACCCGGTTCCCCGGGAAGTAGTCCCTCGACCCTCAGCTCGGTGGTCAGGTAGTCTTCCGCCGAGAGACCCTCGACTCCGACTTCGCTCCTGATGGTGTCGGGCAACTCGCCGATCGCCATCGTGAGTAGTCCTACGCAAAAAGCGACCTGACCGACGATCGCAAACTTCGCCTTGGTCCCAATGGCTCGTGTAGCGCCCTTCCCGGCCGACGCTCCCAACCCTCGCCGGGTACTGGCCCATGCAGGCGATAGACTGGAAGCCATTGCACCGAGAACAGTGGCGCCGAGAACGATCGCAATGGTCTGTGGGCTCAGGGAATCTCGCCACCAGAAAGGCAAGCCATCGGGGCCCGATGTGAGAAGGGTGTTGGAAAGCCGCCGGGTGACTGCGGTCGTCCCGAACGCAGCGAGGCAGAGCCCCGTGATAGACCCGATGGAGGCCAGCACCAGGCCTTCGACAAAGAGCTGTATGACGATCCTCCTAGGGCTGGCTCCCAACGCGGAACGAATCCCGATCTCCTGCTCTCGAGCGAAATTGCGAATAAAGACGAGTGCTCCGACGTTTGCGCAGATGATTAGCAAGAAAACGACGAAACCAGCGCGAGCCCCAACGATTCCGAGGGTCGCGGATGACCCGATGAACGCCTCGGCGTACGCTCGGACACGCGGCCGGATAGTGCTATGAGTATCGGGGGAATCCGCGGCTGCCCTGCTGCCGACGACGTCGAGCTCGGCCTGAGCCTCGTCGATCGTCAGCCGGTCTCGCAATTTGCCGAAGACGGTGATCGACGGCCCCTCGAGCCGCGGTGAGGCCGCAGGATCGTGTCTGAATGCCGTCCAGACATTCTGGTTGAACGGGAAGCCGAAGCCCGCCGGCATCACCCCAACGACCGTGTGTGGTAGTCCTCCAATCCCGATGGTCCTTCCAATAACGGAGGCGTCCCCGGAGAATTGCGTCTCCCATAGTTCGTAACCGATCACAGCCACGTTCGAGACACCAGTCCGCTCGTCGGCCTCGAGGAGCTGCCGCCCCAGCAGCGGGGCAATCCCGGCGACTCGAAATCCGGCCGCCGTGGTCTCGGCTACTCGCACCAACGTAGTGAGCCCTTCCCCCGTCGTCATCGTCCGCTGGGAGAGGGTGAACGCACCGACATCCTCGACGGTTTGCAGCTCTTCGCGCCAAGCAACGAAGTCGTGCAGCGCTCTCGGCTCCACACGATTGGCGCCTACATCCCAGTTCTGGATCGTGACGATTCGGCTCCCTTGGGGCAGAGGGAGTTTCGGATCGATGAAGTTCTGGCTGAAGGCCGTGAAGACAGCGGTTGCCCCAACGGCCAGCGAAATCGATGCGATACCGACGATTGCGAGCATCGGATACCGTGCCAGCATGCGAAGCCCGAGTCTGAAATCCAGCGTCGACACGTCGATGCGACTCATGGTCAGTGCCCCGAGATCTGTGGCGAAGGGTACTTGCGGATGCGGCGGCCTCTTTTCAATGGCCGTCCGAAGGATGAAGGTGACAAACGTTGAACGGATGAGCCTCCGTAGAGTGTAGTGGTCGTTTCGCACGAGGGGGTATCCATTCGATCACTCACCTGTAGACGTGATCGGCGATTCCCCTGGTCGCCCCCCCGGACAGCACGGCGCTGGCCTGGATAAATAAAGCCTCCCGGGTGCTTCGAACGATCCAGCTTCCCGGCCTACGTAGCGAATACAGCTCGACGCGCTCTGCATCGAGTTCGTCGGTGCGGCGGCCGAGAACTCAGTCCGCTCCGACTGGAAGACGGTGAAGTGTGGGGGCGTCTCGAGCTCCGTGAGCAGCCGACCGTCCGGCTCGAATACGTCCACCTCGTTTGGCTCCTCGACCGTTCGGCACAACGTATCGGGGAGGACAAAGCTCGATCTGATGAACTTCCGGTATCGGGCCGTGGCGCTACTCCGCCGCATTTCAGCGGGCGATCTCCCGGCGCTAGGCGTCGGACGTTCGCCTGAGCGTCATCGGCTTGGCGTGAAGCCCTACATATTCTTTCGCGCGCGTTGGACCCGGTTGGCCATGTGTTTCCCCTGGTAACGCATAGCACCGCTCGACGCGGGCGTCCTCTGAGTGTAGTCCCAGATAAGGAGGCTTCGCATCCGTAACTTTCTGGCGTAAGTGACGGCGTACCGCACGATTTTCGGCGCAACGGTCACGACCCTGAGTTGACGGCACGGCAATGGCGAAATGGTCGAGCTCCCGAAGGCGCGAAGCCACGCTTCGCCTCGCTGATTCACCGCGATGAATCGACTGTCGATCTGCTCCCTGCAGGAAGAGCTGGACAGAGGCGAATTCACCGATAACCCTGCTTCCATGGACCTGAATCAGACGGCTTCCGTACCCATGCGGTTTGCCCGCGCGGTAATCAACGAGCTCCGCCCGAGGCAGGTTCGCGCACTGGTCCTTGCTGACGAGCGCGCGGACCGCGAGCGGCTCTGCTCGCTGCGCGAACGAACGGATTCTGTAGAGCTGGTTGGGGAATGCGCGAACGGAATCGAGGCCGTAGGTGTGATCCACGTGAGCGCACCCGAACTCCTCGTCCTGGACGTCAACAGACCAACGCTAAATGCGTTGACCATACTGGAATCCATCGAACCGGAACGCTGCCCCCACATTATGTTCCTGACGTCCAATGACAAGCATGTTCAGCGCGCACTCGAGTGCATGCCCTGGACTACCTGCGCAAGCCGTTTACCGACGAACGTTTTTACGATGCGCTTGGCCGTGCTTGCCGTCAGTTGCACGAGCGACCGGGACAGGCGACAACGACCCACGATCGCGTCCTTGCGGTGGTCGCCGAGCTGCGGCGCCGAGAAAGACAGGAGCGCGACCGGATTGTCATTCAGGACAGGGAGTCGCGGACGTATCGCGTGCTACGTTCGCGCGAGATCGACTGGATCGAGGCGAAGGACGGCGGCGTGTTGATCCATGTAGGAAAGCAGAAGTATCGGGCGCGACTGACGCTTACGGACGTGGAGGTGCAGCTCGATCCCGGATCGTTTATGCGAATCCACCGTTCGCGAATCGTAAATCGCTCGCGCATCACCGAAATCAAGCACTTGTGGAATCACGAGTACGTGGTGACGCTGACATGTGGCCGGTCTCTGGGGACGGGCCGGACCTACCGGCATGCGGTCGAGGCGTTCCTCGCCTTCGGGTGAGCCATACTACTTGGTGATCTAGAAAAGGCCATTCCTCGCCGTCTTTACCTCCACTTCGCTGCAAGCCCACGACGAAGTCTGCCTTTCGAGAGTCCCCATGTGCGACCGATGGAGCCTCCGGGCTCCTTATCGGGGAACTTTTCGAGTTGCTGCCTACCTCTCCGTAGTTCGCGTATGCACGTGCGAGGCTCGCGGACATGGTCGAAGCATGCGTCCCCGTCCATTTCATCGCCGGTAACCACGACCACCTTGATTGGGCGGGCATACTCTGCAGGAGGGCGTCCAGATCGAAAGTGTGGCC
This sequence comes from Gemmatimonas sp., assembly GCA_009380025.1. Taxonomy (GTDB): domain Bacteria; phylum Gemmatimonadota; class Gemmatimonadetes; order Longimicrobiales; family Longimicrobiaceae; genus WHSP01. The sequence continues at coordinate 7,617 of WHSP01000018.1, read as the reverse complement.
GCATCGCAAAGTTTCAGAACGACTCGTCGCGGGACCTCGTCGTCGCCGGGGCCTGCGCTACCTACTGCGGGTCGAGGTTGACCACGGGCCTTCGACTTAGACGCCGGCGTCTGGATCACGCACTGCCACCTATCTGACGATTCCGGTGTCCGGCCGCGCCCGAGCTCCGGCAGTGGGGCGAACGTGAAGCGGTGGCGGCGAGCTTCCCGGACAATTCATAGGCAGATCGGTGCTAGCGCGTCGTGTGGTCGCGACATATATTTATGCCACTTGCCATAATAACATGTCACTCTCACCGAGCGACCGCTCATGCTGTTCGATCCTTTTGATGCCGTTCTCGGGACTACCAGCAAGGTTCGGCTACTTCGTGCTCTCGTGCCACTAAGCCAGCCCCTCTCAGGGCGGGAGGCCGCCCGGCGCGCGGGAGTATCGCACATCGCGCAGCGGGCTCTGGAGGAGCTCGCCAGTATCCGGGTGCTGAACCGCGACCAAAGCGGCGGACAGTACCTGTATACGTTCAACCGCGAACACGCTCTCGCGCCGGCCATCGAGCAGATGTTCGAGGCGGAAGGTCGCTTCACCGACGGGATCATCCAGCGGCTCCGCGATGTGATCGACCGGACCAAGAACGTCGAGACCGCGGTCGTCTTCGGTAGCGCCGCGCGGGGTGAAGCAAAACCGAGCAGTGATCTGGACGTGCTGGTGCTGGTCCAGAGCCCCCGTGCGCGTGACGACATGTACACCGCTCTTGTAGATGCCAGCCCGTCGCTCGTATCCGCATTCGGTGTTCGGCTGTCGCCGGTTGTTCTAACCGTCGACCGGTTCCAACGCCAACATGCGGAGGGCGATCCGTTCGTGGCTGAGGTCCTGCGCGATGCTCGGCGGATCAGCGGTCGTCCCATCGATGAGTTAATCGATGGCTAGGCGCGGCCGTCGCAAGCGGGTTGATTCATCTCTCGCAGCCAAGTACAACCGCGTCGCGCGGGCGCTGTGCCAGAGCGCGAGCGACCTCTGTCAGATCGCCGAGGATGGTGACTTGTATGGTAACGCGATCGCGATTGTGGCCATACACTCCGCGATCGCGCACTCGGATGCGCTTTGCATCGCGTACGGCGGTTTCAAGTCGACCGAGGGTGAACATGAGCGCGCGGCTGAGGCCCTTCAGGAAGCTCTCGGCGCGCGCGTCGATCCACGGCAGTTGAGGACGCTCGAGGCCATCCTTCGCGAGAAGGACTCCGTTTCGTATCAGGGCGTTTATTACACCGTGTCCGACGCCCGGAACGTTGTACAGCGGCTTGAGGGGTTCGGACGCTGGGCAGAAGAGATGTATGACCGACGGCCATGATCTCGGAGCTTCCCACCGTCGTTTGGATCCTCATCTTTCTCGCCGCTTTCTTACTCGAGTGGACGCGCTTGCGCCTGCTCAGCGTCGTCCTGCTCGGGGGTGGCTATCTGCTGGCGTTCGTTGCCGGCCTGATCGACTGGCGTGTGGGCATCGTTCTCGTCCTGCTGCTGGCGGTCGCCTACGCCGTCGCGCCGCGTCAACCTCAGGCTTTTGCGTGTGGCAGGCCACGTCGTGTTCATTGCGGTCGCGCTAGGGCTGGGTCTTCACGTGCTGCCGGGCTTCCACAATCTTCGCCCGATCGGGCCGGTCCAGTTTACGCCAGATGCAGTGCCGTTCACGATGTATCTCAACCTGGATAAGCCGTTGGCCGGGTTCTGGCTGCTGCTCGTCTGGCCTGCGCTCTGTCTGCGTCGCAACGGCTGGAAGGGGATCGGACGTGGACTGCTGATCGCTGCCGCTACGGCGGTCGTGTGTCTCGAGTTGGGAGTCGTACTGGGCAAGCTCGACTTCGCGCCGAAACGGTCACACCTCGGCTGGCTGTGGGCACTCAACAATCTGCTGCTGGTCTGCCTGACCGAGGAGGCGCTGTTCGAGGATATCTGCAGAAGGGCTTGGGCCGCCGCTTCGCCGAGCACGCTATGTGTGGCAGATCTCTGGGGGACGAGCCGAACGTACCGGCATGCGGTCGAAGCATTCCTCGCCTTCGGGTGAGCCGTACTCCCCTGCTGATCGAGAAAGGGCCGCTCCTTCGCCGTCTTACCCTTCCACTTCGCTGTCCAGCCCACGACGATCTGCATTTCGAGAGTTCACAGGGCATAGCCGATGAAGCCGGAGGGCTACTCATCGACGGGGAGCTTTTCGAGTTCGGGATCGCCTCAACGTAGTTCGCGCCGCACGGCGCGCCTTGGCGAATCCCGCCGTGACTCAAAAGCGCCATAGCATTTCGCCGTCGAATAAAATCGGTCCGATCCTCCTCGCGTTCCGAATATCGTGAGCGTCACCCGCCGGGGCTTGCAAGGAGATCGTCTACAAAATCGATCGTCGGGTGGTCGTTCCAAGTGGTAAGCCCCCGCACCACCTCGCCGGCGTCTACGAGCCTCGAAAACCTTGCTCCGTCATCCCTCCAAGATTAGGTTGCGATCAACCCTAGTTTGTAGGGAACCTCTCCTGGAGGGGTCAGCCGTGCCAGAAAGAGCAGCGCTCGGGGAGTTCGAGCACCTCGTCCTCGCGACAGCCTTGCGGCTCAACGCCGGATACGGCGCCGAACTCGTGCGTGAGCTCGAGGAGCGGACGGGGCGGCAGGTCCAGGGAGGAGCCCTCTACAGCACGCTCGACCGCCTCGAAAGCAAGGGTTACCTGGTCAGCCGAATGGGAGAGCCGGATTCCAGGCGGGGAGGCCGGCCAAAGCGATTCGTCGAGGTGACGCCGGAGGGGGTGCGCGCTCTGGCAGAGCAGCGCGCCGCTCTCCTTCGAGTGTGGGAGGGACTCGAGGCCAAACTGGGGCGCGCATGAGTTCCGGACCTCCGCCGATCCTGCGCCGGCTACTCACCTGGGCTCTCCCACCAGGACGCGTGCGCGATGGTCTTAGTGGTGACTTGGACGAGCTGTACGCAGAGCGAGTTCAAGAAGGCCGGCTTCACGCCGACGTGTGGTACGGACGCCAGCTTCTCTCGGTGCTTCTTCACTATCCGCCGCGGCGCGTGTGTGCGGTATGGACTCGAAGGCAGCGAGTGCAAACCATGATGAGGGGACTCGGGAAGGATCTTCGCTATGCGTTCCGAACTGTAGCGCGCCAGCCGGGATTCGCGGCGGTAATCGTGCTCACACTCGGGCTCGGGATCGGCGCCAACACGGCCGTGTTCAGCGCAGTGGATTCCGTGCTGCTCCGCCCGCTCCCGTACCCCGATGCCGACCGTCTGGTCGCGGTTTGGCTCGACGGAAGAGGCGAACCGATCGGGCCGGCGACTTACTCGGCTGTGCGCGACGGCAGCCGTACACTGGAGGACGTCGCGGCGTGGTCCGGCTGGGGGTTCACGGTTACCGGGGATGGCGGGGCCGAAGCTGTCCAGGGGGCGCGCATCAGCACGAACCTGCCGCAGATGCTGGGAGTCGTTCCGCTCCACGGGCGCACGTTCGTGGAAGAAGAGGCCCTTCCCTGGGGCGGTCCCGCCTATGCCGGCGGCAATGCGGCGCTACTCAGCTACGGATTCTGGCAGCGGCGGTACGGCGGCGATCCGGCGGTCGTCGGCCGGACGATCACGATCGACGGGATGCCCGTGCCCGTGGTCGGCGTGATGCCGGAGAGTTTCGATTTTCCCAGCCCCACGGCTGAGCTTTGGACGCCCATTGCCGTCGAACCCTCTGAGGAGCCCTCAGCCGGAGGCGCTTATAGGCTGGTAGGACGGCTCCGTGATGGTGTCTCTCCCGAGGATGCGCTTTCGGAAATGCGAGGTCTCGCGGGCGCTCTCCGGAACGAGTACCCCGATGGCTTCCCCGACCGATGGGGCGAGCAATCGGAAGTCGTGCCTCTCCGCGACGACCTGGTCGGACCCACCAAACAGACGCTGTTCATCCTCCTCGGGGCTGTGACCTTCGTGCTTCTTGTTGGATGCGCCAACGTAGCGAACCTCTTCCTGGCGAGGGCTACGGGTCGTCGCAGCGAGATGGCGATCCGGACGGCACTGGGCGCGGGGAGATGGCGTCTCGTGCGTCAGTTGCTTACGGAGCAGACGGTGCTCGCGTGTCTGGGTGCGCTATTGGGGCTGATCTTGGCCCTGTGGGGCGCGCGGATCTTTGCCGAGGCGCTCCCTCCGGACCTCACGGGTGCCAGGGAGATTGGGATCAGCGGACGGGTGCTCGGGTTTACCGTCACGCTCACTGCGGTCGCGGGACTGCTCTCGGGCATCGTGCCAGCGCTGCGTACGGCGCGTGGGGAGCTGCAGTTTACGCTGGGAGAGGCGGGTCGGAGCGGTACCCTCGGAAGAGACCGCCACCGCCTGCTCGGGTCGCTGGTCGTGACGCAGCTGGCCGTAGCGCTCGTGCTCGTAGTTGGAGCCAGTCTCATGCTCCAGAGCTTCTGGCGTCTGAGCCAGCAGGACCCGGGTTTCCGGGCGGAGGGCGTGCTCACCTTCCGCGCCGCCGCGCCCGAGGCGTTTTACCCCGACGCTTCTCAGCGGACGCAGCTGACCGCCGGCATTCTCGAGCGGGTCAGCGCGCTACCCGGCGTGGCAAGTGCCGGTGCGATTCACCTCTTGCCTTTGGGCGGTAGCAATTGGGGCAATGCGCTTCAAGTTGAGAGCCGACCACTTCTCCCCGGTCAGGACGGGCCCACCGTCGCATGGCGTGTTGCGACACCCGAGTACTTCGGAACGGTCGGCGTGCCGTTGCTCGCAGGCCGTGGCTTCACACCGACAGACCGCACAGGTGCGCCGCCGGTCGCGGTGATCAGCGAGACCCTCGCGCGCCAGGTCTTCCCGGGCGACGACCCTCTTGGGGAGCGAGTGCGCACAGGATTCGATGGTGAGGCTTGGACGACCATCGTGGGCGTCGTGGGAGATACAAAGGACCTCGATCTCGCGAGCACGACCCTGCCGCAGATCTACCGCCCGCACGCACAGGTGTCCCTGGCAGGGATGACCTACATGATCCGGACACGCGAAGACCCTCTCTCGCTGGCAGGACCGGCGCGAGAAATCGTCGCAGATCTGGATGCGAATGTGCCGGTCTCCGACGTGCAGCCGATGGACGACGTTATCTCTCAGTCGATCGCCGAGCCTCGGTTCCTGATGCTCCTGCTCGGGGCCTTCGGAGCGGCCGGGCTGCTGCTCGCCGCGGTTGGGATTTACGGAGTCATCAGCTACGCGGTAGGCCAGCGAACGCGGGAGTTCGGAATCCGTCTCGCGCTGGGGGCGCGGCCTGCAGACCTTCTCTATCATGTCCTTGGAGGCGGTGCCAAGCTCGGACTGCTGGGGCTTCTGATCGGAATCTCCGGTTCCGCGCTCCTCGCTCGATTCCTTGAAAGCGTTCTCTATGAGATCGAGCCACTCGATGGGCCAACGTTCGCCGTCGTAGCCGTAGTACTCGCTAGCGTGGCGCTGCTCGGTTCGTACGTGCCTGCCCGTCGGGCGGCCCGAGTGAATCCGGTTATCTCTCTAAGTGGAGAGTGAGACACCCATCGCGCCGTGCAGGACCAGTTTGCTTCCCCTGAAGAGGGTCGTCACCCTTCTGATCATGTGACAGCCACAGCTCACTACGCTCGGTTCGTCTACGACCTGACCTCGTCTCTTTCCGGCCGTCGGCGGTATCAAGAACATCGTCGAGCCACCACGAGTCGCGCCGGTTCCCAGCAGAAACTGATGGTGTTTCCTGACCAGACCAAGACGGAGGTAGTTGTCCTGGTCCGGGGGTAGAGCGCAGGCTGGCAGCCGCTCTTTTTTCCTTGGTGAGCGTAGACGGGCTAGCCTCCCACGTCCGGGAGAAGGCGGTCGAGAACGACCCCTTGCCAGAGCTTCTCCCTCATCACTCTCGATTCGACCAGCGCTTCGGCACCCCGGGACGTGACGCCGAAGACGCGACGCGACCCCTGCCGCCGAGCCCGTCCCGAGTCGACGAGTCCCTTCGCCTCGAGGCGGTCGAGGGTCGCGTACACCGCTCCGATCGAAACATTCCGCCCGGTGACACGCTCGACCTCTCGGCGCACTTCCATCCCGTACGCCTGCGTGCCGGTGCGGAGGACCGCCAGCATCACGTGTTCTTCGAACGTGCCGAGCGGCGCATCGTTGCTCATGATCGAGGCCGGTAGAGGAGAGCCGTCCTGTTCACGAATCGCGCAGTGCGAGCATAGGGTCGATCCGGGCCGCCCTGCGTGCGGGCACGTATGCGGCCGCCGCGCCGACGGTGGCCAGCAGTACGACGGCGACCAGCATCGTGGTCGGGTCCATCGGCCGAACTTCGTAAAGGAGACTGATAAGCAGGCGCGAGAGGAATACGAATCCCAGCAGCCCGAGCCCGATTCCCGCAGCAACGACGGCCAAGCCGCCGGCGACGATCTGGCGGATCAGCCGGAATGGACGCATACCCAGTGCGATCCGGATTCCCCAGTCGCGCCAGCGACGGTGAACGAAGTGGGATACCGTGCCGTAGACGCCGATCGTTCCGAGCCCGAGCCCGAGGAATCCGAGGATCGACAAGAGCGGCATCACTTGGCGTGTGGACCCGAGCGCCCGGTTGAGCACGTTGCTCATGGTCGTCGTCTCACGGACCCCCACCTCGGGATCAGCGTTGTTGATCGCTCGCCTCACGTCGTCGAGAAGGAGCGCCGGATCGCGCGCCCCTGCGACTCGGAGGACGATCGTCTGCGCCGGAACGTACACCATAGGCACGTGATCGTAGAGCAGGTATCGGGTCGGGACCGGCAGCGGGCTGAGCTCGTTCTCGGGCACGTTCGCCACGACGCCGACAATCCGATTCCACCGGCTGTCCGTGTAGGCGATCCGCTGGCCGATCGGATCGACGCCGGGAAAGAAGCTGTCCGCGAGTGCCTGGTTGACCAGGACCACTCCTTCCGCTGCGGCAGGGTCGGCGTCGGACGCTTGAAATGGCCGACCGCTGAGCACATCGATTCCGAGCGTTCGGTGGTAGTCCTCGGTGACCGTTCGGAAGGCGGTGATGGCAGATGCTGGATCGGGGTTCCCTTCGACCATTATCCCCCAATTATGGCCCGAGCCTCGCAGCGGGAGCTTCTGGGTCGCCGCCGCTGACTCGACGCCGGGAACGGTCGTCACCGCCTCGAGGATCCGCCTCATCCGGCCGGGAAGCCCGGCAGCGTCGCCCGTACCTGGCAGGAGGATATCGATGACGGCAGCTCTCTCTGCATCGATGCCAGTCTCGATCGACCGCAGGTTGTCGACGCTGCGGATCATCAGGGCCGCTGCCGAGATCAGAATCAGGACCAGGGCAACCTGCGAGACGACCAGACCTCGCTCGAGCATGCCGCCGCGGCCCGAGACTCCGCCCGTCCTTTGCGATGCGATCTGTGAGGAGGCGCCAGGGCTCCACATGGCCGCGGCCGGAACGGATGCGACCAGGGTCGCCGCCACAACGGCGCACAGCATCGCCGACGCGAACAGCGTCCAATCCAGCGTGGCGGCCCCCGCCAGTTCGCCCAGCGGAAGGGCTGCGACGATCAGCCTGAACCCAGGGACCGCGACGAGAGCCCCAATCAGCCCCGCCAGGATGCCGATCAAGACTGCCTCCGTTCCAAGCTGGTTGAG
>WHSP01000189.1 GCA_009380025.1 Gemmatimonas sp. | reverse complement strand
ACGAGCCGCGAGTGAGGCGTACTTTCGTACGCCGCAGGGAGCGGCGAGGAAGCGCGCGCCCGAAGGAAGCATCCGTTCCCACGTAGAGATGCGCGATTTATCAACGGCCTTCTATCGGCCGGCAGCCTCGGCGATCTGATCGGCGGCTCCGTCGACTTCACGCACGAAGGCAAGTATCATCCGAACCGCTTCAACGAAAAACGCGGGATCGATCCGCTCGAACGTATCCGTGGGTTGGTGGTAGTCCGCGTGATCCTCCACCCCAAAGTAGGCGAATGGGATGCCGGCGGCGTGGAAGGGGCCGTGATCGGATGCCATCGTCCAGTCGTCACCGGCGGACAGGTCGGGACGATCATGACCCCGAAGGACCCGTAGGCCCGACCCCGCCGCAACGCTCTCCACATACTCATTCAGAAAGGGGTAGTGGTAGGTACCGGCTACGTAGATTTCGCCCGCCTCGTTCCGACCCACCATGTCCATATTCACGTTGAGGACGATCGAGTCGAGCGGAACGATGGAATCTTCGAGGAAGGCTCGAGCACCCTGGAGCCCCATCTCCTCGGCGTCGAGCGCGGCCAAGACGACGGAATTCCGAGGCGGGTCCAGCGTGAGCTGACGAGCGATCTCGAGGAGGGCGGCGGTCCCCGACGCGTTGTCGTCCGCACCGTGATAGATCTCGTCCGCGCTACGTCCCAGGTGATCGTAGTGCGCGCTGACCACGATGTAGCGACCGGGTCGGGTCGTACCACGCACCACTCCGAGGACGTTCTCACCCTGGATGGTACCGTCCCCGGACCCCACTTCGAACGGATGCGACCAACCGCCCGCAAACGTCTCCACGCTCGCCTGCATCAGCTCGCTCTCGATGTAGGCCCGAGCGGCATCGTTCCCTTGACTTCCCGCACGCCGCCCCTCCAACGCCGGGCTCGATAGGAACTGCAGGTCCGACAGGACCCTTGCCGAATCGACGACCGCCGCGATTTCCGCTGGCGGCGAGGCTTGCTGCGCCGCGGGTCCGGGCCCCGAGCAGGCGACCGCTGTCCCGGCACAAACACCCGTGAGAATGCATCGGATCATCGAAGATTTCTTCCTGACTCTCGACCCGCTCTTCGCCCGACGTTTCGGGCACGACGAATGCTCGTCCCCTGGGGAAACGCTTCAGGCGGGCAGGCGCCAGCGAGTCAATCGAGGAGTGGTTCGCCCCCGTCACCCCAGCGCCACTGCTCCAGGATCATCCCGACCCTTGGCCCCATCCCGTCGCCGAACTCCGGTGGGTACTGGGCGGTGAAGTAGTACCACCGGTCCTCTCTCCAACCGAGCGCGACGAACCCTGCCCGCTCCCCCCCGAAGCGGAACTCCTCTACTGCCCAGGCGTCCCTCGGCGGGCTGACCGGCGTACCGTCCGAGGCCGCGGCCATCTCCTGAACGATCCTCCCCGCCTCCTCCTCGTCGGTACCGGCCGGCAGCACTGTGAAGCCGAGAAAGGCCTGCGGCGAGTAGACGCCACCGAATTCCGCCTCGAACCGAACAGATTCGCCGCCGCCCGACTGGTTGAATCCAGTCCGCATGTCCATTGGAGCAGCGGTCCGGAAGTCGAGGGGAAACCCTTCAGGTGCGATCACGGGCTGGATCCGCATGACCTGCGGAGTCCCCTCGATCATGATCGTGTCCTCGACTGGCATGCGCTGTAGCGGGTCGCCGGATGCGCCTGCACCCGGATCTCCAGTATCCTGCAAGTCTACCGGTGGCGTTGAATCCGCCGTGGCCACCTCATCCTCCGATGTCGTCGGCGGCGTGGGTCGGGAAGCTTCCGACGACGGCCCTTCTCTACAGCCCTGCACGGTGAAGAAGAGACAACATCCGACCAGTAGGGACCCGATTTCCCGCGTGGGAGCGTTCACTAGATCTCAGACCTCGAACGGGAAGGTGTCGGGCGTTTCGCCCTCATGCCAGGCTTGCGTCGCTTCCAGTGGCTGGAGCGCACTCGATTCGTCGATATGGATTATCGCATCGAACTGATCTGGAAGTCGTGATCGGAAATAGTGACTGCCCCGCTCGGTCTCGGGGCGATAGATCACTCCGATCGCCCGCTGGAGGCGCGGTTCGTACAGTGCCTCCCGAAGCTCTGGGTCATCGAGCGTGAGTAGGAACTGGGGCAGATCGACCTCGTGCAATAGCTCCTCGTAGCTACCCGGCAAGCCGGGCCGGACCCAGCGGCGCTCGGCGGGTTCGTCCCAGTTCGTCGCGGCTGTGACCGTTCCGGTATAGGTCGAGAAGCCGACGAGCCTTGCGTCGTTCCCGAAGCGCTCGCGTGCGAGCTGCCCGACATTCCATTCGCCGCCCAACCCCATCTCGGTCGCGCGGGCATCCCCTACGTGCGAGTTGTGCTCCCACACTACGACCTTTGTCTCGAGCCCCTTCTCGTCGAAATGCCCGACGAGTGCCGCCAGCGTGTCGGACATGTGCCGGTCCCGAAGGTTCCACGACGAAACGCGCCCCCGGAACATCGTCCTGTAATATTCTTCAGCATTCTTGACCAACCTGGCGTTCTGCTCCGCGAAGAAGTACTCATCCTCCGGAATCCTCCCATCACGCGCCGCGAGCTCACCCGCCCGACGTTGCAGGTCGACGAGTTGCCGCACCGCCTCGTCCTCGCAACTGCGCCGGATCCCGAGGCTCGCCTCATATCCGTACGCCTGCGAGTCGTCACCAAGATGGTCGAAACACGCGTACCGCTCCCGCGCGATCCGCGCCCCGGCGGGATCCGCATCCTCCAGATACTCGAGCACCGCCCGAATCGATCCGTAGAGAGAATAGAGGTCCAAGCCGTAGAAGCCCACCCGGTCAGCGCTCTCCCGGGCCTCGTTGTGATGCCGCAGCCACTCCGCAAGGTCCAGCACGTCGGTGTTCCGCCACATCCAGAGTGGGAAGCGGCGGAAGTCACCCAACGCGTCCTCCGCGCTCTCGTCTTCGCCTGTCGCTCGAATATACCGATTGAGCCGATAGGCGTCCGGCCAGTCCGCCTCGACCGCTATCGTCGTGAACCCCTTCTCCTCGATCAGCCGTCGCGTGATCCGAGCGCGTTCCGCGTAGAATTCGTGCGTCCCGTGCGTAGCCTCACCGAGTAGGACGATCCTGGCGTCATCGACGAGATCCAGCAACGTATCGTAGTCGGATGCTCCACCGGTGATCTGGGTCGATCGGTCGCGCATCGTCGTCAATCGGGCCCGACTCGTTTCGGACATCACCTGTCTCCGCCGGAGTCTCTCGAGATCACAGGATCGAGCGTCGCAAGATTATTGCCCGTAATCGCTTAGATGCCACTTAGTGGCTGGGCGGTTCCACAACTCGATACCCTCGCCGACCACTCGGGACCTGTTGTCGGTGTGGCCGCATACGCACCGACTCCGTTGAAGGTCGGCGTCGGCGAGTATGCGCGTAACGAACGGGTCGTCCTGGTCTCGGACGACTACTTCCAGGTCCTGGGTTCCCCGTTGCACTTGGGTCAGCCGATCGGGTCGGAGCACGGGACGCCGGGCTCCGCGGCCCGCGTCGCGGTCATCAGCTACCAGTACTGGCAACGTGCGCTCGGTCGGGATCGAGCGGTCCGGGGACGTCTCGTATGGGTGGCCGGCGTGCCGCTCACGGTGATCGGGGTTACCCGTCCCGGTTTCGTCGGCGACGCCTCCGATGCACCGGCGGTCTGGATCCCCCTTACCATGGCTCCGAACCTGGGCCACAATGAATCGAGAACGACCTCACCCTTGATCTCGTGATCACCGAATCGGCGACAACTTGACACGATCGGCAACAACTTGGTTGACAGAATCCAGACCACTCATTAAACTTCCATATTCGGCGAGCGCGTTCGGAATCGAACACCAGAGTGCTAGGGGGCCTGGGCTGCTGTAGCCCAGGCCCTTTCTCGTTCCGCCGACGTCCGACGCGGGGGACGACGAGACCCGCGCATCTGAGGCGATCGATGGTACCGGGGGTCCGGACCTCGAGAGTCGATCAACAAACAGGAGTACGGGATGCGAACGGTCGGCACCGTGAAGTGGTTCAATGACGCCAAGGGCTTCGGCTTTATCACGCCGGAGGACGGCTCGAAGGACTGCTTCGTCCATCACACCGCCATCCAGATGCAGGGCTTCAAGAGCCTCGCGGAGGGGGAGCGGGTCGAGTTCGATGTCGTGGAGGGCCAGAAGGGGCCGGCGGCGGAGAACGTCGTAAGCCTCGCCTGAATTTCAGCTCGAGTCCGGAACGACCGCCGCTCTCGAAATCCCGAGAGCGGCGGTTGCTTTTCCCCGACAACCTAAGCCAGCCTATTCGCTCGAAGCGCCGTTCTTACGGGTCACCTCTTTCTCCAGCGCTTGCCGAGCTCTGGCATAGTTCAGCCTCAGCCCTTCCACGAGGGCGGTCTCGTTTCCTCGCTCGATCGCCTCGATGATCTCGACGTGCTCGGCAACCGACGCCTCGACGTTATCCGACACCGTAAAGTACCAGGCGTCCAACAACACGACTTGCGATCGCAGCTGGTCCAGCAGCTCCGCGAGCCGGGGATTGCCGCTTCGGTCCGAGAGCACCTTGTGAAACGCATTGTTGACCTCGACTCCACCCTTCGCGTCGCCTTCCTGTCCCGACCGCTCCAGTGACCCGTTCAGTTCCTTCAAGCGCCGGAGGTCCGCGGGCGTGATCTTGTCGAAAGCAAGGGACCCGGCCAACATCTCGAGCGCGGTCACGATCGGATACAAGTCCAGTAACGTCTCCCACGGACGATCGGGAACCCGAAATCCCCGATGAGGTACGCGCTCCAGGAAGTCCTGACTCGCCAAACGGTTCAGTGCCTCTCGCACAGGTGTTCGGCTCACACCCGTCGCATGACTCACCTCCTGCTCCCGGATGAACGTCCCCGGGGGGAGCTCCCGGCGCAGGACTCGATTCCTGACGATCTGATACACCTTGTCGGCCAGCGTCGTAGCTTCGATCTGCGGCCAGCGGGCCCCAGTACCCTTCTGTTGCTGGGTTCTCTTACGGGTTCGTGCCAATCTCTCCGCCATCCGTGACCATTCCTTTTCAAAAGTCGCAATCCGCCCTTCGCAAGGCGGGACATTGTATCCGATCACCAACCGGGGTTCGGCGGAACCCTGAACGGCCCACGCCAGACGAACACTGTTCGTCCAGAATAATGCTTCGGGCCGGCTGGCGACATCCCTTCCCGCCCGTGCTGCCTTGCGAGGCGGCACACCTGACCGACCGGCGAACAGGGTCGACCGTCGCTCGGTTCGATCACCCTTTTCTACCTCGGCGCGGGATTTGAAGCATCGAGTCTAGATGTCGCTCTTCGACTGGAGAGAGGCGGGGCCGATCGGCGGATCGTGCAGCACGTCGCCCTCGCTTCGGCGTATCCGTTCGACTAACTTGCGGGTTCGCCTCCCCTCAATCTCTGACTACGGCGATGACACTTTCGGTGCACCTGCGGCGAATCCGGAGTCTGTGCATGGTGGCGCTCGGGGGATGTGCCCCGATCACGGCGGGATCGAATGCCGCCCCCTTACCGACTTCGTACCGGATCTTTGATGTTTCCGCCGAGCAGTACGTTTCGTTGGCCAGACTCGCCGAGGATATGGAAGGGGTCGACGCCCTCTTCTTCGGAGAGTTCCACGACGACCAGGCGGTACACGGCGCGCAACAGGAGCTGCTGGAGGTTCTCGCGGCAGGGGATCGGGAAGTGGTTTTGGGCCTGGAGATGTTCGAGCGCGACGTTCAGCCGATGCTCGATCGATATCTTCGCGGTGAGTCCGGTGAGGCCGACTTCCTACGGGACTCCAGGCCATGGCCGAACTATCGTACGGACTATCGGCCCCTTGTCGAGCTCGTGCGAGTGAAGGGATGGAGCGTGCTCGCGACGAACCTTCCGCAGGGGCTCGCAACCGCGATCGCTCGGGGAGGTCTGGCCGCTCTGGAAAGCGTCCCAGCCGCGGAGAGGCTGCAAGCCGCTTCCCGAATCGAATGCCCGCAGGACGACTACTGGGTGCGTTTCGTAGAAGCGATCACGGGAGGGGCCGAGGGTGCCGCACACGCCGGCGCCCAGGCGTCGGATCCGATGATGCGCAGAGTCTTCGAGGCTCAATGCGTCCGTGACGAGACGATGGCAGAAGCCGTCGCTCCCATCATGGATTCCGAGCCGCTCCTTTTTCACGTCAACGGCTCCTTCCACACCGATCACTTCCTAGGGATCGTGCCACGGCTCCTACGTCGGCAACCGGACGCCGTGGTGCGCGTCATCGCGACCGTTCAGCTCCCCGAGCTCGTGAATCCCGACCTCACCGAACACCAGGACAAAGCCGACTACCTCATCCTGACCCTCGAGCCCCCGGAAGGCTGACCCAACCTCCGCATCCCCACCCCAGTGTCGCGTCCGACACCAGCCACCGCCAGGTCGGTTTGCAAGGACGTTCCAACGCGTTGTCCTACTGGCACTTCGATTGCCACGTGACGTGGGCTGCACTGCAACCCGGGGAGACGTCCATCATGAATGATGCACTCGATACCGGCCGTTCCTCCGATTGGGGCGAGGAACAACTACGCTACACGATCCTGCAGGCGGTCTACGACCGCGCCGGCAGGTGCTGCGAGAATATCGTGACCGGCGCCGAAGTCGGCGGAGCCCTGAACGTTCGAACCGAGGACCTCTTCCGTGGAATTCACTTCCTCGAGCACAACGGGTACCTGAACTACCTCGGTTCCGGCCCCCGGATCTGTATGACCGAGAAGGGTCTGCGCTATGTGGAGGAGCAAGCGGCGCGACGACGTTCCATCCGATCCGACGGCGCCTTCGATCTGCGTCGGCGGCGCTGACCCCTCCCCACGATCCAAACTGCCCACCACCGCCCGCGGAAACCCTCAAGGGTGTGCGCGGTCGAAACGCCCCACCATTGTCAGACCTCTGTCGACCGCCTCCGGAACACGTTCAGGAGCGATTGCCGGCTCAGGAGCAGGAAGGCGAGGATGAGGACGATGGCAACGCCTGCGCCGGCTTCTTCACCGTATCGTCCAGCGACCTGGCGCCAACTCTCCCCGGCGAGGAAGCCGCCCCCGATGTAGATTGTGCCCCAGATGATGACCCCGACGAGGTCGAAGAAGAAGAAGCGGCCCCAGGCGAGGCCCGATCTGCCGGCGAACCACGGCATGATGGTCCGGAGGAACGGGATGGCTCGGCCAACGGATACGCCGAAAGCTCCACGTTCGCGAATCAGCGTGTCGGCTCGAACCAGGGTGCTGGCCCAGACTTGGGAGACTTTGCCGCGGGGCGGTTGTGCATTGGCGATGAACCATCGCCCGACGGCGAATCCGAGTTGATCACCGATGAGGGCCCCGAAGAAGGCGGCGGCGATGATTTCGGCGGGGGAGAAGATACCGCGTGAGGAGAGCATCGCCGAGAAGGCGATCAGGCCACCGACCGGTACGATGAGCCCGGCGAAGATGGCGGTTTCGAGAAGGCACGCGACGAATAGAACTCCGGGTCCCGAGCGGATGAGGACCGAGGAGAGCCAGGTCAGAAGGTCGCTGTCGGGCATTCGGTGAGCACGGCGCGCGGCACAGGGTCCCAGCGGAGCCGCTCGACCGAAGGGCCGGCCGTTACGGTCTGCGGACGATAGCTCTCTTTCCTTGCTGCCGCAAAGGTTCAGGGTAGGTCGCTACGAATTCCAGACGCCGGGGGAAGCTCGTTAGGGGCTGACCGCCGCTGACGCTATCCGGCGCATCGGCGTCCTTGCCGGGAGGTACCGCTGGCAGACAACTTGCCCCTTTGGGACGAGTCACGATGGCAAGACAAGGACGACGAAGGCTTGGTCATCTCTGTCGTCATTTCCCCGCGAACGCGGGAATCCATGGCGCGACAAGCCGACGAAGGGAACTGGATCCCCGCTTGTTCGGGGATGACATTATTGGCTCACGCCCGAATCACCGACGTTC
>WHSP01000188.1 GCA_009380025.1 Gemmatimonas sp. | reverse complement strand
AGCGCGTGGAAAACTCACCCTTCAAAACCAGGGGACATTTCTATCCGCTGAAACCCGGAGACATTTCTATCCGTGCTTGACAGCGATATGCGAATACGGTTGCTTGCCTATAGCACTGGTGCTATACTTGCACATGAGCGATTCCGAGCGAAAGCCCCTCCATTTCGTCTGGTTCGAGCAAGAAGGACCTGAAGGAGATGCCGGAGGAAGTGCAGGACGTTTCGGTTCGGCCCTGCTCGACGCTCAGTACGGGGAATAGACCCGAAGGGGCGCGTTCCTTTGGGGAGGGGCTTCCACGGCAAGTCATGAGGCTGGCGGAGGATTTCCACCGCGATACTTATCGAGCTGCGTACACGGTTGTTCTTGAGGGTGCTGTCTACGTGCTCCACGTCTTCAAGAAGAAGTCGAAGGCCGGCATCGCCACACCGCAGCCGGACAGGGAGCTGATTCGCGGGCGCCTGAGAGCTGCGGAGGCCCATCAGGTCCGGTTCTACGAAGGAGAAGGACAATGAGCGATGACCTGGAAGTCCACGACAGCAGCGGCAACGTGTTCGACGATATGGGGATGCGCGATGCCGAAGAACATCTCGCCAAGGCAGAGCTCGCCCGCATAATACGGAAAAGCATCCGCGACCGCGGGCTTACACAAGCCGAGGCAGCCGAACTGCTGGGAGCGGCGCAGCCCGACGTGTCCGAATTGGTACGTGGGAAGCTCTCGCGTTTCAGCATGGAGCGCCTGGAGCGGTACCTGAACGCCCTCGACATGGAAATCCGGATCCAGGTAGGTCCGCGGCCGAACGGGAAGCGTCGCGCAGGGATCACGGTCGAGGTCGTCGGTTCGTTCTGAAAACGACACAGCTTCGGCACCGCTTGTCGACCACCACCGAGAAGGTCGGGGGTTCGAATCCCCTCAGCGCCCATTGAAGGTACGAGAGCGGGGCGGATCTAAGTACATAACGAGTACACAGAACTCAGACAGGGAGACCAGGCGAATGAAGCTCTGGGTCGTGACCACCGATGGGCAGTCCTTCGAAGCCAGTACGATCTCGACAAAGGGCGCTGGCGAAGCAATCGCCAAGGCTCAGTCGATCATTCAGTTTGGCGCGATCCAGAAGCTCGATGGCGAGGGCTTTGCTGCGTATCCCCCCCACATGATCGCCCGGGTGGTCTACCAGGAAGACAATCCACGGCAGGTTGGGTTCGCCTAGTACCTCTCGGGTCATCGCGGGGCCAGATGTCGTCGTCATTCCCCGTCGCGAAGGGAGGAGGGTGACGAGGCGGAGGTCGTCCGACCCCCCAGTCTGGAGGACCGGCCATCGCGTCCGACCGTCAGCTCATCTGTACCGCGTGGAGCGCGCTGACGAGGTTGGCAGGGCTCTCTGAGGCGCTCGGGAAGGTGAGGTAGAATGTGGCTCCACAGGTGGGATTGTTCTCCGCCCAGAGCCTACCCCGGTGTAGTTCTACGATGGATTTGCAGATCGGTAGGCCGAGGCCCAGGCCGTGCTCCTTGAGGGTGAAGAAGGGTTCGAAGATGCGGTCCATGAGGTCAGTCGGAACGCCGGTGCCGCGGTCGACGATCGCCAGCTCAACCAACCCATCCGATTCGGCCTGACGCGTCGCCACGGTGAGTCGGCGGTCCACAGGCGCGACGGCCGCCATAGCGTCGCTGGCGTTGATGATCAGGTTGAGGACCACCTGTTGGAGCTGAACCCGATCGCCGATGAAAGGGGGAACGTGGGGAGCCAGCAGTGCCTCCACGCGGACGCCGCGGGCGGCCAGATCCCCCCGAGCGAAGTCGAGTGAAAGGTTGGTGACCTCGTTGATGTCCAGCGGTTCATGCCGAGCGTTCTCGTTCCTCAGCATCGCCCGGAGGCGCTGGATGATTTCGCTCGCCCGGTAGGTGGAGTCGACCACGTCCCCCAACATGAAGCGGATCGAGGAGAGGTCTGCCGGCTCCCGGTCGGCGAGATGCTGAGCCGTCTGGGCGTTGCTCAAGATCGCAGTGAGCGGCTGGCTGAGCTCGTGCGCGAGGGTCCCCGCGAACTCCCCGAGCATCACCACGCGTCCGAGGTGGGTAAGTGCACGGCGTTGATCGTGGGCCCCCTCCTCCGCACGCTTCCGCTCGAGCATGATCGAAGCGAAGTGCCTCGCGATCTCGATCAGCTCCAGCTCTGTTGTCGTCGGTTCACGGGGTTCGCGATAGTAGGCCGCAAACGATCCCAGCACCTCCCCCTGCTCAGAGAGGATCGGGGTGGACCAGCATGCGCGGAGGCCGTATGACGATGCCAGGTCGCGGTAGGCCTCCCATAGGGGGCTTTCCAGGATATCAGCCACGATGACGGGCCTACCCAGGTACATCGCCGTTCCGCACGAACCGGCGGTCGGTCCGATCGGCAGTCCGTCCACGGCCTTGATGTATGCCTGGGGAAGCCGAGGGGCAGAGCCGTGACGGACGTGGACCCCGTCGGCGTCGAGCAGGAGGACGGAGCAAATCATCCCCGGTGACTCCGACTCGATCAAGCCGACCAGCCGGTCGAGCACGCTCTCGAGCGGAGCGCCGGCCGCGATCATCTCCAGAATCCGGTGCTGTTCGCTGGCCAACACCTCCTCGGACTTGCGCTTCGTGATATCCGCGCAGAGCCCGATGACCCGGCCAGGGCGATCGCCGTCGTCGAGCAGCACCTTACCCTTCACGAGCACCCAGCTGCTGTGGCGTTGCCACGGATTGACCCGGAACTCCAGGTCGAACGGCTGTCCCGTGCGAGACGAGTGCTCGATGGCACGGGCGACGGCCGTACGATCGGTCGGATCCACCCGGTCGAGGAACCGCTCCAACGCGATGACCGACTCGTCGCCCTCGATGCCGAGGATCCGTCTCGATTCCGCCGATATCTCCATGGATCGGTTATCGATTCGGCAGTCCCACATTCCCATTTGAGCCGCATCCAACGCGAGCTGCAGCTGCTCGCCTTTCAATCTGGCGATCTCCTGGGCCCGCTTCCGCTCCTCTACGGCGGCGGCCACAGAGAGGAGTGTGATTGCAACACCGATGAACAGCAGCTGAATCGCGAGGGCGTTCTGCTCGGGTGAATAGGCCACGAACGCACCGCGGCCCTGGACGGCGTTCCAGATCGAGACCAGGACGACCCCGAGCAGGCCGAGGCTGGCTCCACTCGGCCCGAAACGAACCGCGGCCCACAGCAGGAACGGCAAGGGCGCGTAGAGTAGTGCCGGCGTGCGATGGCTCTCGTTTTCCGCCAGACCGAACGCTACGAGGCTGACGGTGAGAATGCATCCGGCCAGCAGGGCGGCCTCGACATACCGACGGGCCGGGACGCGGCGAAGGGAGGCCAAGCTGGTTCCGGGAATGGCCAAGACCACCGGAACCACCATCAGCGTCGCTAGCGCGTTCGAGAAAAAGCGGTTCTGCCAGATGGTCCAGTAGCCACTTTCGCCCCAACCATTCAGCCTGACGAAGGCTGCATCCAGAAACGACGTGAGCAGCGGTGCGAGAAAAGCGGCACCGAGGATGAAGATGACAACGTTGACGTAACGATCGAGCCGGAACGTGCGCTCGGCACGGCTCTTCAAGATCACCGCGCCGAGAAGGGCCTCGGTTGAATTGCTGACGTACCAACAGAGCACCATCGCCAGAGGAACGCCGGCGCTGAGCTCCAACGCGAAGTGGACCGGGAGTACCGCAAGCAGGAACAACCACCAGGAGCGGACAGGAGTGATGGCGAACGCGCCGAGCATGATCGCGTTCGGAAGCCAGAGGGTCGAGACGGCCTGGGGTTGGAAGGTGAGGAGGAAACCGAGCTTGGCCCACGCGTAGTAGGTCGCCGCGAGCAGGAGTGCCGCGATGGCCGGTTTCATGTCGGCCTGTCCGATCGGGCCCGACGGTTCCACCCGTACCCACTCTGCTCGACCCGTCGACGCGCCGGAACCGGTGGAGTACGGGCCGACATGCGCCGCGGTCTCGGCTGGATCGACAACCGCGGTCGATTCCGGCACCGATAACCCGGGATCGAGTGCCGATCGCGGAATCGGGGAAAATCCGAGCCAGGGGTTCCCGTTGAGAATGGGCCTCGTCCGCGTAGAAGGCGACGTATCCGTGGTGGATGGCGCGCCATAAGGACGGATTGCGTCCTCGCACGCAATTCACGCCAGCGGCCGTCGGTTCGGCCGATTGGACGTCCACAGCTGACAATCTTGCCGTCGGCGAGGGAATCCGGCATTGGACGAAGTGCCTACATGCTCAAGTGGCTAACCCGTGGTGGTGTCACACTCTACTTCCCTTCAAGTCACTATCCGTTTGGTCCGCGAGTCGCGACCGGCCGCTGGGCTGAACCCGTTTCGCTTGCCGAGCCGGCATTCCACCTGAACCGTTTCGATCGGACGCATGACCGCAAAAGGTCGAAAGGTCCGCGCCTGACGACCGCGCCTGGCGGACCGGGGGCCCTTCACAGAACGGTGGAGAAACACGAAGCCTCGATCGCTGTCACGCGGGGACGGCACACAGCGCGTCCGCCTCCGGTGAGACGAGCAGGGCCTTGCTCTCTGCGACCCCCACATCGCGGTCCAGCCACACCTCCGACGCCTCGTCGCTGAGGATAACAGGCATTCGGTGGTGAAGCCATCGGAGCTCCTCGCTCGGCTCGGCGGTGATGATTGTAAAACTGTAGACCTCGGCGCCGCCTCCCCGCCAGCGGTCCCAGAGCCCGGCGAATAGAATCGGCCGACCGTCCGCCCGAGTTACTCGATGCCGTACCTTCGTTCCCCCCACCATCGGGAACTCGACGAACGCCGCGGCGGGCACGATACACCGGCGGGCCCTGAAGGGAGCGCTGAACGAAGCGACGGTGTCGATCGTCTCCGCTCTCGCATTGAAGTTGTGACGAAACCTCTTTGCATCCGCCTCTTTTCGCCCAGAAGGGGATGAGACCCCAGGTCATCGCATCGAGGCCCGGCTCACCTTGCCGCGTCCGGATCACGGGACTGAGGTAGCGTGGATACATTTCGGTCTGCGTCTCGCTGAGTCGGGGCGAGAACCAGGTGAGGCGGTATTCGGCGAAGGGCTCCGGGACGTCGGGGAGCGCTTCGTAATGTGCGCACATGCGAAGAATGCATTTCTTGGCAATCGTGATTCAGAAGCTCGGAAACGGATCTGAGCGTCTTCGCTGCCGAGCAGACTGTCAAAGGGCAGTCTAACCCTCTTCGGCCGACGGGTCACGGGTTCGGCCCGAGCAAGAGGCCGGAGCCAACCTCCGTAACCCGTCTGACACCCGGTTGACGGCCAAGCTCACCAGCACGCGGACGGGCGTGCTCTGGGGACTGTACTTCGGGGCTACCATCGGCTTGATCTCGGGGCCGCTGGCGGCCCCGCACATCCACATGGAGACGTGGGCCGCCACGGTCGCCTTCGGCGGTGCGGGCGCGTTGACGGGTGCTCTTGTCGGCGCCGCGCTCGGCTCGCTTATCGGCAGAACCGCTTTTCCAGGCGAGTCGCGAGCGGGAAGCCGTGGGGGCCAGAGCCTTGACGAGTCGAAAGGTACTAGACATCTTACATCTCCCACTGGATAGTGCCATCGCCTGCGGGCATTGCATGCAACATGTTGTCTGTCTGTCGCCAAGGGCTTCCGGCCGGCCCGGTGCACGTCCCATCGTTGCAGCTTAGTTCCAACGGCAGTTCGGATCGCTGGTAGAGAGCGATGGCGACGGACCGTGTGCCCGTCGCCTCCGTTGCCCTCCCACATACGATCCCGCCGCAACGGAAACTCGTTCGCGGGCGAGTGACTTCCACAGCGGTGGTTTGTGTGTGACGTGTGATCGCGTCCAGTGGTGCGGAGGAACACTAAAACTTTTCCAAGATTGGGGGTTGCAGCCCCCGACGCGGTCGTCAGCGGCCGAATCGTTCACTTTAACCGGAGTAGTGGTAAATGCCACGTTTCGTACCTAGCGCCCTGCTGACGGCGACGGTCGCTCTATCGGCCGCTGGCTGTGCGGCTGCTGGCGCCGGAGTCGAGTTGGGGGGTGACCTGGGGGGACGTTATCTCGTGATGATCCCGGCCCTGGAGGGCCCGAGCGGCGACGTCGTGGCCAACGAGTTGCGCGCCCTCGTCACGGAGATGTCGACCCACGCTGCGATCGCCGACGGCGAGGTTCGCCGGGTGATGGGAGAATATGACCTCGCGGAGCTGAACGAGGTCACCGCCCGTCAGCTTGCGCAGCAGATCGAGGCGCAGCTCGTTTCGTGGGGTTCGGTCCAAGAAGGAGGCGCCGGCCTCCAGGCCGATATGGTCTTCGTCGACACTCGTAGCGGCGATGAGATCACCGTCGAGGGCGCTTCGGGGGGTACGCCGCAAGAACTCGCGGCTTCCATCTTCGGGACCTTCTCGGAGTCCGTGGAAGGAATCCGTCAGGCCGCGTTCTGCAACGACTACCTGTCGAGCAATCAGTACGACCGGGCGCTCGAGACCTGTGAAGGGGCCCTGGCAATCGTTCCGAACAGCACGTCGGCGCTGTACGGCAAGGCGACGGCGCTGCTGAATATCGAGGGCCGGGAGGCCGAGGCGCTGGAGACGTACGAGCAGCTCCTCGAGGTCGACCCTACGCACCAGGACGCCCTTCTCGGTGCGGGCCTGGCCGCCAGCCGGCTGGACCGCCAGGACAACGCGATGGACTTCTACAACCGGTACATGGAGATCAATCCCGGCAACGTCGACGTCCGCATGACGCTGGCGAACGATATTGCCGAGACCGGAGACTATATCTCCGCGTACCGCCTCCTCGAGCCTGCCGTTCAGGACGCCGCCGACAATACCGAGTTCCAGGGCTACCTCTTCCAAATGGCGACCGCCGCCGGCCAGAGGGCGCAGGAGCAGGCCGATAGCACCACGGCGCGCCAAATCTTCATGGTCGCCCTCCAGGCCTATGAAGCCGGCTACTCCAACGGCGACGAAGTGCCTGCTGCGGCGCTTCGACAGGCCATCGCCGTCAACAACGAGCTGGGCCGGACCGACGAAGCGATCGCCATCGCCGAAGACGCGACTCAGCGCTTCCCCGATGACGCTCAGGTCTGGTCGCAGTACGCTACGGTCTTGTCCAGCGCTGGTCAGCACGCAGAGGCGATCAACGCTCTCAACCGCGTGATCGAGATCAATCCGGACCAGGAGAACGTCTACGTCCGCAGGGCCCAGGCCTATCTCGAGAACGATCAGCGGGAGCAGGCATTTGCAGACCTCGATCGGGCCGCCGAGGCCGGAGGCGCCGAAACGGTTGCCCAGGTGCTCTACGGCATCGGCGCGCGTGCCATCGAGGCCGAGAACTTCGCCGAGGCCGCCTCGGTCCTCGAGCCCGCCCACAACTACGCGGCAGCGGACGGCCGGAGCGACATCGCCTTCTACTGGGGCTACGCGCTCTACAAGCAGGGCGAGGCGATCGCTCGCGCCAACACGCAGGGCAACGCCGAGCAGGCCGAGCGAGCCCTCGAGTTCTTCCGAGACGCCATTCCTCGGCTCGAATCCTCGAACCACGGCCAGGCTGCCCAGGTCCTCGACGGCGCGCAGCAGTACATCACAAACCAGGAAGCCGTCATCCGCGCCGCCAATCGGTAGCGGTCCGCTTCCAGGTTTCTTCTGAGGACCCCCGGCTGCTTCGGCAGCCGGGGGTTTTCTCATTTCCCACCGCCTCCGCTTTCCCTCTCCCTTTCATCGCCGAAGAGCCACCGAAGATACGATTTCCCAACACGCTACGACAGCTCATGCAGAGTGCCGAAACCCTTGACTCGTGGTGTGGTGAACGTAGTTTTGGGTACGAAATGGGGGAAAGTGGGGAAGAGTGGGGCATCATTTCTGCAGTCCTTGGCCGGCATGAGCGGGTTCCTCGGCAGCTACGTGCATCAGGTAGATGACAAGGGGAGGCTCAGTTTACCTGCGTCGTTCCGGCGCGAGGTGACGGAGGGGCCTCTCGTTGTGGTGCAGGTAAAC